>CAZSWI010000152.1:0-9067 GCA_964610635.1 uncultured Acidobacterium sp.
CCATCCATGGCAGCGGCGACAGGTCTCCGTTTTGCTCGACGGTCGGGTTCAGATACGGCGAGACGAGAACCACGCCGTTCATCGCCACGCCGAGCTGCGACTGGAGGAAGTAGGTGATGCGAGGGCCGCGGAATCCGCCGTAGCTTTCGCCGACCAGATACTTGCGTGACTGGAGGCGGTCGTTCTTAACGAGCCAGTCGTAGATCGAGCGCGAGAGGTACTCGATGTCGGGCTCGGTCGTCCAGAAAAGCTTCTTCGTCTCGTCCGCTGAAACCAGCGAGCGGCTGAAACCGGTGCCGATGGGATCGATGAAGACGAGGTCGGTGAAATCGAGCCAGGTGCCTGCGTTGTCGACAAGAGTCGGAGGATCGGAGGGGCTGTCGCCCTCGTTGCCGGCGTTGAGGTGCTTGGGACCGATGGCGCCGAAGTTGAGGTAGACCGAGGCGGCGCCGGGTCCGCCGTTGAAGGCGAAGGTGACGGGGCGATTGGGGCCGTCGACGGTGTAGGCGGTGTAGACGATCTGGCCGGCTGCCTTCCCTTCCGCATCGCGTGCGATAAGCGTGCCCACCGTGACGGTATAGGCAAGCTTCTTGCCGTCGAGGGTGATGCTCTGTTGCGTATGAGCGTCAGGCGGCAGCGGAGGCAGCGGATGCGCTTCGGCGGTCGCATCGGGCTTGGATTTAGCGGCTGGTCCGCCCGCGGCCGGGGTGGGAGGAGGCGGCGGGGGCCCGTCGTTATCGGACTGCGCCGCTAGGGAGAGACAAGGCAGGTTGAGAATGCACAGGAAAGCGAAGAATGGGGCAAGGCGCTTCAGAGCGCCGGCGGGCGATGAAAATTTCATGAGCAATACGATATATCGAATCGCCGCGATAAAACCATTGCGACGGAGCTGCCCCTCAATCGCGTGACTCAGTCAGAATTGCAGGACGGGCTACCGGCCGTCAGCGCTGCGCGCGCTGGTTTGTAAGCTTATCGAGCTCGCGGTAAATCTGCTCGTTGCGCAGGATGGCCTGGACGTATTCGCGCGTCTCAGTGAACGGGATCGACTCCACAAATTCGTCGATGCCGTGGTAGTTGCCGATGCTCTGCCAGTCGACAACGCGGTCGTCTCCTGCGTTGTACGCGGCGAATGCGTACTCAGCCTGGCCACCAAATTTCTCGAGCGTCTGTTTGAGATAAAGAGTCCCGAGTCGAATGTTCGTCGAGGGATTCAGAAGCTCCGTGGTCTGGAAATGCCGGATGCCCTCTTCCCGCGCGAGAGAGCGGCCGACCGAAGGCAGAAGCTGCATCAGGCCGTAGGCGCTCTTGTTGGAGATGGCCGCCGGATTGAACTCGGTTTCCTGGCGAATGAGCGACGCGACCATATAGGGATCGAGCCCGTTGCGCTCGGCGTCGGCTTTGATGTCGGTCCAGTAATTCTGCGGAAAGAGGATGCGCCAGTAGGCGACGGGAATGGCCTCAATGGGCGCCGATGTGTAGAACGGAATGGCGCGCTTGAGCAGGCGCATGGCCCGCCACGATTCGCCATAGGAGGCGTAGATTTCGGCTTCGGCAAACGCGCCCCACTCGTCGCTTCCGTCGGAGGCCCGAATCTCCGGCGCAATGTATTCGTTGAGCCCCGCGTTGGCCAGGAGACGCGCTTTCACGACGTGCGGATCGTCTTCCGGCACGTCGTCGGTGAGCTCGGGGATGGGCATCGGATGCAGCGCATCGAGATCGGCGATCGAGTCGGGCGTGACGGCCCCCAGTTGCAAGAGCCGGTCCTGCGCGAGCATCGCGTAGTAGTAGTGCGGGAAGACCCGCAGGATCGTGCTGTAATACGCGGCCGCGGCTGAGGGCTTGTGCTCCTGGTCCTCGTAGACCCGTGCACGCCAGTAGAGTGCGTCGGGGATCTCTTTACCGCCGGCGTAGACGCGAATCTGCTCGTCGAAAAGGCGTGCGGCTTCGGCATATTGTGCGAGCCGGTAGTTCAGCCATCCGGCACGCCAGTGGGCGCTGGGCGCGTACTTGTGCGTCGGGAAGCGCCTGGCAAGCTCGCCGTAGTAAGTGATGGCGTGCGGATAGTCCTTGAGCAGCAGATACATGTTGCCGCTCGAATAGAGGGCCTCGGCGAGCCAGGGGCTATCCGGGAAGCGTGTCTCCATCTGTGTGACGATGGCTTGCTGGGTATTGGCGTCGCCCTTGTCGCGCGCCAGTTCCATGAGCAGATACATGCGGCGGGCACCGGCTTCGTCGTTGCTGTCTGGAAGCGCATTGACCTGGGTCTGCGAGAGGCGATGGAGTTTCCAGTCGCATTCGGCGGCGGCGGCGAGCAGAGCATTGCGGCTGGCTTCGTCGACGTTGGCCTGGCCGGCCAGGGAGCGGTATTCGTCTTCGGCGTCGGCGAAGTGACCAGCGTTGTAAAGAGCGTCGGCATGCGCACGGCGCTTTTCCGGCGGAAGCGTGGCAAGCACGCCATTGGTCGCAAGCTGGCTGCGCGCAACGCCGGCTTCGATACTGAGCGGGTAATCGAGATAGACGTGCTCGAAGAGCTGCTGGGCTTCGTCGTTATGGCCCGCCATGGCCTCGGATTTGGCGAGAGCGAGCTGGAAGTCGGCGTGACCGGCGATCGGCTCCTGGCGGTGTGGGTTCAGCGTGGTGAGCGCGGCCTGCGGGTCGCCCTCCTGCACCAGCAGATTCGCGCGCAGGATGGGAACGCTGTTCACGAAGATGCTGTCGGGGTACTTGACCACGTAATCGTTCAGGACCAGCTCGGCCTGGGGCAGTTGATTGCTCTGCAGAAAAGCCTGGGCGGTGAGGTACTGGGAGTAGTCGGCGAGCGCGCCGTCAGGTTGCGCTTTGGTGGCGTCGGCGAGGTGCGCGGAACGGAGGGCGCTGACAGCCTCCGGAAATTTGCGTTCGAGCAGGTAGGCGTGGCCAAGAGCGAGGTAGGCCGCGGCGGCGGCTTCTCCGGTGTGGCTGTGCGCGTAGCTGGCGACACCCGCGTAGGCTGCGGGAGTGGGCGTCTGGGCAAGTTGCTGGGCCATCGGCCGCAACTGCGAGGAGGCGACAAACGCATGCTGAAGACGCCGGCTCCGGGCCAGTTCGTGGGCAGTAAGCGGCCGGCGGCGATGGCGGCGGGCGACGGCTCGGGTGTGGGCCGTGTGGGCCGTCGTTGATGAGGTTCGGCGCGCCGTTGTGGCTGAAGCTCTGCGCGATGCATGGGCGTTGCTGGATATGCTGTTCGGCTTGCTCGTATGGTGCGTGGCTGCAGGGTGGGTGGCTGCCGGCTGCTGGGATGACGGTGCGCCGGCAGAGCCGGTCTGGGCGCAGGCCCTTGCCGGAGCCAGCAGGACCGCGACGCCAATCAGCAAGGTCAACCTTACAAAGAGCCGTTTCATCATGCCATCGCTGAAAACAGCAAACATCCCCGCCTCTGTCAACAGAGTATGACGGAATCGCTCCGATTCTGGTTAGAAAACCGCCTGGCTGGGAAAAAGTTGCTTACTTGTGTACCGCTGTTTTCCCGGGATAAACCTTGCCAGTTTTAACAGGCCACGGGCGACCCGTTACTAGCGACCCGCCGCCGTAATGACAATTTCGCCGGTCATCCTGCCATGCCCGCGTCCGCAGAGAATACTGCAGCGCATGGGATAGACCCCGGGTGCCTCGGCAAGAAAACGAATCACAGCAGGATGCTCGGGCTGCACCGGCTCGCGGATGCCCAGCCCCGGAACCGCGATCCCATGCTCGACATCGGTCGAGGAAACGACCAGCTCGACGCGCGCGCCCTGCGGCACTTCGATGCGGCTGGGGACAATCTCCCACTTCTTCATCACAATCTGGCGGACCGTGTCGGGAGCACCTGCATAAGTCGGAGTCTTTTTGCCGCACCCGGCCATCGAAAAGAAGAACAGAGCCCAGAGCAGAGCTGCCGGCCCCATCTTTGCCGCCGCGCAGCCGCGCCGGTTAGTATGGGGGGAGACAAAGTTGTCTGCTGCGGTCCAGATTCTGAAGCCATTCATGTCTTCTCCCATCCAATCACAAGGAACGGCCGAAGTTCATCCTGACGTGGCGCTGGTAGAGCGGGCGCGGCGGGGCGATATGGCCGCGTACGAAAAGCTGGTGAAGCAGTATGATCGCCAGGTTTTTCGCATCGCCCAGCACATCGTCCAGAACCGCGAAGACGCCGAGGATGTGGTCCAGGACGCGTTCCTGAAGGCGTACGAGAAGCTCGACCAGTTCCAGGGGAACTCAAAGTTTTATACCTGGCTGGTGCGCATCGCGGTCAACGAATCGCTGATGCGCCTGCGCAAACGGCGCACCGGGCGGATGGTTTCCATCGACGAGGACGTCGAGACCGAAGAAGGCTCGATGCCCCGCGATCTGGCCGACTGGAGTCCCGATCCCGAGGCGCTGTATGGCCAGTCCGAGATGGGCGATATTCTCCGCAAGACCATCCAGGGGCTGCCGCCGGGCTTTCGCGTGGTCTTCGTGCTCCGCGACGTCGAAGGGCTTTCGACTGAGGAGACGGCGGAGACGCTGGGGTTAAGCATTCCGGCGGTGAAGTCGCGCCTGCTGCGGGCGCGGTTACAGCTGCGAGAGCGGCTCAGCCGCTACTTTAAGCGAGGTCAGAAACAACAGGCCCAGGATGGTGTGAAGTGACGTGCACGGAGTTTTTAGCACAGCTGGATGAAATGCTCGATCAGGACGCGGCAATACCGTTGCGCGCCGATCTGCAGGAGCACCTGGAAGATTGCGAGCACTGCGAGATCACGCTGAGCACGACGCGCAAGACGATTGAGATTTACCGCAGCCACGAGCTCTACGCGCTGCCCGACGATCTCCGGGAGCGGCTGCACAAGGCGATCCTGGCGAAGTGCAAAAAGTGCTGAAGACCGGCGCGGGTCTTTCCTGTCGCGTATCGAAAGAGGCATTCCTGCCCATCCAACGCGAACCGTAAAATTGCGTCCATGGCGGACGCGCATCCCCCTCTTTCCAAAAAGCGGCCGGACTTTTCGGAACTGATCGTCGCCATAGCGTGCGGCTTAGCCATCACGACGACCGCGCTGTTTCTGGGCGTGATGCCGATGATGCGGCATCTGGCGGGGGCGCGCGACTACGTCGTTTACTGGGCGACCGGCCAGCAACTCGTCCACCACGCCAATCCTTACGATCCGCTTGCCATGGGCGAACTCGAGCGCGATGCCGGGTTCAATGGCAAGCGTGGCTCCTACTACATGCGGAACCCGCCTTGGGCTTTACCGCTCGCTCTTCCTCTTGGGTTCATTGGTCCGAGGGTGGCGGCTCTGCCGTGGTCTCTGCTGATGCTGGGCATCCTGATTTTTTGTGTGAAGACAATCTGGAAGATGTTCGGCCGGCCGGGGACGCATCTCGAGTGGTTGGGCTACTGCTTTCCGCCGGCGCTGCAGTGCGTCATCATGGGCCAGACTTCCCTGTTTCTGCTGCTGGGGCTGGTGCTGTTTCTGCGGCTGCATCGGACCCGGCCTCTCTGGGCGGGCGCATCTCTGTGGCTATGCACGCTGAAGCCGCATCTGCTGCTGCCGTTCGGCGTCGTGCTTCTGCTGTGGATCGTCGTTTCGCGCAGCTATCGAGTCCTGGCCGGCGCGACAGCGGCGATCGCGGTGAGCTGCATCGTAACGCTGCTGATCGACCCGGCCGCGTTTGTTCAGTACCTGCAGTGGGCTCATACTTCGGGAATCGCAAACGAGTTTATTCCTTGTTTCGGCGTGGAGTTGCGCCAACTCATCGATCCTGCGGCGAAATGGCTCGCTTTCGTGCCGGCGATTCCCGGCTGCATCTGGGCGGTCGTCTATTTCTGGCGTCGCCGGTATTCCTGGGACTGGGTGGAAAACGGCAATTCTCTCCTCCTGGTTTCGATCCTTGTTGCGCCGTACTGCTGGATTTACGATCAGTCGCTCGCGCTGCCTGCGCTGATGTATGGCGCATGGCGGACGTCGTCGCGCAGCGTGCTCGCGGTACTTGCGTCGATCTACATTGCGCTCGAGATTCAGCCATTTTTCGTGGTGGGCCTTCACTCAGCGTGGTATCTGTGGCCGGCGCCGGTTTGGCTCGGTTGGTATTTGTACGCGCGTTCATCAAAAGGAACGGAGGAAGCCCCTCCGTTGGCGCTGACCGCGCAGGCGGCAACGCTGCGGTGAGTTTGAGTCCCACCGGCCATCAGGACTTCTTTTCTACTTCAATCAGGCGCCGGGTGCTGTCGATCCGAGCGAGGATCTTCCAGGTGAACTGCGAATTCGATTCGATCACGACGCGGAACCACGCCGCATCCCCGTTGTCGAGCAGCAGAAATGACCTCTGGTCCAGGATCACGGAATCGTCAGGCAGATTGGCGGCCAGATAGCCTTCGCGCCGGTAATTCGTCATCAGGCGAAAATCGGCGTCGGCGCCGGGGACGGTCTTCGCCACTGCCTCGTCCATCGGATATTCAGCCAGATTGGGATGAGAGCTGTAGCGCGTCATTACCAGCAAATCTTTCAGCGAATCGCAAACCACCGGGCGACCGGCCGCCAAAGCGTCGATGCGGGAAACGTTGAGCGAAGTGGGCTTGGCCAGCAGCGCCGTGGCAATCGGCAGCAGAAGAACCGCGCAGCTCAGGACGATTTGAATGCCCAGGACAATTTGATAGCTCCCGGCTGCGCCGGCAATTCCCTTGCCCGCTTTGCGGTGCTCGGCCCAGCCCGCTGTGAGCATGGCAATGCCGAGCGCGGACGGGATAAGGTAGCGCGGAAGAAAGATGGGCGCGGCTATGTGCGAGATGACGAGGAAGACCGCCGGCGCCAGGAGCAGCGCGAGTCCCGCCAGGAAAACGGGCCGCTGCGAAGGCTCAGCCGCCACGAGTGCCCGAAGCGTTGCCAGAACCAGCCCGGCGACGCAAACTACAGCAGTGACCCATCCAAAAGCGAGCAGTATGGCGGGACGATGGGGCAGCTGCCAGTAAAGCCCGGTGAAGAGCCAAAACGACAGGCTCGATGCCAGGTCGCCCAGGGTCGGCATGGCGATCCAGCCATGCGGCTTGCCGACGGCCGCCGAGGCTCGTATGGCGGGGATCCACGGGATAAGCGCGAGCCAGCCCGCCATGCAGCAGACATACACTCGGGCCCGGAATCGGCGCTGCCACGCGTCGGCAGCGATCAGAGCCACCAGGATCAAACCGGCATAGACGAGGCCAAGCATGTGGCCCAGCACCAGGCCTGCCTGGCTCACTGTGAGCAGAACGAGAGCGGCAGCGGAAGGGCGCGGCGCTTCCGCTATTTTAAGAGCCTGAGCAAGAGCAAGGGAGAACAACAGCAGGTAGAGGCCGTAACCGCGGGCTTCTGCATTCTGGTCGAGGACGATCAGCGAAGCGAACAGGCCAAATGCGGTGCCGAGAAAAGCCGATGACCCGCTGAAGCGTCGGCGCAGGGTCGCGAGCAAAACCAGAAAGGCTCCGCAGACGCCGAACGACGAATACAGCCGCAGTGAGAGATCGCTCAGGCCGAAAACGTGCGCCCACGGCCACCCTGTGAGATAGAAGAGCGGCATGCCGGCGCCACCAAGGCGCGGCACGGCGTGCAGCAGATGCGCCAGAGAGGGATCGCGGAGTTCCGTGACCGTTACAACTTCATCGCCCCACATCTGCTTGCGCAGCGACCACAGGATGCAGCAGGCGAGGAGCGACGCGACTCCCTGCGCCGGGAAAATCCATCGGAAGAGGCGTTCCTGCCCGACGCGGCGTTGAGGAGCTTCGCGCGATGCTTCCTTCGGACTGGCAAGGAGGGTGCTCACTGCCTCCATCTTCCGCGTGGGATTCGAGAGCAGGCCATCCTTCTTCCGGGGGATGAGAGGCGCAGGGGTCACGGGCGAGTTCCGCTCGTGCGCTGCGGGTAGACTGGAACAAGCAACTTGATACCAGGCAGCTCGATTTCGATTCCTCAGGAGTTTTTCGATGGCGGATGTGAAGATTACGGTGCGTCCCAATGGGCCCTATCGCGTAGAAGGTCCGGTGACACTGGTGGATGCCGAAGGCCGTGAATGGGATTTGACCGGCAAGCCGGCGTTTTCGCTGTGCCGCTGTGGGGCGTCGGTCAACAAGCCTTTCTGCGACGGTACGCATTCGAAGATGGGCTTCCAGGCAGCGGAAGCCGCAGTGAAGGCCGAAGAGGGCACTGCTGGGTTCGAGGTGAAGCTCTAAAAAACCTGGAGCCTCAAGGCGAGCGGAGGCTGGGGCCGGCGAGGATATACTTCTTCACAATCCCATCATGAAGCGCCACGTCCTCATCTTCGGTCTCGTCGGAGGCCTCCTCATCGCCACCCTCCAATACACCGAATACCGCTTCGTCATCATCGAGCACTCCGTCGAGCTCTACGGCGCGCTCGTCGCCATCCTCTTCGCGACCTTCGGCATCTGGCTCGGCCTCCGCATCACGCGCAGTCGCGAAACCATCCGCGAAACGGTCGTGGTGAGGGAAGTGCTTGTCCCCGCGGAAGTCCCCGCCCTCGAACCCTTCGCTCCTAATACGGCCCAGCAGCGGACTCTCGGCATCACGGCGCGCGAGCTCGAAATCCTCACCCTGGTCGCCCGCGGCTTCAGCAATCGCGAGATCGCCACGCAGCTTTTCGTTTCCGAAAACACCGTCAAGACACACTGTGCCCGCGCCTTCGACAAGCTCGGAGCCGCCCGCCGCACCCAGGCCGTCCAGCGCGGCAAAGAACTGGGCCTGCTGCCGTGAGGACTGGCCGTCCAGGCGGACGCCCTTCGGGCAAACGCGTCATCCGAAAGCACGATTTTCGGTCCACTCCCCAAAAAATCATGCGAAAGGATGACGACATCGGGCGCCGTTCCACCGCACTGTGACTCCATCCTCAGCAGCACCAGGAGCCTCCCATGAAGAAAACCGTCCTCACCTTCGGCCTCATCGCCGGCGTCATGATCTCCGTCCTGATGGGCGGCAACCTTCTCATCGCCAACAAGATTGGCTCCGGCCACAGCCTGGTTCTCGGCTACACCACGATGGTGGCGTCGTTCCTGCTCGTCTACTTCGGCATCCGCAGCTACCGCGACAAC
>CAZSWI010000153.1:0-8998 GCA_964610635.1 uncultured Acidobacterium sp.
TAATTTCTTTGGTGATGGCTGCCTGACGAACGCGGTTCATGGTCAGGGTCAGCGAGTCAATCATGTCCGATGCGTTATTGGTTGCCGAATCCATTGCGGTCATGCGGGCGGCGTGCTCGGCGGCGATGGATTCGAGCGTGGCGTGATAGATCTGCGAGGTGACGTAGCGCGGCAGCACGTCCGCGAAAATGACCTGGGGCGGCTGCTCGTAGATGTAGTCGACCTCGGCGGTGCCGAAATTCTTCGTCTCGTCTTCGAGCTGTTTTTGCGCGGCATCAGCCTCCAGCGGATAGAGACTTACGCCAGAGGACAAGGCGGCTTCCGCGGCTCGCTCGCGTTCCTCGAGGCTCGGCTCCTGCGCTTCGGCGATCTGCTGTTCGCCGATGGAGACGATGGGCAGAAGGCGCTCTACCACCACCCGCTGCTGAATCACAGATTTGAATTCGTTATAGACCAGGTATGCCGCATCGATTTCCTCATGCTCATAGCGGACGATGATTTCTTCAGCTACTTCGCGGACCGCGTCGTAGGTCAGCCTGTCGAGGGCGGATGTTGGGCCGGCCAGAACCTCGATGCCGCTGCCCCGCTGGCGGTTCGGGCGCCGACCCTCTTCGGGCGAGTCATCAAACTGAGCGGCAGGATAGCGCCGCCGGAAGAGGTCGCGCCCTTTGCGGCCGATCGCTTCGACGTCAATTTCCTTTTCGCCATTCTCGAGGATGAAATTGGCAGCCGCCTTAAAGATGTTGGTATTGAAGGCGCCGGCAAATCCCTTGTCGCCGGACACGACGACCAGCAGGATGCGGTTCTCCGGCCGCGTCAGCAGGAGCGGATGCCGCACTTCGCCGGTTTCCGGGTCGTAGATCTGTGCGCGGCGCTTTAACGATTCGAGCACACTGGCCAGCATTCCGGCATAAGGACGCGACGCCACTGCGCGTTCCTGCGCGCGGCGCAGCTTCGCCGCCGAAACCATCTTCATGGCTTTGGTGATCTGCCGGGTGTTCCGCACGCTGCGAATGCGGCGCCGTAAATCGAGGACGTTCGCCATTTCTTAGTGGGCTGCTCCTACCGGCTGCTCCGCCTTCTGCTCCTGCTCTTTCTTCTTTTCCTGGCCGTTGAGCGGCTTCACGGCGCTTTCTTTCAGTTTCGCCTCTTCGTGGTCGGCGACGAAGTTGGCTTTGTATTCCTTGAGCGCGGCATGGATACGGTTGCGGAGATCGTCGTCGAGGGCCTTTTTCGTCGCAATGTCGGTCAACAGCTGCGATTGCCCGGAGTCGAGATAGGGGTAGAGGCCGTCTTCGAAGGCTCGAATCTGCTCGACCTTAAGATCGTCGAGGTAGCCCTGGGTTCCGGCAAAGAGGATGATGACCTGCTTCTCCGCCGTCAGCGGATGGAACTGGGGCTGCTTGAGCAATTCGCTCAAACGCTGGCCGCGGTTGAGCTGGTTCTGCGTCACCTTGTCCAGATCGCTGCCGAACTGCGAAAAGGCTGCCAGTTCGCGGTACTGGGCCAGGTCCAGCTTGAGGGTCGAACCGACCTGCTTGATGGCTTTGATGGCAGCGGAGAAGCCTACGCGCGAGACGGACAAGCCCACGTTCACGGCGGGACGCTGGCCGGAGTTGAACAGATCGGTTTCGAGAAAAATCTGTCCGTCGGTGATCGAAATAACGTTGGTGGGAATGTACGCCGAAACGTCGCCCGCCTGGGTCTCGATGATGGGCAGCGCGGTCAGCGATCCGCCACCTTTCTTGTCGCTCAGCTTCGAGGCGCGCTCCAGCAAGCGCGAGTGGAGGTAGAAGACGTCGCCGGGGTAGGCTTCGCGGCCTGGGGGACGGCGGAGAAGCAGGGAAATTTCGCGGTACGCGATGGCGTGCTTCGAGAGATCGTCGTAGATGATGAGCGCATGGCGGCCCTTGTCGCGGAAATACTCGCCCATCGCGCAGGCCGCGTAGGGAGCGAGGTAGAGCATGGGAGCCGGCTCGGATGCCGACGCCGCGACAACGATGGTGTGCCCCATCGCGCCGAACTCGTCGAGGGTCTGCACCACCCCCGCGATCGACGAGCGCTTCTGACCGATTGCGCAATAGATGCAGATGAGGTCGTTCTTCTCGTTGTTGATGATGGTGTCGAGAGCTACGGCGGTCTTGCCGGTCTGGCGGTCGCCGATAATCAGCTCGCGCTGGCCGCGGCCGATGGGGATCATGGAGTCGATGGCCTTGAGGCCGGTCATCATCGGCTCGCGCACCGGCTGGCGGTCGATGACGCCGGGAGCGAGGCGCTCGACGGGGAGTGTCTCGGTGGTTTGGATGGGTCCTTTGTCGTCGATGGGCAGGCCGAGCGAGTTCACCACGCGGCCAATCATGGCGTCGCCAACCGGGACGCTGAGGATTTTGCCGGTGCGCCTGACCTGGTCGCCTTCGCGAACCTCGGTGTAATCGCCCAGCAGCACTGAGCCCACCTGATCCTCTTCGAGGCTCATGGCCAGTCCGGCGATATCGTGGGGGAACTCGAGCAGTTCGCCGGCCATGACCTTGTCGAGCCCATGCAGGCGCGCGATGCCGTCGCCCAGGGTAATGACAGTGCCGACCTCATCGACGCGCATCTTCGCGTCGTAATTCGAAATTTGCTCCTTCAGGAGCGCGGTTATTTCGTCTGCTTTAATTTGCGCCATGCTTTTCTGTTCCCTGCCTGCTTCTCAGATCCTGATGGTGTGAAACCGCTAACTTGCCGTCAATTCTTCCCTGAGCCGATCCAACCGGCCGCGCACCGAACCGTCGTACACGGTGCTGCCCACCTGAACAACAGCGCCACCGAGCAACGCAGCGTCCTCTTCGAATTGTGCCTCCACGGCGCCGCCGGTGAGTTCCGCGATCTGCTTTTCCAGGGCGTTGCGCTCCTTGTCGTCGAGCTTCCTCGCGGAGACGACCTTGGCCTCGGAGATTCCCAGCCGCAGGTTGATCTCCCGCCGCAACTCGGCCGCCACATCGTCGAAGCCGGCGATGCGATCGTTCCGGATGAGCACCGCGATGAAGTTGCGGGTCTGTGGGGCCATTTTGAGCCTGGCGTTCAGCTTGTCGAGGAGCGCAATCTTTTGATCCAGCGGAAAGGAGGGATCGAGGAAGAATTCGCGCAGCTCGGGGCTCTCATGCCACGCCGCGCCAAAATCCCCAAGCTGCGTTTGAACGGCTTTGGCATTCAGCTTCGTCTCGAAGATCACGTCGGCAAAGGCGCGCGCGTACCGGGATGCAAAGATCGCCATTTACGCCTCCCCTCCCGAATTCTTGTTCAGCGACTTGCCAAACTCGCGAATGAGGGCGCGATCGGTATCGTTGGAGAGCTGAATCCGGCGCATGGCGTTGTCGATGGCGAGGTCGGCGGCAAACCTTTTCAAATCGCGTTGGGCAGCGGCCTGGGTCGCGGCGATCTCCTGCTCGGCGGAAGCGATAATGCGTTCGCGCTCGGTCTCGAGCGCCGCGTGAATGCGCTTCTCATCTTCGACGGATTCCTGCGCCACCTGGCGCCGAATGGCATCGATATCGGAATCGAGCCGTAACAGACGCGCGTCGACTTCGGCGAGCCTGCGATTGGCGTCCTCGGTAGCCAGTCTCGCGCTGATGAGTTCCTTTTGCAGCGCTTCCGAGCGATTGCGGAAGAGCTTCGGCAGCATCTTCCACAAAACAGCGGCGATGGCGACGATCAGTACGCCGGAATTCAAGTCCTCGAAGATCTGGGCGGCCGTCTCGGTTTTGATGTGAGCGAAGCGAGCGATAGCCTGCACGACGGACGAGTGGCGATACTGCTCGACGTCGGAGTTGGTTTCGGGCTCATCCATGTGCTCGCCGCCCGGACTCTGCGCGGCTGGCTTGGCGGGCCCGGAGGCCGGGGCGGGGCCAGAAGCCGCCTGCGCATAAATACGAACAGCCGGCACGGCCACCAGACCGGCCAAAACCGGCACGCTGAAAACCAGCACGCTCAGAATGCGAGGAATGACTTTCACTGCGCGCTCTCCCTTGCAGCGGGAAGAACGGCGGCGATCACCTGGGCAGCGAGCTGGCTTGCTGAAGCCTCGATCTGCTTTTTTGCCTCGGCGCTCTGCGCTGCCAGAGCAGCCTGGGCCGTCTGAACGCGCTGCTGGGCAACCAACCGAGCCGCGGCCATAGCGCTCTCGCGCTCAGCGTTCAACTGCTGCATGCGCTGTTCGCGGCCCCGGAAAATCTCGGCGCGCGCGGCCCGCAGCTTCGCTTCATATTCCTGAGCGCGAACATCGGCCTGGACGACCGCCAGATGCGATTTCTCCAGCGCCCCGGCGGTGCGCTCCCGCCGTTCGGCTCGGGTCTTCATGAGGGGGCGGAACAAAATAAAGCGGTAGCCCAGAACCAACAGGACAAAAAGAATCAGGGTCGGCACGGAACCGAGCGCAAGATCACCAAGTTGTCGAAGCAATTCATCCATGGATTGGCCGGCGGTGACCAGTCGGAATCGACTGAAAAGGCTTAGGTGGAACCCTTGGTTCTAACAGACGTGAAAAATCAGTGTCAAATGACCAACGGCGGTTACCCTTAGAGTTTTGATACCTGGGACTTCGGCCGCGTTGCAGCTTGTGGAACGCTGGCAAAATTCATGGCGCACGAGCTTGACCTGGCCACCTTCCGGCGTATACTGAGGATACCACCTCGACCCGGATCAGGGTCGGCGAACCGGGTGATCGGAGGTCCCACCACTCTCCATCATCCGGTTTGTCTTTTTCAGGGGCAGTTTCCTGGTCAAGTTAATTGTTGCCCGGCTGGCGAAAACGCCTGTAGCGACCGAGCAACGAGGCCGGTCCCGCCACGTTCATCAGCACCAGATTTCCTTCATATTGGCGGTTGTGAATCATCGCCCCAGCCTCGAGGGCGGCGAGCACATCGCCTTCCGACTGGGGAATCTGAAACATCTGTTCGAGGATCGGATCCTGCACCAGCTCCGCATCGATGCGGTTCATCAGGTTTTCAAGGCCAGTGCGATCCTTTGCTGAGGTCGCGATGGCTCGCCGCTCGGTGGCGGCTACCAGCGCGGCGGACTCTTCCTCGCTGAGCAGGTCCACCTTGTTGAGAACCTCGATGCGGGGCTTGTCCAGCACGTCAAGTTCGCCCAGCACCTTCTCCACCTCCGCTTTGTGCTCCTCGCGCATGGGGCTGGACGCATCGCGCACATGCACCAGGACCTCGGCCTTGCGCACTTCTTCCAGAGTCGCGCGAAACGATGTGACCAGCGTATGCGGCAGGTCGCGGATGAACCCAACCGTGTCCG
This sequence comes from uncultured Acidobacterium sp., assembly GCA_964610635.1. Lineage (GTDB taxonomy): Bacteria > Acidobacteriota > Terriglobia > Terriglobales > Acidobacteriaceae > Palsa-343. The sequence goes on from CAZSWI010000153.1 coordinate 5,287, forward strand.
ACAGGAGCACTTTTCTGCGGCTGGGAAGCTGAATGGCGCTGAGCTTGGGATCGAGCGTGGCGAACATGCGCGAGGACTCGAGCACGCCGGCACGCGTGATGGCGTTAAACAATGTGCTTTTCCCGGCGTTGGTATAGCCCACGAGGGCGATGGTGGGGACGGGCACCGATTCGCGGCGCTGGCGCTGTTGGGTGCGGATGCGGCGGACGGCTTCGAGTTCGCCGCGCAGTTGCAGCACGCGGCGCTGAATGCGGCGTCGATCGGTCTCGAGCTGGGTTTCGCCGGGTCCGCGCGTGCCGATGCCGCCGCCGAGCTGCGACATCGCCTTTCCCTTGCCGGTCAGCCGCGGCAGCATGTATTCCAGCTGCGCGAGTTCCACCTGGAGCTGGCCTTCTCGCGTACGCGCATGGCGCGCAAAAATATCGAGGATCAGCTGGGTGCGGTCGATAACGCGGCAGGGGAGCGCATTCTCCAGGTTGCGCAGCTGGGTCGGGCTCAGGTCGTGGTCGATAATGGCAACATCTGCCTGCGTGGAAGCCGCGATCGCAGAGATCTCTTCCACTTTGCCGCTGCCCACGAGCGTGGCGGGATCGGCTTTGGGACGATGCTGCACAACCTCGGCGGAAATGCCGGCCCCGGCGCTGATGACCAGCTCGCGGAACTCGGCCAGACGGGAGCCCTCATCGCTCAGGACGGGGTGCGGGGCCGGGGTTGAGTTGGCCGCGTTGCGCGCCTGGACTGCGCCGCGAGTCAGGGATCGCCTCTGCGGTCCGAGAACGACCGTGACCAGCAATGCCCGTTCCGCGGCCGTACCGGTGGCGTTCAGAGGCATCGCTGTTGCTGCGCCTGCGTTTTCCTCTCCGTCAGGAGCCGGACGCTTCCTGCACCGCCTGCGGAGAAGTCGAGACCGCGACAGGCCCCGCCTGGGCTGTGTGCGGCGGACGGTGCTCGCCGTGCAGGACGGAGCGGGTGCTCACCACGGTAGAGATGGCGTGTTTGAAAATCAGCTGCTCCTGGCTGTTGTTTTCCAGCAGCACGGAGTATTTGTCGAATGAACGGATCTTCCCGGTGAGTTTCACGCCGCTCACAAGGTAAATCGTTATCGGGGTCTTATCTTTGCGAACTGTATTCAGGAAGGTGTCCTGAATGTTCTGCGCCGGCTTGTTTTCCATGAGCCGATCTCCTTTGCCCGTTTTTTTGCTCGACGGTGAAACACTAAACAGCAGGAAAAACTGCAGCGAAGCCGAAATGTTGGAGGCGCCGCACCCACCGTCAAGGTGTGTTACTTAACGATACGGGTTTTCGAACCATTTGCGCAATCTTCGCCCCGGCGCGACAAAAAGCAACGCTGTTTAGTCTCTGATAAACAACGGATATAACCAGGGTTTATAAGTAGCGCCGGCGAAGTCCCGGGCTCGAAAACTCGTGGCCGCGGAATCCTAACCGTGCCGCTTCCGGTGGGATTTTGCATGCTGAGCGTGAGCCGGGTGCGCAACCGCCGGACGCGGGGCCGCTTCGCCCACGCGCCGGACCATCACGCCCTCCATGCGGAAGCTCTCCGTCGCCGTTTCCGCGGGCTTAACCATGCCGGTCCGGGGATCGAGAGCAGCCTGATCTCCCGTCGCAACGCGGTACGCGAAGGTCGGTTGCTCCTGGCCGTTCGCATCCGCTTCACCCACCGTCACCGGCAGATATCCTGCGATATTGCGATCCCGCCAGGCCGTCTCGTAGCGATGTTTTTTCACATTCCAGGTGTAGACGCGCACCTGGTCGAAGTCGTACGGCAGGCCGTCCTTATAGGGGGCGAGCACGGCGACATACTCCGGCACCTGATCGCCAGGCACATTCGCATCGGGATCGTTGACCTTGCGGAGAACGTAAGCGCCCACAATCTTCTGGCCCTCGGCCAGCCCGGCAATTGGGTCCGGCACATCTTCGTCGAGGGTACGCGACCGTATCCAACCAACCCGGCCGGTACTGTCGCGGATCAGCCAGTAGTCCTCGAGATTGGTTGGCAAGGCCGGCTCAGTCTTCACCCCCGGCTTCGCCGGCCTGGCAACCGGCAACGGCACAACCTGGGGCGCATCCGGCTTAGGCACAGAAGCGCGCATCAGCAGTTGCAGCTTGTCATTCTCCGGCAAGAGGTAGAAGCGGTCGGAGGTCCTCCCTGGAGCATCGCGGAGCCAATAATCGTCGCGGAGGACCGCCGTCCCGACTACCGGATCGTTCGCATTGTCTTTTTCCAGCTGGGTGAATTTGTCGTAGACCTGCTGGTCGATCACGCCATGGTCCTCGATCCAGCCGACCTCTCCTTTGTCGGTCTTCACCTTGAGGAAACGCCTGCCATGCTCGACTACCTGGAGGCGCTGCCCGTTCACGACCTCCGCCACCCGGTTGCTGACAGCAGCTACGCGGTCGCGGAGGTAAGTACCTCGGGCCCAGACATAGACGTATTCGTGAGGCTCGCGGGAGGCGAATCTGCCGCAGCCGGCCAGCAGCCCAGCCAGGAGGAATCCGGCCAGGACAAGCCCAGACAGCATTTTCCGGGGGATACGACGCGAAAAAGGAAAGGAACTCAGCATTGCAAAGGGATTCAAGCCGGACCGGTCTTTGGATGGCGCGGGTTAACGAAAGGATACATCCATATGGAGGACACGGACCCGCGCCGAATAGTTGTGCACGTTACTGGGGTGATGCGGCGCTTTGCTGGGGCGGGAGGCTATGGCGGCAAAATGGAACAGGGGTGTGCGCTTTATTCAGGGACGACTGTCAGGGGACGATTGTCAAAGAGGAACACTCTAACCTCTTCTGGAGAGATAGCCGGCTGGAGGCGCGAACCGTTCGATACGCGTAGGGAGGAAGGGAGATGTCCACCGACAAATCACCCATCCGGGACTGATCCATCAAGGCGCGTACTGGGTGAAGACAAGGTCGTGGGCTTTAAACTGCGCGTGGCAGGCAAAGCAGGGTTTCATGAAGGCCGCGTCCACAGGTTTGCCATCCGCGTTGAAATGACCGAAGCCCCAGCCACCTGTCGCGGCGTACTTTTTTGAGTCCTTGACCATGAACTGAACGTTTGTAGGGGCACCAGGAACGATTGATTGCACCTTGCCAAAGATCTTGTTGTTCTCGTCCGATGAAACAGCCTTGTAGTGCAAAGCGGCAATGATGGTGCCGTCAGGAAAGGGGATCGTGCCTGCCCGGAAGGCCTTGACGGCTACCGGGTTGCCCAAAACGGCCCCCAGACTGTTGAGATTGCCCTCTTCATGGGCCGAGGAGATCCATTTCCAGTCACGGTATCCAGCGGGCTTTTCTGTGACCCAGGGCGGGGCCGTCTCATCGGCATTTCCGGATGGAGGGGACATCAAGGCCGCAACGCCAGTCATCGTCGCAACCGAAATCAGCAGAGAAGCGATCCTTCTCATAGTTGCTCCTTTCAAATGCGATTGCTATACGTCTTTCGCTGTGAGCGAAGCCCGTCCCTTTCAACGCTCGATAGGGCGAAAGGGAGTCCCGTCGAGAGGTTACTCCCGGAGCCGTGTGGAAATCGAAAGATATCGCTGGAATCGCAATTCAGCAATAGCGAACACTGCGCTTTCGGGGCTAGCCAACAACCCGAATGCCGGAGATTGCAGGTCGACAAGAATCGCCGATTATTGAGCTTGCGTGCATCTTCGAGAACCGCTCGATCCATAGGTGACTCACTGATCGC
>CAZSWI010000154.1:0-8937 GCA_964610635.1 uncultured Acidobacterium sp.
TGTTGCAATTGTCTCTCTTCTCGATCACTTGACGTAGGTTCTGGACGTGAGGTCGCCAATACGGAAGCTTGGCTTTCGCGAGTTCCGAGACCCTGTTAACCAAGTGGTTATCAGTTCAGGGTTGACCGGGTATCCGTTCCAATGGAATCAATACTATGCGAGGGGCTAGACCCCCTCCGCTGAGGATCGATCAATACGGCTGGTTCTTCCAGATCAGCGGAACGAAGTCTTCGGCCAGAAACCACGACACGACGAAGACCACCGCCATCAGTCCGGCGCCCCAGAAGAAAAGCCGGACGGGCAGCGTCTGGGTGAGGTGAGGCGAGGGTTCGGGATCGAATTTGCGATCCGGAATTTCGAAGATCATTCCGCTCGCAAAACAAATGCTTCCGGCAAGACCCAGCATCGCCAGCCCATCGAGCAGACGATCTTCCCACGGACTGCCGGGCACGAAGAAAGCATGACTCGCCAGGGCGCAAAGCGAGAGGATGCTGACGACGAGTGCCAGGAATTTAGCGATCTGCAGCATGATGACGGACCGTAGCGTACGCTGGCTTCGCCGTCTACCCGTGAATGCCTTTCAACGCCGGATAAACACGCCGATAGCCCGCATACCCCTCAGCATAACGCTGAACTTTGGCCGGATCAGGCTGGATCGTCTCGGCGACGGTGATGCCGGCGGCGCAGGCGGCTTCGAGGTCGGGCCAGTGCTTTGCGCCGACGCCGGCCATGAGCGCTGCGCCGAACGCTCCGCCCTCTTCGGCGGTGAGGCGCTCGCAGGCATAGCCGTAGATGTTGGCCTGAATCTCGCGCCAGAGCGGGCCGCGCGCGCCGCCTCCGCCGAGGCGCACGCCCTTGACCGGAATGCCCAGCTCCTCAAACAGCGTAAAGGTGTCCTTGAGCGAGTACGCCACGCCCTCGAGCACGGCGCGTGTGAAGTGCGCGCGCGTGGTGGTCGCTGTGATGCCGACGAACGCCGCTGTCGCGGTTGGATCAAGATGCGGCGTGCGTTCGCCCAACAGGTACGGCGTCCACAGCAGGCCCTCGCTGCCGGCAGGGATTTTGGCGGCGGCAGATGTGAGATCGTCGTAGCTTTGGTCCGGCGCCAGCGTCTCGCGCCACCAGCGCAGAGAAAACCCAGCGGCCTGGGTTACGCCCATCACATGCCAACGTCCTGGAACGGCGTGGCAAAAGGTGTGCAGCCGGCCGAGCGGGTCAATCGTGGGCGCAGCGGTCGCCGCAAAAACCACGCCTGACGTCCCGATGGTCGCCGAGACCGAACCCGGTTCGAGGATCCCCATGCCCACAGCGCCGGCACCCTGGTCGCCTGCTCCGGCGGCAACAGGCGTTCCCGCCGCCAAGCCGGTGAGCGCAGCTGCTTCGTCGCTGATCTTCGCGCAAATCTCCGGCGACTCGAAGAGCTTCGGAAGCCAGCTCTCGGGAATCCCGGCGACCTTCGCCACCTCCTTCGACCAGCGGCGATGCGCGACGTCGAGCAGCAGCGTGCCAGATGCTTCCTGTACATCCATCGCATACGTGCCGGTCAGGCGGTAGCGGACGTAATCCTTGGGGCAGAGGATGTGCGCGATGCGCGCGAAAATCTCCGGCTCGTGCTCCTTGACCCAGAGCAGTTTGGTCAGGGTGAAGTTGGGCAATGCGGGATTGGCGGTCAGCTCGATCAGCTTTCGACGGCCGATCTCACCTCCGCCGAACTGATCGTGCAGCCAGACGCATTGCGGCTCGGTGCGGGTATCGCACCAGATGAGCGACGGGCGCAGGACCTTGCCGTCTTTGTCGAGCATGACCGCGCCGTGCATCTGGCCGGTGAGACCGACCGCGTCGACCCGCACGCCCGGAGCCGCGGCAAGCACGTCGCGTATCGCTTGCTGCGCCGCGCGCCACCAGTCTTCAGGATCCTGCTCCGCCCATCCCGGATGCGGGGTGCGAAACGGCGCATGCTCACTCGATGCGGAGGCGGCCAGCTGGCCCTTCTCATCCACCAGAACGGCGCGCGTGCCGCCCGTACCCACATCCATTCCCAGAAACACGGTTCATCTCCCGGCTAACTTGCAGCAACCAAGCCCACCACACTCTAACAAATACTCTCCCTCAGCGCGGGAGACGCGGAGAAGGCCGATCTTCCCTCCTGACCTTCTGTACCATGGCTTTTTGCGCGTCGTGACCGCGCAAATCTCAATCTTTGGAGTTACCGCCGATGCCCGACTTTCGCCGTACCCTGCTCCTTCTGGTCCTCCTGATCCCCACCTTTGCGGTCACGACGCCTCAGGCGTCCGGACCATCTTCAAGCATCGCCCGCCGCCGCGCACAGCTGCGCGACGCCCTCGACCAGGAATGGCAATACAATCTGCGCACCACTCCCGAGCTGGCCACCGAGATCGGCGACCCTCGTTACAACGGCCGGTGGAGCGACTATTCCGCCGCCGCCCAGGCTCGCAAGACCGAACACGCCCGCGAGGAGATTCGCGTCTTCGAGGCAATCGACACGGCTGGATTCAACGAGCAGGAAGTGCTCGACAAGACTCTGATGCTTCGCCAGCTGCGCGAAGCGGTCGAAGGCGCGCGCTTCAAGGACTGGGAGATGCCCGTCGACCAGATGAATGGCGTCCAGCTCGGCATTCCAGGCCTCATGACGCAGATGCCGTTGCAAACGGTGAAGGATTACGAGAATTACATCGCGCGACTGCACGGGATCCCCCACTTGCTCGATCAGGTGACGGCAAATATGAAGCAGGGGATGGCGGACCACCTGATGCCCCCGCGCTATCTCCTCGACAAGGTTGCCGTGCAGTCGGAGGACATTGCGACAAAGCCCCTGACCACCAGCCCCTTCGCCGAGCCGCTGCAGAAATTCCCGAAGGGGTTCTCATCCGCCGATCAGGGGCGGCTAACGATTGCCATCCAGGGAGCGATTCATGACGAAGTTGCTCCCGCCTATGCGAAGTTCGCAGCGTTTGTGAAGAACGAATATGCGCCCCAGGGGCGTACCGATCCCGGAGTGTGGGCCCTCCCCGATGGCGCGACGCGCTATCGCTTCGCGGTGCGCGAGCAGACGACAACGGACCTGACGCCGGAGCAGATCCACGCTATGGGCGTGAAGCAGGTCGCCGCAATCGAAGCTGACATGCTCAAGCTGGCGCAATCGCTGGGCTATCGCGACCTCAAGAGCTTCAACGACCACATCCGCCAGGATCGGTCGCACTATGGCCAGTCAGGCCAGCAGATCTTCGACCTCTACAAGCACTATGCCGGCCAGATGGAAGGCAAGCTGCCGCAGCTCTTCGGACATCTGCCGAAGACGAAGCTCGAAGTGATTCCCATGGAAGCGTTCCGCGCGCCGTCTGCTCCGCCCGCGGACTATTCGCCTGGTGCGGCCGATGGCAGCCGTCCCGGCTACATCAACGTGAATGAATACGATCCGACACATCGGTTGTTGCTCAACGTCGAGGCCATCGCCCATCACGAAGGCGTTCCCGGCCATCACCTGCAGTTCTCCATTGCGCAGGAGCTGACCGATGTGCCGGAGTTCCGGCGCTTCGCCGACTACAACGCCTATTCCGAAGGTTGGGCGTTCTACACGGAGCGGCTGGGCAAGGAGGTCGGCTTCTATCAGGATCCATACAGCGAATATGGGCGGCTCGAAAACGAGATGTGGCGCTCGGTGCGGCTGGTGGTGGACACCGGCGTGCACAGCCAGCACTGGACGCGCCAGCAGATGGTGGATTACTTCCACGCGCACACCGCGATGGACGACACGAATATTGCCAGCGAAGTGGATCGGTATATTGCGTGGCCGGGGCAGGCGCTGGCTTACAAGATGGGGCAGATGAAGATTCTCGAGCTGCGCGAGCGGGCGAAGCGGGAACTCGGTCCGAGGTTCGACATCCGGAAATTTCACGATGCGGTGCTGGGGGAGGGTCCACTGCCGCTGGATGTACTGGATCAGCAGATCACGGGGTGGATCGCGGCGGAGAAGACCGGGCATTAAGAGCGGAGCGGGCTGACTGAAACAAACGGCGGAGCAGTTAATGCTCCGCCGCCTTTTGCCCGGCTGCCTGGTTTTGCAGCTACTTGTTATCCCGCCCGCTGCCATGTGACGATCCGCCGCGAGCTCCGCCACCACGCGGTGCGCTGGCCTGGGTGTGGGCTGCTGGAGCGTGGGCTTTAGCCGGCGATGCGCCGCCACGCGCCCCGTTAGTGTGTGCCGGCGCATTGGCAGCCCTGGCCGATGTGCCGCCACGCGGTGCTGCGCCACGGGAAGTGGCTGCGGAAGGCTTGGCGTGCGAGGAGGACTCGCTCCTGTCGTTGCCTCGCGCTCCCGATCTGTCGCTGGCACCTCCGCGAGCCGCCACGGAACCACCTCCGCCGGAATACGTACCTCCGCCACTGCGGCTGAATCGATGGCTGCCCCAGCCGTGGGCATAGCCCCAGCCCGCCCATGGGCCCATGCCCAGGAAGATGCCGTTGTAGAAATAGCCCGGCCCGTAAAAGCCGACTGGAGCGCAGGCGTACGGCGCGTAGTCGTAGTAGCCATACGAACAGACGGGTGGTGCACCGATGTCAATGACCACTTGCCCCCTGGCTGCTGGCGCAATCGCCAGGGCTCCGAGCAATGCTGAAGATGAAAGCAGGATTCCAAGTCCTCGCATAAGTGACCCCCTTAGGTGTCTGCGGTTCCTGAAGAGAGGTGGGACGCTGCGTCGCCGCAAGGAAGGATCGGGCAACAGCAGCCACCATAAGGGTTCCAGGTATGTTTATGAGGCTACCCATGCTGCCGCCGGGCTCTCATCTATCTACCCTTACTTATCCACGATAGCGCTTTGGATCGCGACTGTCTGAGCAATAGGGGACACGCTGCGCGGAATTGGCGCCGAGAGGCCAATGCAGCGGTAGTTTGTTTCGCGCCGCCGAATGTGTTGGGATGATGAGTACGCTCGGAGACAGCGAAGTTTGCGCGTATCGCTCTTCATCACCTGCTATAACGACACCCTGTTTCCGGCGACGGGGCAGGCCGTGGTGCGGCTGCTGGAGCGGCTGGGCCACACCGTCGACTTCGAGCCGGAGCAGACCTGCTGCGGCCAGATGCACTACAACACCGGATACCAGTTGGAGGCGATCCCGCTGATGCGGCGGTTTGTCGAGATTTTTCGCGGCGCGGAAGCGGTTTGCATCCCTTCCTCGTCGTGCGTGGCGATGATCCGCGATCATTATCCGAAGATGGCCGCTGAACAAAGTGACCCCGGCCTGGCGTGCGCTGTGGACGAGCTGCTGCCGCGCGTCTATGAGCTGACGGAGTTGCTGGTGCATCGGTTCGGCCTCGAAGATGTGGGCGCATATTATCCGCATCGGGTTACTTACCACCCCAGCTGCCATTCGCAGCGGAGTCTGCATCTCGGCGATTTGCCGCTGCGGCTGTTACGTAAGGTGCGCGGCATCGATCTGGTCGAGCTGCCCAATTCCGATCGCTGCTGCGGCTTTGGTGGAACCTTCGCCATCAAGATGGGAGACCTCTCGGCGGCGATGCTGGCCGACAAGATGAAAGACGTTGAGAACACGGGTGCCGAGGTCGTAACCGCCGTCGACACTTCCTGCCTGATGCACATTTTCGGCGGACTGCACCGGCAAAGGGCGGGCGTGCGCATGGCGCACATCGCCGAGGTGCTGGCCCCGACGGAAAACGACAGTGGCAAGGCAGTTATGAACGAGGCGGTCATGGCATGAGCATCAGGGTCGGAGATTCGGCCAGCGCGCCGTCTTTTCAGAAGGCCGCGTTGCCGCTGCTTGAAGACGCGCAGCTCAGGAAGAATATCCGCCACGCGACGGATGTTATCCAGCGCAAGCGTGGAGTTGTTGTCACCGAGACGGCCGACTGGCAGCAGCTGCGCAGCGCGGGGAGCGCTATCAAGGCGCACACCATGCGGTATCTGGATCAGTATTTGTTGCAATTTGAGAAGGCATGCACTGCGGCGGGAGGTCACGTTCACTGGGCTGCCGACGCCGATGACGCGAGTCGCATCGTCGTCGGGCTGGTGAAACAGTACGGCGGCAACGAGGTCATCAAGATCAAGACCATGACCTCGGAAGAGATCGGCCTGAACGAGGCGCTCGCACAGGAAGGCATCCGCGCGCACGAGACCGATCTGGCCGAGGTGATCATTCAGCTGGGCGGCGACACGTCCTCGCACATCGTCGCCCCCGCGCTCCACAAGAACCGCAGCCAGGTGCGGGAGATTTTCCGCGAGCGCATGAACCTTCCTGACCTGAGCGATGATCCTGAGGAGCTGACCGCGGCGGCGCGGCATTATCTGCGGCAGAAGTTCCTGAACGTCAAAATCGGCGTTTGCGGCGCGAATTTTCTCCTCGCTGACACTGGCGGCGTTTGCATTGTCGAGTCGGAGGGCAACGGACGCATGTGCCTCACGCTGCCGGACGTGCTCATCTCGATCGCCGGCATCGAGAAAATCGTTCCCGCGTTTCAGGATCTGGAGGTCTTCCTCCAACTACTGCCTCGTTCAGCCACCGGCGAGCGGATGAACCCCTACAACTCGTTGTGGACTGGAGTCCACGCGGGGGACGGACCAAAGCACTTTCACGTCGTGCTGCTCGACAACGGGCGAACACGCGTCCTCGCCGACCCCGAGGCGCGGCAGACGCTGCACTGCATCCGCTGCGGCGCGTGCCTGAACACCTGCCCGGTGTATCGCCAGACAGGCGGGCACGCCTATGGGTCGAGCTATTCGGGGCCAATTGGGGCCATCGTGACCCCGCAGTTGCTGGATATGCGTTATGGGCAGTCACTGCCCTACGCGTCTTCGCTGTGCGGCGCTTGTTATGACGTCTGCCCTGTCAAGATCAATATTCCCGAGGTGCTTATTCACCTGCGCGGACGCGTCGTGCGCGAACAGAAGAGCGCGCTCGATCCCGAAGCGCTGGCGATGAAAACCGCGGCCATGATTTTCACGAGCCGAAGGCGCTTTGAGGCGGCGCAACGGCTGGGGCGCATCGGGCAGTGGCCACTGGTCTCGCATGGATGGATGCGCAATCTTCCCGGCATGTTGGGCAACTGGACGCGCGTGCGCGACCTGCGCGCCCTGCCCAGCCAAACCTTCCGGCAATGGTGGAAGCAGCGGGCAAAGGCCGCCCGATCAGGGTCGAAAAAGAAGGCAGACCATGCCTGACGCACGCGAAGCCGTTTTGTCCCGAATCCGCTCGGCGCTTGCCGACACCTCACAAGCCGACCCTGCACCCGGGTACGCCGCGATCCCGCGCACTTACATTCGAGCCGGCGGGCTCGGTCCAGACGGCCGCATCCATCAGTTCAAAGAGCGCCTGCGCGACTACGACACCAATGTGGTCGAGTGCAGCGCCGCTGGCGTGGCGCAGACGATAGCAGAAACTCTGCGCGGGCACGGACAAAAGAAGGTCATCGTCGCGGGCGGATTGTCGCCGGAAATCCTCCCGGAGGGCTTCGCTTTCATCCCCGAGCAAGAGGCCAGGGTCGACGACCTGAACCACTGCGACGGCATTGTCACGGTGTGCACGGTTGCAATTGCATTTACCGGGACCATCGTTCTGACCCACGGTCCGGGCGAAGGCGCGCGCCGGCTGACGCTGCTGCCCGACCGCCATCTTTGCGTCGTCCGCGCGGACCAGATTGTCGAGACCGTCCCCGAAGCCTTCCAACGGCTGGCGCCGTTCGCAACGCACCCACTCACCTTCATTTCCGGCCCGTCCGCAACAGCGGACATTGAGATGACCCGCATTCGGGGCGTCCATGGGCCGCGCTTTCTTGACGTTGTGCTGGTGCGGTGAGGCTGACCGTAAGTGCCCTGAATCCAGGGCGTACAGAACGCTCCGCCTCCTCCCACCGTGACCGTGGTACTGTGCCGGTTACTTCGGTCTAAGGCCTGTATTCCGTGTCACATGCCAAATGAAGAAGCGTCTGTTATGCTCTGGAGTTCCCGTGATACAGTTCCTGAGCGCGTGCTCGGGGTCACGAGACGCGCACTGCAAGCCAACTTTCGGGAGGTAGCGTGTCGGTCGAAGCGTGGGTGTGTTTTATTGCTGTGAGCGTTCTGTCGCTCATCGTCGCGTGGTTATTCACAAGAGAAGTGCTCAGCGTAGAAATGGGCACACCTGCTGTGCGGCAGATTGCCGCCACCCTGGAGCAAGGCGCCCGATCATTCCTGAAGCGACAATACAAGATCCTCGCGGCCCTGCTGGGGCTGATGCTTCCTGCACTCGCCGGCGCCCAGACGGAACACGCGGCCGGGGGGGAAGCCAACCTGACTCTGCCGGATTTGAGGACCGTTAATTTCTTTGGAATGACGGGACATGCCCTGCTGATGATCGGATTGCTGTTTTGCGTCGGCGGCCTGTTGTTCGGCATGGCGATCTATATCCAGCTGAAGAACCTGCCGGTGCATCGCACGATGCGCGAAATCTCGGAGATGATCTATGAGACCTGCAAAACCTATCTGGTGACGCAGGGCAAGTTCATTCTTGTGCTGTGGGCCTTCATCGCGGTCATTATCGGGCTGTACTTCGGCTACCTCGCGCCGGTGCCCGGCAAGCCGGTCGCCCTTACGCTGCCGATCATTCTGGGATTCAGCCTCGTCGGCATCGCGGGCAGCTACGGGGTTGCGTGGTTCGGGATTCGCGTCAACACCTTTGCGAACTCGCGGACGGCGTTCGCAGGATTGCGCGGCAAGCCGTATCCGCTCTTTGCCATTCCGCTGAAGGCCGGGATGAGCATCGGCATGCTGCTGATATCGGTCGAGCTGCTGATCATGCTGTTCATCCTGTTGTTCGTCCCGCGCGATTATGCGGGCGCATGCTTCATTGGCTTTGCGATTGGCGAAAGCCTGGGCGCCGCGGCGCTGCGTATAGCCGGCGGCATTTTCACCAAGATTGCCGACA
>CAZSWI010000155.1:0-8908 GCA_964610635.1 uncultured Acidobacterium sp.
CGCGGCCCTGAAAAGGCCGGCGTCGGCGGTTCGATCCCGTCCCTGGCCACCATCTCCGCAACCCAGGCTAATCCCGCTGGGCGCTATCGGAAATCCTGGAGTTCTCACCCGCGTTCGCGGCATTGCCGCCGAAATCGTTACTCGCCCTGGCTCTCTCCCGCTGCCTTCCACACGTAGAGAAAATTCTCATCGCTCGAAGTTGCGATATCGATGCGCCGCTGCTTCGTGGCCCGGCTCAGAGCCGAGCGTATGTTTTCCTTGGTGTCGGGTAAAGAGCTGAGCGGAATCTGCAGGGCATTTCCCTCTTCCAGCTGTTGGATGTCGGCCAACAGGACCTCGATGATGTGCTTATGCTTGCCGTCACGTCCCTTGGGGACGTCGGCCTGCCGGATCGATCCAAAGGTCATGGGGGACCTGTCAGCTCGACGGCCCATTGCCATAGCATCACTCTCTCTGGTAACGCAATTCTAACGCAATCCTGACGTTAACGGGGCGAATCGTGACGTTTGGCGTTTTTTGGCCTGATGGGGTATGCCCGTCAATTGACGTTCGATGGCCTGCTAACCCCTTTATAAAGAGTCTCCCCGTATTCCGCGACCGATGCTACTTTCGGGGTAGACAAGAAAGAAGGGCCACCTGAACTTCCCGACAATACCTCTCAAAATCCTGGCCGCGAATGGCATCGCGCGGCATACCAATCCATCGAAGCCGGTAATCATGATCGTAGACGACGAGGTCATAATCGCCGAAACTCTCCGAACGATCATGATGCAGCATGGATACGCCTGCTTTGCCCTCTACGACGCAGCCTCGGCGATCGAACTGGCCCGCGTCATCCCCCCTGACCTGTTGCTGACTGACTTTGTTTTGACTGGGATGAGCGGCCTGGAACTGGCGATTCAGGTCGCAGAAACTTGTCCAGCATGCCAAATCATCCTCTTCTCTGCCATCGTCAGCAAGGCTGATATGACCATGATGTGCCTGCCGCATCACCCTGAATTCGCGCTTCTGGAAAAGCCAGTCCATCCCGACATTCTTCTGGCCCGGATTGAGAACATGCTCCAATCGGCTGCTGCAGCGATCATGCCCGGCCCGAAAAACCGACTCCACCTCGAATCGAGCGGCACCAACCGGTAGCGCCCCTCACCGCGCCGGTGGCTCAAACGTCAGCAACACATCCACCGTGTGCGCTTCCTGGTCTGCGGTCCATTTCGCCCGGAAATTCCATCCCCGGATCGACTGCAGCTCCGGCGCGCGCAGCCGGTGATAATCCTCCATGAACTGCGGAATCAGGCTCGGGTTGAACACCTCTCCCTCCCGCATCTTCCAGTACGCCAGCACTTCCGCCTTCTGCGCCTCGCTCAGATTCGCCACTGTCAGCTTCCCCATGCGATACACCGCCCCAGGCTCAACCTTGATCGTGTAATCCACCGTATGGTTGGCGCGATCGAGCGCCGGCACAGCATCGATTTTCGCTTCCATGTAACCATGCGTCTTGTAAGCCGCAGCTGCCATCTCCTGCGCCTGCTTCCACAGTTGCGGATTCGCCACATCCCCCGCGTGCAGCTTCGCCCGCTGCGCGAATTGCTCCTCCGTCATGAACAAATCGCCCTCGATATGAAGCCCCGACACCCGAAACTGCCCGCCCCCCTCTGAGGTAATCGTCACCTTCACCGGAACAAGAACCTTCCCGCCCATCACCCGCGGCACACCCCACGCCGGATCGGTCATCGTCATCCCCAGAAAACCGCGCCCGTCGTAAACCCCGCGCACCGCCGCCGCCACTTTGTCGCGCATCGAGCCATCGAAAGCCTGCCCATCCGTAGCCTTCTCCACCGCCTCGAGCGGCTGCGTCCAAACCCCGCTGTAGCCCTCAATCCGCACTGGTTCAACCACCACCGCAGGGGTGTCGATCCGATAAGCGATCGCCACCTGATCCCCATTCGCGTCTCCAACCGGAGCCGTCGTAATCGCCGCGCCGCGCACATCCTTCGCCTCCAGCAGCGAAGTCAGTACCGCAATCACCTGCTCCCGCATCGGTCCGCCAGGATAAAGCGACCCATGAAACAGCGGAATCTTCGCCCCCACCGCGCCGTTCAGCGTCGCGTCATCCCACCACGGAAAGTTGTCATAGCGAACCGGCACCACCGCCATCGAGGGGTTCAGCACAAAACTCAGCTCGCTGCCATCGAACGAGAACCGCACATCGGTGAACAAACCCGTGCCGGTCAATTTGTCTGACGCGGCCTGTATCTGGTCCCGCGTCACCGCTTCACCCGGATGCAGTCCCGTGTACGCCAGCAGCTCCGCCTGGCTCAACTCAGTCCCCGAGAACACGATCTTCTCCGGAACAAAAGTCTGCGCAAACGCGGCGCTCGCGCAAATGGCAAGGATCGAAATTAACGAAAGCAGCGGCCCCGGAATGCGAATGCGCATGCTCGCAACCATAACCTGTGAGGCCGTTCCCCCGCCAGCCGTACTGTCGTCATCTCAGAATCGCGAACAACCCGATCCCATCAGTTCAGCGGCCCACCCCGGCGAAACGTGACCACCAGATCCACGATGTGCGAGTCCTCGTGCTCAAAGGCCTTATACGATGCCGACCACCCATCGAGCGCGTGCAGTTGGTTTTTGTACCTGAGCAGGAACTGCGGAACTGCCACCGCATCGTAAACATCTCCCGGCTGCAGCGGCCAATACTGCAGCACCTGTGCCTTCTGCTGATCGTTCAGGTTCACCAGCGAAAGCTCGCCCATGTGAAACACCGGCCCCGGCTGCACCGTGATCGCATAATCGACAGTGTGGTTCCCGGCATCTTTCGTCGGAGCCGCATCGATCTTCGCCCGCAGATAACCATGCGCCCTGTAAGGCCCCGCGATCGCCGCCAGCGTTCCCCGCAAAAGATCCTCATTCACAACATCGCCAGGATGAATCTTCGCCGCCTTCGCGAACTCCTCCGGCGTCATCAGCACGTCTCCGGAAAGATGCAGCCCCGCCAGCCGGTACTGCCCACCCTCCACAATCGTCGCGCTCACCGGGACCATCACCTTGCCGTCCGCCACTTGCGGTTCGCCGTGGGCGAACCCCGTCATCGCCACATCCAAATATCCCTGGCGGTGATAAATCGCTCGCACCGCCGTCTCGAGCGTCGCTTCTGTCGCCGGATCGAAATCCTGCCCCACCGCCGCCTTCTGGATCGCCGCCAGCGGCTCCGTCCACGCGCTGCTCGCCCCCGAAAACGTCACCCCCCCAATCTGCACCGGAGGAGCATCGATGTGGAACTCCACGCCCGCGTCCCTCATCGCCTCATCCTTGGCGGGGACCGCTGTCACCGTGGCCTGCACACCCTTCTCTGCCAGCAACGCAGTCAGCGCCGCGGCCACCTGCTGCTGCATCCCGCTCTCCGGCGGCGCCATCCCGTGAAACAGCGGAACCCTCGCAGCCACCGCCGCGTTCAGCGCCGCCCGGTCCCACCATGGAAAGTTGGAGTAAGACACCGGCTCCAGAGTCGCCGCAGGCTTCAGCGCATAATTCAGCTCGACGCCATCGAACGAGAACCGCACATCGGAGAACAACCCGGTATCGATCAGTTTCTGCGCGGCCGCCTGAATCTCCGCCTGCCCCAGCGCCTCGCCGGGCTTCAGGCCCGAGACCGCCAGCAATTCTGCCTGGCTGGCCGTCGTGCCGGAGAAAGTAATCTTCTTCGCAATGTATTTCTGTCCGGAAGCCGAACTAGCCAACCCGGCGATTATCAGAAGGCAAACCAACCCTGGCCGACGGAACATTCTCGCAAGATAAACGCCAACCGCCCCGCTTCGCCACAGAATTTTCAGCCCCGCATCAAACCCGCTCGATCGTGACCGTCTGCAGTATCACCAGGTCCGCCGGCCGGTCCTGGCGATCCCGCGATACCTTCGATATCTTGTCCACCACCTCCTGGCCCTCAACCACCTCGCCGAAGATCGTGTGCTTCCCCGTCAGCCAGTCTGTAGCAGCCACGGTTACAAAAAACTGCGAGCCGTTCGTGTTCGGCCCCGCATTCGCCATCGCCAGCTTCCCCTTCTTGTCGAACCGGTGCGGCGACCCCTTCGTCTCGTCCTCAAACTTGTATCCCGGCCCGCCCATCCCCGTCCCCGCCGGATCGCCGCCCTGAATCATGAAATCCGGAATTATCCGGTGAAACATCGTCCCGTCGTACAAACGGTTGTTGCTCTTCGTGCGCGTCACAGGGTGCAGCCACTCCCGCTTCCCCTCCGCCAGCTCGATAAAATTCGTGACGGTCTTGGGCGCTTCCTCTTCAAAAAGCCGGCAGACAAATTGCCCATGGTTCGTGTTGAATACGGCATACGTTCCTGGCTGACGTGACATGTGAACTCCCTTTTTTCTGTTCGTTGGAAATCTGGAAACTTAGAAATGTACCCGGGTCAACGTGGCTGGCTCGGCGCCGAAGCTCCAGCCCCTCCGGGAGCCGCCTGTCCCGCCGGAATAATCGTCACCTTATTCAGCATCACCGCTTCAAGCGGCTTGTCGTTGCTGTCGCGATTCACCCGCGCAATGGCCTTCACCACCCATACGCTCGCGTCGTCGCACTGTCCAAAAATCGTGTAGTGCTGGTCCAGCGAGGGCTGAGGCGCCTCGGTGATGAAAAACTGCGACCCATTCGTGTCCGGTCCCGAATTCGCCATCGCCAGCCTTCCCGCTACGTCAAAGTTCAGATCCGGATCGAACTCATCCTTAAACAAATAGCCCGCGTCCCCCATCCCCGTGCCCAGCGGATCGCCGCCCTGAATCATAAACCCCGGAATCACCCGGTGAAATGTCGTCCCGTCATAGTACGGCTTGCCGCTCACCTTCTGCTTCGTCGTCGGGTCGGTCCACGCCTTCGCCCCCCGCGCCAGCCCCACAAAGTTCGCCACCGCCTCCGGCGCCTGCTTGTCAAAAAGCCTGCACGTCATCCGCCCCATGCTCGTCTCGAACAGCACCGTCGGCCCGGTCGGCTCGGCCGATGGATGCACCTGCGTATCCGGGGAATCCGGCAGGCTCTGGGCCACGGAGGATTGTGGCACTGTTGGAGGAGCCGCCTGCGCGCCTGGCGCGTCCGGTAGACTTTGCCCGGACTGAGGGGGCTGCTGTGCGAACCCGGAACAAACAGAACAGGAGACCACAATTGTGGCGATGAAGGCAGCTCTGCGGATCAAATACATCACAACAACCAGACTATCTCATGGTTGTTAGCCTGTGCGAGGAGCACCTCACCGGTTTCCGTGCATGCCTGCCTTAAACCTCCTCGGCTTCAGCATGTATCGCGGCAACAGAACCAGCACGATGGCAACGCCCGTGTACCAGAGCATCCACGCCTCAATGGAATGCCGAAACCAAAAATGCGCGCCGGCGGCCGCCAGCCCCGCCAGCAGAGCCGTGTTCCTCCATCTCGTCAGCGGCGCCAGCACTGCCAGCAAATCGCACGCGGCAATCGTCCCCCACTCCTGGGAGATGTGCCCCGGAATCCCCCCCGACACATGACCCCAAAAACCGGACAGCGCAAATCCGACCAGGACAACCCGGCAGATCAGGCTCAAAATCACCGACAGCGTCTGCATCGTTACAGACTACGACACGTTCCCGCCCTACTTTCCCTTGTAACTCACGTGCCAGATCGACCCCGAACCATCGTCAGTAACAAACAGCGAGCCATCATTCGCCACCGTCACGCCCACCGGCCGTCCCCATACCCTCCCGTCCGGCAAAACAAATCCCGTAAGAAAATCCTCGTACTCGCCCGTCGCGCGCCCCCCCTTCATCGGCACCCGAATCACCTCGTACCCCGACCGCTTCGCCCGATTCCAGGACCCGTGCTCCGCCGCAAATCCGTCCCCTTTGTATTCCGCCGGAAACTGCGAGCCCTCATAGAACAGCATCTCCAGCGAAGCGAAATGAGGATTCACCAGCACATCCGGCGTGATCACCTTCCCCGCCAGCTCCGGATGCTTCCCCGCCTGTCGCGGATCCTGCACGCCCCCGTTCGTGCTCATGTAGTACCACGGCCACCCGTAGAATCCGCCTTCCTGCACATGCGTGATGTAGTCGGGCACCAGGTTGTCGCCCAGCATGTCCCGCTCGTTCGTCGAGCACCACAGCTCGCCCGTATCCGGATTCACCGTTTCCCCCACGCAGTTGCGAATCCCATACGCGTACACCTTCACAAACTTTCCCTCGGGCGTGAACTCCAGAACATCCGCGCGATGAAGCTCCTCCGGATGCGTATCCGAATCGTCGTCGTTCGAGTGCGAACCGACCGAAACAAACATTCGCTTCCCGTCCTTTGAAAACGCAATGTCCCGCGTCCAGTGGCCACCCCCGCGCAACCGCCCGCCACCCGGCAAATCCGCCAGCTTCTCCGCCGGCCCCCGCGCCTTCATATCCCCGGCCTGATAGGGAATTCGCACCACCGAATCCGTGTTGCCGATATAAACCCACTTCGCGTTCGGTCCCGCCGGATAAAACTGAATCCCAAACGGCTGGCTCAGTCCCGTGGCAAACGTCTCCACCTCCGCGGGCTTGCCGTTCGCCGTCGCCCCGCGAAACACCATGATCTTGTCCTGATAACTGAGCGCGACAAACAGATCGCCGTTCGGAGCCGTCCGAATCAGTCGCGGCTGATCCAGCCCCGTATAGTACTG
Source organism: uncultured Acidobacterium sp. (assembly GCA_964610635.1). Lineage (GTDB taxonomy): Bacteria > Acidobacteriota > Terriglobia > Terriglobales > Acidobacteriaceae > Palsa-343. The sequence goes on from CAZSWI010000155.1 coordinate 6,681, forward strand.
CTCCACCTTGAAGCCCGCAGGAGCCTGCGGCCAGGCTCCGTCAGGACGCGGTCCCACATCCGGCCCATTGTCCACGCCCTTCGTCGCGTAAGGTGCCGGAAGGTCGGCTACCGTCAAATGCCGCCGGATCCCGGGCTGCTCCTTGCTGTAATCCGTAAATGCATTCTGTCCCGTTAACACCTGCCCCTGCTGCCCGAAACATGGAACCGCTGTCCTGGCCATACCGATAGCCGCCAATATCGCGAAACCGCTGGCAATCAACCTCTGCATTTCTCCTCCACCTTTTTTGGGATTCACCGGAAGACCGATTCCGTCCTTCGCTCCGGCTTTTCGCCAGTAGCCTCTCGCTAAAAGCCCTTCGCTGGCAGCCTGTTTTTAGCTGGCAGCTTTTCGCTAAACGCGCTGCGCTCGCCTTTAGCTTCCTGATGCCGGCGCGCCTCGACAGGACTCGTCCACCTCAGGGATTTTTCCCGCTATTCGGGACAGGCAGCGACTTCAGATCCTGCGGACTGCTCATCATCCGCTGCAACAATCCCGTCGGAATCGTCGCCGTCAGCACCGCCTGATTCCTGTGCCGCTCCACACTGATGCTGTTGATCAGCGTCCGAGCATCCGCGTCGAAGGGCTGCGTTTCGCCCCCGGTGCTCGCCATCGACTTCACCAGCGTCAGTATCGTCTGCAGCGACTCCGTCGTATCCGCCGCTGCCCCGTCGCTCGGCGCAATCTCCTCCACCCGCAAATGCACCTTGCCAATCCAGGTCAGCGACGCAATAAACGTCGCGTCCACCGGCAGCGGCAACCGGATCCCCATCACCTTCGGGCCATTAGCCCCCAGCGGCAGCGCGATCTGACCCAGCCCCCACGCAATCGAAAGCAGCGGCACGTGCGAATACTGCTTTGACAAAATCGACGAGCCCGAAAACGGCAGCGCCGCCGTCCGGTATCGATCGATCATCGAGTGGATCTGCTCCGGCAACGGTGTGTTGCTCACCGCCACTATGTCGTACCCCAGCAGCGCCACCCGCACCGTCCGCCCTTCGCTCGGAATGTTGTAGATCGTGTGCCCGGCGTACTCTTCCCGCGAAGGCGCAACTCCAGCCAGATACTGCGCCAGCTTACGCCCGTCGAAGTGCCCGACAAAAACTTCGCTGAACGCCACCGGCCCGTTCGGCCCATGCGGATTCGCCATCCGATGCAGCGCAAATGCCGCCTCATCCAGATCGCGCTCGAACTGGATCCCTGTCGCGTCGATGAACTGCTGGTATTCCGGAGAATGCTGGACCGGGTGCTGATCGAAATGTGTCGCCGATCGCAGCGGCCGCAGATTGAAATACACCATCCCATCGGACTCCGGCAACAGCCGTGCCGCTTCCGGTGGCGCTTCTTTGCGGAGATAAATCGCCCCAGCCAGCAACACCAGGACGACAAGCACAATGGCGATGGAGAGCTTCGTGCGCCGATGGGTCATCGAATGGGCTCCCCGCTGTTCCGGGGAGCAACACTTCCTATTTTCTCACCCGCCCCCGTTTCCCGCACCTCCGCGGAACCCATATCCCGAGAGGGGAACAGCGGTTCTGCGTCTCTTCGCCCGATATCGACTCCTCTGTGCTGCCCCACTCGATGCATTGCAGCCCCCATTCCCCTGTGATAATTTCAATGCTGGACCTGTCAAATCCGGCACATTCGTGTGCCTCCATGCGGCGGGTGCAAGTCCCGGGCTGGCGTAGCTCAGCTGGTAGAGCATCTGATTTGTAATCAGAGGGTCGGGGGTTCAAATCCCTTCGCCAGCTCCAGTCTTCCCTCCTCGGACCGATAAGGGTCGATTCCCTTCGCACAGGTGGCCGAGTGGTTAATGGCAGCAGACTGTAAATCTGCCGCTCTTTGGAGCTACGGAGGTTCGAATCCTCCCCTGTGCACCAAGGTTTATACGCGCGGAACATCGCGCGAAATTTTTGAGGGTTGCCGATGCGAAATGCGGGCAATAGGCGCAAACTGATAGCGCTTGCCTTCCTGGTCGCGTTGGGCGTCCTCGCGTGGTACACCATGGATGCCGGCAAAATCCGGCTCGTGGTAATGATTTTGTTAGGCGGTTTCGCCCTTCGTATAGCGCTCAGTGCTCAAACCAGGAGCGACGATGGAGCAGCGGAGGATGCGCAGTAGCTGCTCGGGTTCTGCAGTTGCAGCAAAGGGCTGATGTAGCTCAGTTGGTAGAGCACTCCCTTGGTAAG
>CAZSWI010000156.1:0-8908 GCA_964610635.1 uncultured Acidobacterium sp.
TTTCGTCGTAGAGGAAGGGCTCGTGGTACTCCTCCATTTTGGCGGCGAACTTGCGGGCATGCTGCGGGCCGACGCGGTCGTCGCGCGTGGTGGTAAAGATGAGCGGCTCGGGATAGCTGACATCGGGCTTGAGCTGGTTGTAGGGCGAGATGGAGGCGAGGAAAGCGCGCTCTTCGGGAACGCTGACGGATCCGTATTCGCCGACCCAGCTGGCGCCCGCGGCAATCTGCTCGAAGCGGAGCATATCGAGGAGCGGGACTTGAATGACGACGGCATTCCAAAGGCCGGGATGTTGAGTGAACTCGACGCCCATGAGGAGGCCGCCATTGGATCCGCCAATGATGCCGAGGTGGCGGGGCGAGGTGATTTTGCGAGAGATGAGGTCCTCGGCGACGGCGGCGAAGTCGTCGTAGATGCGCTGGCGATGGGTCTTGAGGCCGGCTTCGTGCCATGCGGGACCGAACTCACCGCCGCCGCGGATGTTGGCGAGAACGAAGACGCCGCCTTTCTCGAGCCAGAGCTTGCCACGAGTCGCGGAATAGGTGGGGGTTTCGGAGAGCTCGAATCCACCATAGGCGTTGAGGAGAGTGGGATTCAGCCCGTTCAGCTGCATATCTTTGCGATGGACGATGAAGTAAGGGACTTTCGTGCCATCTTTGGAGGTTGCGTAGAGCTGCTCGACGGTATCCTGGGAGGCGTCGAAGAGAGGCGGCTGGGATTTGGAGAGGGTGAGACGCGCTGTAGCCGCATCGCCTGCAAGAAGAGAAGGCGGCGTGAGGAAGCCCTGGGAGTTGAGGAAAAACGCTTCGCTGGTATCGCTGGCGGTGACGACGCTGATGGTGCTGTTTTCAGGGACTTCAAGGGATTTGCGGGACCAGCCGTCTTTGCCAGCAGGTGTGTAGACGTAAGCGCGGCCAAGAACGTGTTTGAGGGTAACAACGATGAGATGGGAGCGAGTGGTCGCTTCGCCGTCGAGGAATTCGTCGGAGGTGGGCGCGAAGACGACGGTTGGATGGAGGTTGGCGGGATCGCGCAGGACTTCTGCGACGGGGAGGGACAGCAGGGAGCCCTGGGTGAACTTCGGACCGGCAGGATTTGGGGTCCAGTCTTCGTGAATTTCGATGAGGAGGCGGCCGGAGAGCACGCCGGCTATCTCTGCTTTGCGAGGAATGGCCAGCTCTTCGAGTCCGGTGGGAGTTCTGACCCAGACGCGTTTCTCAAAGAATGAAACGCCGCGCTGAATGAATGCGAGGCGATCGCCCTGGGCGTCCTCGATAACAAACCCAGCAGCGCCGATGTCGGAGGGTTCGCCACGGAAGACTTCGACGGCACTATCGAGTGGAGTGCCGCGCTTCCATTCTTTAACGACGAAGGGGTAGCCGGATCTGGTCATGGTTCCGGGACCCCAGTCACGAGCGATCAGTAGGGTGTTCTTGTCTTCCCAGGCGATTTCCTGCTTACTATGGGGCGCGGAGAATCCGCCGTCGACGAATTTCGCGGCTTTGAGGTCGAACTCACGGGCGGTGGAGGCGTCTTCGCCGCCGACGGAGAGATCGACGATGCAGTATTGGTCGCCGGGATAGAGGCAGGATATGCCGTGAAAAACCCAACTGGTATTTTCCCGCTTGCCGAGGGCGTCGATGTCGAGGACGGTCTGCCAGTTGGGAGCAGGGTTGGCGTAGTCGTCGACGGTGGTTCTGCGCAGGAGGCCCCGAACGTTCTTCTCGTCGTTCCAGAAGTTGTAGACGAGGTCGCCGCGCAGTGAGGGAATGGGGAGACGATTGGGGTCTTCGGCGACTTTGAGGGAGTCGGCCTGGAAAGCCGCAAAGCGGGGATCTGCTTCAAAGATTTTGGCGGTGCGGGCATTTTCCGCCTTGACCCAGTCCATGGCGCGCGGGCCGCTCACGTCTTCGAGCCAAATGTATTTATCGGTGGGATCGGTTTGGGTGTGAGCGCTGACGCTCAACAAGGCCACACAGACCGGCGCAAGCAAGGAAGTGGCTACAACAGGGCCCCTGGACATTCGCGGAGTCTCCTGACAAGACGATGCTTTTCACTCTAGCAGAGGGCGGAAGTGCGAAGACGCTCCCGAGGAGGGGGCGTCAGTTGCGGGCGAAGCCGTAATTCATCTCGGCTTGGAGGCCGATGTTGTGGATCACGAAGCCGACTTCGTCCGCCTGTTCCAACGAAATTTAGTGGCATTGCTGCTGCCGCCTGGACTAAAGCGAAAATAGTGGGAGCAGACACCCACTTCGGTGAACGCCAATCGCGGCCAGAGGGAAAAGCTCGCCGCGAGAGCCCGCGGAATCGAGTTCAGGTCAGGAAAAAGCGGCCACCGCGTATGCTGTGGAATTGGAGGGACCGATGAGCACAGTGCTGGTAACCGGGGGAACGGGCTTTATCGGGAGCCATTGCATTTTGCAGTTGCTGGCGGCGGGGCACACAGTGCGGACGACGGTGCGGTCGCTCGAGCGCGAGGGCGATGTGCGGGCGATGCTGAAGGTGGGTGGGGCGGAACCGGGGGACAGGCTGACGTTTTATGCGGCCGACCTGCTGAAGGACGAGGGGTGGCGGGAGGCTTTGGCGGGGTGCGAATTCGTACTGCACGTGGCGTCACCGCTGCCGCCCGTAATGCCGAAGAACGAGGACGATCTGATTGTACCGGCGCGCGATGGTGCGCTCCGAGTGCTGCGGGCGGCACGGGATACCAATGTGTCGCGGGTGGTGATGACTTCGTCGTTTGCGGCGATTGGGTATGGGCAATGGCCGCAGAAGAGGCCGTTCGACGAGAGGAACTGGACGAATCTGAAACGCGAGGACGTTACCGCATACGTGAAATCGAAGACGATCGCCGAAAACGAAGCCTGGAATTTTATGGGCCGGGAACGGGGACAGCTGGAGCTCGCAGTGGTGAACCCGGTGGTGGTGTTTGGGCCGGTGCTGGGGCCGGATCACTCGGCGTCGATTCTGCTGGTGCAGCGGCTGATGGATGGGGCTTTGCCTGGATGTCCGAAGCTGATGTTCGGGGTGGTGGATGTGCGGGATGTCGCCGATCTGCATCTTCGGGCGATGACGCATCAGGCGGCGAAGGGGGAACGGTTTCTCGCGGTGTCGGGAGATTTCATGTGGTTCCGCGACGTTGCCAAAGTGCTGAAGAGCCGCTTAGGCGAGCGGGCGAAACGGGTGCCGACGATGCAGCTTCCGAACTTTCTGGTGCGGCTGGCGGCGTTGCGCGATCCCGCGGTCAGGCAGATTCTTCCGGAGCTGGGCAAGAAGAAGAATGCGACGAGCGAGCATGCGCAGGATCTGCTGGGGTGGAAGCCGCGGCCAAGGGAAGATGCGATTGTGGCGACGGCGGAGAGCCTGATCGAACTGGGGCTGCTGAAAGGCAGCCGGTAGGCTGTTGCGATGCTGGATGAGTAACGGAGATTGTTACGAATGAAGGTGATGGTGACGGGCGCTACGGGGATGGTGGGCGAAGGAGCGATGCTGGTGTGTCTGGGGCATCCCGACGTGGATGGGGTGCTGCTGGTGAGCCGCCGGCCTTATGGGGCCTTACCCGCCGGGGTGGGGCATTCGAAGCTGAAGGAATGCATTGTGCCGGATTTCATGAGGGTGGAGGAGTTCGCTGCGGAGTTGGGGGGGTACGATGCATGCTTTTTTTGCGCGGGAGTGAGCTCGGTGGGGAAGAGCGAGGCGGAGTACACCAGGATAACGTACGACACGACGCTGCACTTTGCGGAGGGCCTGGTGAAAGTGAATCCGAGGATGGTGTTCGTTTATGTGTCGGGGGCGATGACCGACTCATCGGAGAAAGGGCGGACGATGTGGGCGCGGGTGAAGGGGCGGACAGAGAATGCACTGCAGCGGTGCGGGTTTCGCGCGGCGTATAACTTTCGGCCGGGATTCATGAAGGCGATACCGGGGCAGAAGAATCTTCCAGGGCTTTATAAGGCGCTTGGGTGGTTGTATCCCATGCTGCGGGCGATGGTTCCAAATCAGGTGAGCACGCTTGAGGATGTGGGGCGGGCGATGATCCGGTGCGTCGCGCAGGGATATCCGAAGACAATTTTGGAGGTTCGGGATATTAACGCGCTGGGGAAGGCCTGATCACGGGTTCGCGCAGGCGAAGCTGGCGGCATCGTTGGGATCGCCAGAGCCGTTGTACTTTGCGATTTGGGGATACGGGCAGAGGGGCCTCGTCATAGCGGGTTTCATGGCGCCGTTTTCGCCGCTCGCGTATTTCGTGGCGAAAATGTCCGGCGGAGGAGTAGCTTTCTCGACCCAGTCTTCAAGGGCATCGAAGAGGCCAAACTTCGACCCTTTGGAGGTCGGGATGCCGAGTTGTCCAAAGGCACTGGGGCCAGGACCGCCGCTGCAGTGTTCGACTCCGGGAGCCATGTAAAGGCGGGCGAAGGAGTCGGCCTTTTGCGCTCCCATCTTTTGTTGAACGCTCTGGTAGTAAGCGATGGTGTTTAAGGGCGAGATGGCGGGGTCATTCCAGCCGTGATAGATGATCAGCTTGCCTCCGCGCGCGGCGAAGCGGCTGAGGTCGGGATCGTTGGAGTCGAGGTCGTCGGCCGTCTTTTGCGTCGATTGGCGGACCGCATCGTCGAGATCCACCGTGAGCGGGTTCCATTTGGGATCGCCGGTCACGATATAGCGGAAATCGTTTTGCGCGTAGAGCGCGGCAGCTGAGGCTCCTGGGCCCTCGCCGACCACCCAGATGCTCCAGCCGGTTTCGTCGCCCATGGTTAGTCCCGGAAATAACGTTGCGCCGTTGTGGTCGTTGGCGCCCGCATAGAGACTCTTCAACGCATTGACCTGAGGCAGGGTGAGGCAATCGGGCGATTCTTCACCTTTGCAAAGAAGGACCGACGGGTCAAAGTGGCATTTGGAGGGATCGGCGACGATACCGTCCTTGACGCCGTCCAGAGCATCGCAGGCGGCGAGCGAGGCCTTTTGGATGGCGGGGAGTTTCACGTCCGAGATGTAGGCGCGGGGATCGGCGGTGAGGCTTTGGGTGGCGGAGAGCGCCGCGCCCAGCAGGTGGGACCAGTAATTGGCGGGGGCCCCGGCGAGGATGCCGTCGTAGTCCTCGGGAAAGCGCTGGGCTTCCATCAGCGCTTCGCGTCCGCCATCGGAGCACGCGTCGAAGTAGGCCTTCGACTGAGGCTTGCCGTAGTACGCCTGAACGATCTGCTTTGCGATCCCGGCGGTCAGATGTACCGCGCGCCAGCCGAAGTCCTTCACCTTTTCGGGATGGCCGAAGGCCCAGCTGGCGTCGCCCGCCTCGGCTCGATGACCGGCGTCTGAGCCGGAGACCGCAAAGCCGCGCATGAGGTAGCCGCCCATCTGGCGATAGTAGATGGAACCGGCAAAGCCGCCATTGCCGGTTCCAAGCAGGCGGCCGTTCCAATCCTGGTTGGGCAGCCAGACTTCGAAATGAATTGCGGAGTCGGGGGTGGGGCGGAGGACGCCGGCCACGCGGCAGAAGGCGGGGAGTTTGTTCAGAGGCGCGGTGTCGGGGAGAGTGAGCGTGCCCGAGGTGACGGGTTCAGCCAGGGTGATGGTGGTGTTCGGCGGCGCGAGGTCTTTCAGCGCGGCGCAGTCCGCACCATGCAATTGGATAAGACTTTGCGCGGTGAGCACGGTGGCGAGAATGGCCAGGGTTCGCATCGGATTGCGTCCTCTTTATTCTTCCAAATCTTTGTATCAGACGGCAGGGTGGTCGCCGCGAAGAGCTTGTGCCAACGGCCGCTGCGACTTTATCGAGTGGCGGCGGTTGCTTGCTGGTATTCCTCGTAGGGGCCTTTGAAGTCCTCGATGACGCCATGTTCGAAATGCCAGATGCGGGTGGCGACTTCGTCGATCAAGTCGTGGTCGTGGGTGACGAGCAGGACGGTGCCCTCGTATTTTTGCAGCGCGATGTTGAGGGCGTTGATGGCTTCGAGGTCGAGGTGGTTGGTTGGCTCGTCGAGGATGAGCAGGTTGGGCTTGAGGAGCATGAGCTTGCAGAAGATTAAGCGCGCGGCTTCTCCGCCGGAGAGCGCGGCGGTGGGCTTGAGGCCTTCTTCGCCGCGGAAGAGCATCTGGCCGAGGATGCCGCGGATGTCTTCGGTAGTGGCTTTGGCGTCGAACTGGCGGAGCCAGTCGACGACGGTGGTGCCGGGCTCGATGACGCCAGTGTTGTCCTGCGGGAAGTAGCCGATCTGGACTTCGTGGCCCCACTTGACGTTGCCGGCGTCGAGGGTGAAGCCTTTTTCGGCAAGGTCGGGCTGGTTGGCGAGCAGCGACTTGAGCATGGTGGTTTTGCCCTGGGCGTTGCGGCCCATGAGGCCGATTTTTTCTCCGCGCATGATGCCCGCCGTGAAGCCATCGATGACGGTGAGGTCATCGTAAGTTTTGCGCAGGCCTTCGATTTCGGCCACGTATTTTCCGGAAGGGCGGTTCTGGTCGAAGCGGATGTAGGGGCGCGCGATGTTGGAGCGGGCGAGCTCGGTAGTTTGTAACCGTTCTACTTCCTTTTTACGGCTTGTGACCTGGGAGGACCGGGTTCCAGCGGAGAAACGCGCGATGAATTCGTTCAATTGCGCGATTTTCTTTTCGCGCTGGGCGTTTTCGGACTCAAGGCGGGAGCGGATCTGGGTCTTGGCCAGGACCATGTCGTCGTAGCCGCCGGTGTAGGTGATGATGGTCTGGTAATCGATGTCGGCGATGTGGGTGCAGACGCTGTTGAGGAAGTGGCGGTCGTGGGAGATGGTGATGAGGGTGCCCTCGAAGCGGCCGAGAAAATCCTGGAGCCAGTGAATGGAGTCGAGGTCGAGGTAGTTGGTGGGCTCGTCGAGGAGGAGAGCCTGAGGCTTGCCGAAGAGAGCCTGGGCGAGGAGTACGCGGACTTTTTGGCCGCCCTGGAGTTCGCCCATCTTGCGTTCGTGGAGTTCGTCGGGGATGTCCAGCCCCTGAAGAAGAATGGCGGCATCGGTTTCGGCGGTATAGCCGTCCTCTTCGCCGACGATGCCTTCGAGTTCGGCGAGGCGCATGCCGTCGTCGTCGGTTAGCTCGGATTTCTCGTAGATTTTGTCGCGCTCTGCGAGGGCGGCCCAGAGGCCTTTGTTGCCCATAACGACGGTGTCGATGACGCGGAAGGCGTCGAATGCGTACTGGTCCTGGCGGAGAACGGAGAGCTTGCGCGGGCGGACAACGTTGCCCTTTTGAGGGTCAATATCGCCGGAGAGGATTTTCATGAAGGTGGTCTTGCCGGCGCCGTTGGGGCCGGTGAGGCCGTAACGCCGGCCGTTGGTGAAGGTGGTGGAAACCTCTTCGAACAGAACTTTAGCGCCGTAGCGCATGGTGATGTTGCTAACGGAGATCATGCTTCTCTCAATGAATTGGGGTACTTCTATCTTATTGGATGCGGCAGAGAATGGGCGGGATCATCGGGGTCCGTCGTTCGCGGGTGGCCCCTGCTGGACAGGCTCGCCGAAGCAGATGCGGTTGCCGTCGGGGTCGAAAACTTCGAATTCCTTCATGTTGTAGGGCGTGATGGTGGGCGGACGGATGACCGCTTTGCGGGCGAAAAACTCAGCGTAGAGGCTCTCGAGGTCTTCAACATGCACGTAGAACGACGTAGGGCCGAACTGGGCTTCGCGCTGAGCGATACCGATGCGAATCTCATCGCGGCCGATCATGGCGTAGGCCGGCGGGTCCTGCCAGAGGAACGTGATCTGAAAGCCGAGGCGATCGCGATACCACTCAGCGAGCGCCTTAATATCACGCGCGCGGAGGTTGGGGTTGACATAGCGGAGCTGGGGCATGGCGATCAAGTCGATGATAATCCGGCTCCGGCGTTTCGAGTCGCGCGCGGTCTTCGCTATACTTTGCCTTTGCGATGAAGATACTTGTGTGCATCAAGCAGGTTCCGCAGAAGGACGCTCCGCTGCGGCTCAATCCCGAGGGGACGTGGATCCGGGATGACGTCTCGTGGGAGACGAACGAGCCGGATGCGTATGCGCTGGAAGAGGCGCTGCGGCAGAAGGAAAAGCACGGCGGCGAGGTCGCGGTGATCACGGCCGGACCGGCGCGGTCGCAGCAGGTGCTGCGGGAGGCGCTGGCGAAGGGCGCGGATCGGGCGATTCATCTGGAGGACGACCGGTTTGCGCAGATGGATGCGGCGAACACGGCGCGGGCTCTGGCGGCGGCGATTGAGGGAGAGAATTTCGACCTGATCGTGACGGGGCTGCAGTCGGATGACTTTGGGGCGGCGCAGACGGGCGTGCTGCTGGCGGAGATTTTGGGGATTCCGCACGCGACCATCATCATAGGTATTGAGAAAACCGATGCAGGACTCAAGCTGAAGCGGGAGCTGGAGGCGGGGCATTATCAGCATATTGAAATGACCGTGCCGGCGGTGCTGACGATCCAGAGCGGGATCAACAAGCTGCGCTATGCGACGCTGATCGGCATCAAACAGGCGAAGATGAAGCCGATGCGGAAGGTGGCCTGGGCGGAGGTTGAGGGGAAGCTGTCGAAGAGCGTGCAGAAGATTGAGAAATTGTATGTGCCGGGGAGCCAGAAGAAGACGCGGAAGATTGAGGCTCCGGCGGGCGAGGCGGCAAAGCAGGTGGTGGAGTATTTGAAGAACGAGGCTCGGGTTTTGTAAAGGCAGCCCATTGCGCCAACACCGGGCACGTTGGGGTTCCGGTTGTGATGGACAGGGATTAGAGTTTAGAGTTTAGGGATTAGAAAGCACGTGGCGACCGCAAGATAGTGAATGCGCAATTAGAGGAAGGAGAAGTAGTGCGATGGCCAATCTGAACATTCCCGCGGAAGAACGGAACCTGAGCCCGGCGCAGGTGGCAATGCTCGATAAGCGGCGGCAATGGGGGCTGGTGTACCAGGTGCTTTC
>CAZSWI010000157.1:0-8890 GCA_964610635.1 uncultured Acidobacterium sp.
CGAGGATCCAGTCGTTGAGCCACAGCAGCACGCCGGTAATGGCCATGACGGCGGTTCCCCACACCAGCGCCCAGTACTCGGCCTTCTCGGCGTAGTTGAAGCGGCGGTAGCGCGGGAGCTGGTCGCGACGGCCTAGATTGTATTCGACCGTCTGGATGGCTTCCTTCGCATCGCGCAAATCGGGAACCATGTCTTTGAGCCAGCGGCGGCCGCTCTTTTTCATCGACAGATAGACGATGTGGTACGCGGACGCGCCCATGAGGACCACGCCGGCGATGCGGTGTACCCAGCCGCGGATCGGGAATCCGTGTTCCCAGTGAACGAGGGGAGCAGCCCAGAAGGAGTGCGGAAATTTGAGGGCGAAGCCAGTGATGACCAGCACGATGAAACTGACTACCAGGAAGGCGTGCTGCCATCGTTCGCTGAGGGTGAGGCGAATTTGTCCGGGGCTCTGGCGATATTGGCCGAGCACGATGTGGGTCTTGCGGCGCAGGTCGATCAGGTTATGGAGCAACATCGCGCCGAGGGTGACCGGGATGACGATGAAGTAGAAGAGCTTGACGAAATCGAGGACGCGCCCGCCAGGCGTGGTTTTGGACATGAGGTGGACTGGCCCAATGGCGAAGCGGCGGCCGGCGTCGGTGTGACATTGGCCGCAGGTTTTGCTGAGGTTGGCGTGGTTGACGGTCGAGCGCGGATCGCTGGAGGGGTAGATGTTGTGGACGCCGTGACAACTGGCGCAGTTGGCGACGGTTTGGCGGCCTTCGCGCGCGGCGAGGCCGTGATAGCTGTCTTCGTAGGTAGGGACGCGGTCCTGGGGCATGGCGAAGCCGGCCATCAGCTGCGTGTCGGCATGGCAGCGGGAGCAGGCTTCCTGCGATACATTCGCCATGAAAACGGGCGAGCCGGGATCGCCTGGGGCGAGGATTCTGTGCTCGCTGTGACAGTCGGTGCAGGTCGCGGCCTGCAGAACGCCTTTTGCGACAGCCTGGCCGTGGATGCTCTGCACGTAGGTGTTGTAGACGCCGCTGTGGCATTTTCCGCACGTTGAGGCGACGTTCTGCTTCCATATCTTCGAGTGCGGGTCGGAGATGGGCAGGATGTCATGCGTGCCGTGGCAGTCGTTGCACGAGGCCGCGTTCTCGTTGCCCTGCTGGATGGCTCGCCCATGCACGCTCTGCCGATACGCTTCGACCGGGCGAACCTCAGCAAACATATATTTAGCGGCGAGCTTCGGATCGGAATGGCACGATCCGCACGTAGTGGGAAGGTTCTGCTTGCTTACGGGCGAGTGCGGATCGGTCGAGGGCAGCGCCGCGTGTGCGGAGCCGTGGCAGCTCTGGCAGGTGGGAACGTCGGCGTTGCCATGGTCGCGAGCGCGGCCATGGATGCTGGCGCGGTACTGCGCAACTTCAGTGGCATGGCAGGTAGCGCAGAACTGCGGGCCGGCGACCGCTTTCGTTGCATTGTTGGTTCCATGACAGGCGATGCAGGTCTGCGGATCATTGGGGTCGCCCAGCGCTGTATGAGCTCCGGAGGCCATCGCTTTGGCAGCGCCGGAGTGACAGGTGATGCAGGAAGCGGATGCGGTTTTCGCGTTGTGCGGCTGCGCGGAGGCTCCGGCGTGGCAATCGATGCAGCCGAGGCTGCTGTGCGGCCCTTTCATGTGGGACGCGGGATCGATGGCAATGTCTTTGCCCCGAGAATTCTTCAACCCGGTGGAGGGGCCGTGACAGAGCAGGCAATCGGATTGCTCGGATTGGTGTTGGGCAAACGCTTTTGGGAAGAGGAGCGGGGCTAAGAGAAAGGCGAAGAGGACAGCACGAACAATCAGGCGATTGTGGGCCCGGCTGTCACAGGAAAGCCATTCCGCCGGCAAATCTCCGCCGTTGGTCCCCATCATTACGTCCCCGATTCCGTCGGGGAGTTGCTGGAGTCTCCCGATGGAATCTTCGGATCTGAGTGCATGCTCGCTCTCCGACCCGATATGTTGCGGCGGGGTCCGTGGGCAGGAACTCGCTTTTGGCCACCGCTCTTTTTATTGCGCCGACTACTTCTGCAGGGTGCGGATGTAAGTGACCACGTCCTTGATCTGAGCGTCGGTGAGCTTGCCCGCGTAGCCCTGCATCCTGCCCACGCCGTCTTTGGTCTGTTTGAAGAGTTCTGCGTCCGTTGCCTTTACGTCCTCAGGCGATTTCAACGACCGCAGCTTCATGTTCCTGCCGATGGGGGTGTTGCCGGTGCCGTCAGCGCCATGGCACATGGCGCATTTGGCTTTGTAAGTGGCTTCGCCGCTCTGTTGCGCAACTGCCGGAGCGGCCAGACCAACGCTCAGCAGACTCAGGATGGCAATCAGCGAGTTTTGCTTCATATCGAGCCTCCTGCTGCGACAGCCGAGGCAAACCCCGGCCGTCTTTGTTGTTTCCGTTCAGAACTCGTAGTGCATTCCGATCGTGAGGTTATTGGCGTGGAAGGCGCGGGCGGCGGTTTCGCCGGCGGAGGTCAGCGTCTGGCCCGTTTGAAATGGCAGCGCGTTGCAGGCCACCACACGCGCCGGAGCCGTGGGTGTGGGGTTAGAAGTGCTGCACAAAGGCGCACCCGAGACCCCGCCCTCGCCGTAGCCGTAGTGATCGTATTCCGCCTTCCAGGTCCAATCCGAACGGACCTTGTACGCGACACTGACAAACGGGGTTTGGTACTTCGAGACGAGCGAGCCGGCGACATCGCGCGCATCGTTATAGAAGCGGCTGCCGTCCACTGAGGTGATGTGGTAGCCAACCCGCCACTGGACGGGATCGGAAGGATTCAGGCTGATGGCCGCCGAGCCGTACTGGGTCGGCGCATCCATGAAGTCCTTCACCGGGCCGAATTCATAGTAAGTCGTCCCTCGAACCGTGGCCCCTGGGCATGCGGTTCCGCTGGGCGAGGCGGCGCCGGGCAGAGTGGCGGAGGCGCCGGCGTCGTAACAGATGTCGGTTGTCGTATATACATCGCTGAAGGAGTAGTTGAGATCGAAGCTGTAGTGCGTGTTCGGAGACATCTGCGCACCGACACTGGCGATCCGGCTGTGATCGGCGTGGTGGAGCGCCCCGTCGAGAGGTTGCGTAATACCCGTGTTGTTCGTGTTGTTACTCCGCTCCAGGTCATTAAAGGCACCCGAGAGGGTCGCCCAGGACTTCGCCCGGTAGAGGGTGTGTACTCTGAAATGCTCCACCTCCCGCGGACCGACAGGAGTGAAGGCATTGTCATCGAAAAGCATCTCCGCGGAGCCATTGACATCCCAGTTGCTGGAGGGGCGCAGAGCGATGTTGAGAACTCCGCCGTCTTCGTTGATGGTGACGGTTCCGTTATTGGTCGCACCGGTAATCAATGCCGTGTTGTGCGGGATGCCTTCGCCAATGAGGTGATTGCGATGACGATAGGTCAGCGAGATGGTGGCGCGAGACCATCCATCGTAGGTACCCGTGAAATCGTTGGTGATGAAGCGCTGCCCAAAGAAGTCAGGAAGAGGAACGCCAACCGAGCCGCTGCCCTCAAACGTGGATGCGCCCGAGGCTGCGGGCGTTGTGGTCAGCGCGCCCGCATAGCCGATGGTTTCGTTGCCGGCGGTGGCGGGTGTCGATACCGTCGTCAAGCTCGTCATGGTGGTCGTTCCCGGCTGCTGCACGCTGGAGTAGGTCACCTGGTCGGAGACGCTGAATGAGCGGGCTGCCTGCCAGACAATGCCATAATCGGCGGCAGTGACTTGACGTTTTGCGGTCGCGGTGGCGGTGTAGGTAAGCGAACGGGTGGTTTTGGCCAGGCCCTGGAAATTCTCGTAGTACGAAGGCAGGTTCATCTTCGCCTGGGTGTAACGAACATCGCCGTTCATGGAGAGGTTTTTGAGGCTGGCGCTCTGGAAGCGGAAGATCTCGGTTGGATAGAAAAACCGCGTCGGCTGAGTGCGCAGGTAGCTGGTGGTGACGGCGCAGGCGGCGTTGACAACCGGCAGGCCGCCTGGTGTTTGCGGCGCGGACAGGATCGGTGTCGTGCCCACGCTGTTCGCGTTGCACGCGCTGGCTCCGTACGGCGTAAGGCTGTCGTAGTTCGCCAGCAGAGCCGCGGGCGTCCCGTCCGCTTCCTGAACGGTGAAATAGGCCGGATCCACGGTGAAGTAGGAATCCGCCTTGTAGTGATCGATCTGCTCTTCCAGGGTCAAGCGTGTTTCCCGCACCGGCTTCCAGTCCACCGCACCCATAAAATCGTCGGTGCCGTTCCTCTGATACTCCTGCAGGAGCACATCGTAGGCGCCGGCAAATTGGTAGCCGCTCGGGCTCAGGCTCGGACCCTCGACGGTGTTGTGCGAGTACCCGACACGATAGGTCACTTTCGACAGCGGAAGCAGGGTCAGGCTGGTATCGGTCATGCGGCGCACGGTGTTGAACATGAAGGGCGAGTCAAGCACCTGCGGCAGGGGAAATTGCCCGGTGGGCGCGGCGGTGGGGCCGATGGGGGTCGACAGCCCCGACGGAATATTCGGATTGCCGAGCAGATCGTAGTCGAAGTACTGGCGGTCTCTGCGGAACAGCCCGTTGAACTCGTAGAGATTCCCTTTGAAGAAATCCACCTTGGCGAAGCTGTAGGGATCCCCGCCAAATCCGCTGCCCACTGCGGTGAGGTTATCGAAGAGCGTGTTCCTGGCGCCCGGCAGGGCACGCATCTCGAAGGTCTCATGCAGCACCCGCGGTCCCGATTGCTCGTTCACGAGCGTGTCGTACATCGCGCCGCTGCCGTCGACATTGGCGAGATGGCCGCCGAGATCGATGGACTGATGGACGGAGTATCCGCTCGGAGCAGTCGCCGCCGGCTGTGCGTCGGGCGCCGGAGTCTGGCCGACCGCGATGGTAGTGGTCATGAACAGAATGGCGACTCCAGAAATACGCCCGAACCGTGCGGCGGAGGGCTGCTGATTGGAGAGCCGCGAAAACCAGCCTGTCTTATTCATAGGAAGCCTCACTTAAAAGCGTCGAACCCTCAAAACTGTGGACTGCGAAAACCTGCCGCCTCGATCCGGGCCGCGCTTCCCTGACTACAGGCACGAGCGGCCCGGTGTTCACGAACCGTTACCTGAGAAACGCCTGGTTGATGTTGGACCCGTGAATGTAGGTGTGGCAGCTGGTGCAGGGCGACAACTCCGACGACCCCTGACCCATCCCGATCACGGTGTGCGAGGAGACCGGGCTGTGGCACTGGTTGCACAGGGTGTTGATCGCCGGCATGTTCAGCAACCGCGCGTTCTGCGAACCGTGCGGAGTGTGGCAACCGACGCAACCTTCCGCCTTGACCGCGGCGTGCTCGTACACGAAAGGCCCGCGCGTCTCCGCGTGGCATTTGGTGCAGACCGCGTTTTGATCGGCGGTGGACTTCAGGTTGTTGTTCCCGAAAGTGCCGTGCGGATCGTGACAGTCGCTGCAGCTGACCGCGCCCTCATTGACCGGATGGTGGAAGGGCATGTCGAAGGCAGCCTTCTGGTCGCTGTGGCACCTGAAGCAGAGCTTCGGCTGTTCGGCGATCAGCAGATGCTCGGGCGTCTCTGAATCGTGGACACTGTGGCAGCCGAGACAGCTGACGTTGGCTTTCGCATGCGGAGAGCGGTCAAAGTTCGGGTGCGCTCCGGCATGGCAGCCGAGACAGGTCGCGCTGGCTTCTTTGGCGCTCAGCTTGTCGAAGCGGCGAATCTTCGTGATGTCGCCGCCACCCTCGACGTGCGCCTTGCCGGGGCCGTGGCAGCTTTCGCACGTCACGCCCTTGCCGGCATGTTCGAGGGCGAGCTGTGAATGAGGATTCGTGCCGAACTTCTTCACGACATCCGCGTGACAAGTGGCGCAGGTTTCCTGGCCGACGAAATCCGTCGCATCCGCTGCCGCCTTTGGTTGGGAAGCTACCGCTTGCTGCTGGCCTCTGAGCCTGGTTCCTGCGAACCCGGTGAGTAGCAGAAGACACGCGATGCTGGTGAGAATTCGACGCATGCGTATTCACCTCGCGCAGCGAGCAGTTCGCAATCCCTGCCTCGCTAAAATTACAGCTTTGACTGCTGGAGAATACGGGTGCCCCACAGACGGACACAGTGATGTAAATCACAGAGAAGCATTACTTTGCGTGCGGTGATTTAGATCACTTAGCTTGCGTGCGGGGAGACGAGCGACAGAGGCGGGAATCGCTCGGGCCCGATTCTCCCGAAAGCGCTGAAGCCCTCCGGAATCAACGGTGGAATGCCGAGGAATCGCAGCTTTCGATGTTTCGGCGTTTGCGGCCAGGGATGTAATTACTTTGGTTCGCGTGTTACGCCGAAATTGAAGAAACCACCATATCGCTTTGTGGCGGCTCGATCTCCCCGGACCACTGCCGCACCTGGAGGATCGCGCTCTCGACCAGCGGACCAACCGCCGAATCGACCGTCGCGGTGAGTTGGGTTCCCCATTCGATCCGTTCCGGCTGCACGCCCAGCACTACGATCCGCTCGGGTGCGCTGCCGCTGAGACGCATCGCGCCGATCAGGTCGGAGAATCCCAGCAGATGAACGCTCTTCGATATGGGGAGGCCGGCAATCTCCTCTCCCTCAAATCGCAACAGGGTCCCCGGAGCTGCGCCGGCGTCGATAGCGTCGATGGCCAGCAAATGGGTGATGCCGTCAAGCGGATACAGCAGGTCGAGCCCCGTAGTGCCACCTTCGATCAGAGAGACGGATTGCGGCACGCGCCGGTCCGCCTGGATCAGCTGAAGAACCACCATGCCGACGGCGTCGTCGGTGCGCATCAGATTCCCCAGCCCCAGCACGGCGATGCGGGGCAAAGCTGTGGGCGCAGGCATCTAGCGATCCCAGTCCCGGGTGCGATGGATTTTGCGTTTGCCGAAGAGGTGCCGCGGCTCGAGGCTCGCGATTTTCATTTCCTCGTCGATGGTTTCGTCATCCACGAATTTGTAACCGCTGAAGATACTTTCCATCTCGGCGTTGCGCTCGGTCATGGCCACCAGTACCGCGCTGTAGACGTGGTGGATGAAGAAGGCCATGAGGAAGAACAGGAAGAGGAAATGGATCATCCGGATCCACTGAATATCGATGACGCGCGGAATCCAGCCCACGAAGAACTTCAGGGCCGGAGAGCCTTCGACGGTGGCGAAGAGCACCAACCCGGTGACGCACTCGCACGCGATCAGAAAATAGACCACGATGTACGTCAGCCCCGCCAGCGTGTTGTGGCCGATCTGCTCGAAGGGTTTGCGCTGCTGGAAGGTGTAGTAGCGGAACATGGCCTTGAGGCTGCGCCACTGGCGATGCGTGAGCGGGATGAACTGACGCCAGCGGGCCCAGTGATTGCCGGCGAAGAACCAATAGATGCGCACCAGCAGCGCGCCGATCAGCTCAAAACCGGCGAGTTCGTGGATAAAGCGGACTGTTCCCATGGTCCAGGAGCGCGGCCCCGGAAAGATGAGGAAGGGGTGATTCAAATAGAGGCCGGTCCAGGTGAGGACCGTAACCGCGGCCACGATGCCCCAATGGCTCAGCCGCACCGGCAGTTCCCAGACATAGACTGGGACGAGGTGCTCTTCGCCAGCGGCGACATGCTTCTTTACCGGAGTCGGGCGAGCGATAGCTGCCATCACCGGCCTCCCTGCAGCACCGCCTCATCATGGGCCACAGGATCCGGAGGAAGCGACGTGGATCCCTCCGGTTCCGTCACAGCCACAACGTTGCGACCGTAGCTGCGTCCCTTGCCGTCGACAACGTGCACGGCGCATGCCAGGCACGGATCGAAGGAGTGAACCGTGCGAAGCACCTCGAGCGGGCGTTCCGGGTCGGCGATCGGCGTGTTCAGCAACGCCGCTTCGTACGCTCCCCGCTGGCCATGCGCATCGCGCGGCCCCGCATTCCAGGTGGAAGGCACAATGGCCTGGTAATTGACGATCTTCTTGTTCTCGATCTCGACCCAGTGACCGAGCGAGCCGCGCGGCGCTTCTTCGAGCCCGAAGCCGGCGCAGGATTTCGGCCAGCTCTCGGGATCCCATTTGTCACCGTTGTGGATACGAATGTCGCCGTGCGCCATGTTGTCGTCCAGCTGCGCGATCCAGACGGGAAGCTTTTGGACGACGATGTCCGCCTCGATGGCCCGGGCCGCGATGCGGCCGAGCGTGGAGTAAAGCACTGTCGGCGGGGCGTTAAAATGCGCCAGCACTCCATCCACCGTCTTTTTCACCTGCGCATCGCCGGAAGCATAGGCAATCAGTGTGCGCGCCAGCGGCCCCACTTCCATCGGCTTATCGTCGTAACGCGGCGACTTCAGCCAGGAGTATTTGGCGTCTGTATCGAGCTGCTGGAAGGGCGGCTTCGGTCCCGAGTATTTCGGATTAGTTTCGCCTTCGGCGGGCCTCCGGCTGACCTTGTCGCCATCCGAATACTCGTACCAGGAATGCGTGACGTATTCAGCGACCTTCTCCGGATCGAGCGGATGCACGGTGGAGAGATCGCGGTTGAGGATCACGCCTCGCGGATAAGCAAATCCCGCCGAATCGTCGATGTTGCCGGAAGGCAGGTCTCCATAAGCCATGAAGTTGCCAAGGCCTTCGCCGTAGCCGAACCACTCCTTATAGAAGCCGGCGATGGCGAGGACATCGGGCACATAGACCTGCTGCACGAAAGTCGTGGCGCGAGCCGCAAGCTCATTAAAGAGCGTGATGCGCTCCGGATTAATAACGGCTTCCGGCTCGTTGCCGTCGATAGCGGTAGACATCCCACCCACGAGGTACGTCTGCAGGTGTGGATTTTTACCGCCCAGGACCGCGTGGATGCGAATAAAGTCCCGCTGCATATCAAGCGCTTCGATGTAATGCGCGACAGCGAGCAGGTTCGCTT
>CAZSWI010000158.1:0-8814 GCA_964610635.1 uncultured Acidobacterium sp.
CCGCAGGTCCCAATCCCCTCATCGAGCGCCAGATCGTTCCCCACCATCGACACATGCTTCAGCGCCTCGGGCCCGTTCCCGATCAGTGTCGCGTCCCGCACCGGAGCCGTCACCTTGCCATCCTCGATCAGATACGCCTCAGACGCCGAGAACACAAACTTACCGCTCGTGATGTCCACCTGCCCGCCGCCGAAATTCACCGCATACAGCCCGCGCTTCACGCTGCGGATTATATCTTCGGGCGCATCGTCGCCCGCCAACATATAAGTGTTCGTCATCCGCGGCATTGGAATCTGCTGGTAGCTTTCCCGCCGTCCATTCCCTGTGCTCGCAATCCCCATCAGTCGCGCACTCAGCTTGTCGCTCAGATAACCCTTCAGCACGCCGTTCTCGATCAGCACCGTCTCCTGTGTCGCCGATCCCTCGTCGTCCACATTGAGCGATCCCCGCCGCGAAGGCATCCGGCCGTTGTCGACTACCGTCACCTTCGTGCTCGCCACCGAACGCCCAACCAGCCCCGTAAATGCCGACGTCTTCTTCCGGTTGAAGTCCGCTTCCAGCCCATGCCCCACCGCCTCATGCAGCAGAACTCCAGGCCATCCGGGACCCAGCACCACCTCCATCTCGCCCGCTGGCGCAGCCACCGCGCTCAGTTGCAGGATCGCCGTCCGCGCCGCTTCTTCGGCGAAATGCTCGGGCCCCCTGGGGCCAGTAAAGTGGCCGATCTCCACCCGCCCGCCGCCGCCCGAGCTGCCCTTCGCCGTCCGTTCCCCATCTTTGGCGATTACAAACACGCTCATCCGCGCCAGAGGCTGCGTGTCACTCGCATACGTTCCGTCCGACGCCGCAATCAGAATCCGCCGCAGTTCGTCGGCATAGCTCGCGCGCACCTGCGTGATCCTCGGATCGTACTTCCGCGCCGCCCGATCCGCCCGGTTCACGAGATCCAGCTTTGTCGCCAGATCCGGATCCAGATCCGCCGCAGGCGCCGGATACAAACTCGGCGCATCCGTCTCCGTGAATCCCCGCACCGTCTGCTTCGCCGGTCCACTCGCAATCAGCGCCGCCGTCCGTGCCGCCCGCAGCAGCCGTTCCGCCGACAGATCGTCAGTGTATGCATACCCGGTCCGCTCCCCGCTCACGACGCGCACGCCGCAGCCCGCGCTCACGCCCTGGCTCGCCGACTTCACAATCTGCTCGTCCAGCCCCAGCGACGTCGCCGCCACCGACTCAAAGTAAAGATCCGCATAGTCGCCGCCCGCCGACAGCGCCTCGCCGAGACACCGCTCCAGCAGCCGCTCCGTAATCCCGAACTTCTCAAAAAAGTACCGCTTATGTTCCAATTTTTGTCCCTTCGCCCGAGGGTTCCAGGCCACTCCGGGCCCTCGTCACTGCAGTAACTGACATTTGCGTAGCTTATTTGATTCTTAATTAGATTTCTGTTTCCGTCGAATCCCCGTTCGTGCCATCCTTAGAATATGAAGAAGCTCACCCTCCTCTGCTTCCTGATGCTGTTCTCGGCCTCCGCTTTTGCTGCGTCGCATCGCCATCATCACCATCATCACCATCCACACAACGGCACGCCCAACCATCACGGCGGTTAGCCGGCGGCGGGTGCGGCTCTATCACTCCCTATGCCGCCGGATCCGCACGACTCTCTCCGAATGTCTTCCGCGGGGCACCAAAACCCACCTTGCCGCTCCGCCTCTCCCGGTGTACCTTGCGGTGTATGAACACCGCATCCGCACCGCCTGCCGCAGTCGACCCCCGCTTCCCCATCGGCAAATTCCATCGCGCCGAAGCTAATATCTCCGATCACGCTTCGCACATCGATGTCCTCGCCGCACTGCCGGAAAATCTCCGCGCTGCCATCGACGGCCTGGGCCACGCCCAGCTCGACACGCCTTACCGCGACGGTGGCTGGACCGTCCGCCAGGTTGTCCATCACGTCGCCGACAGCCACTTGAACGCCTACATCCGCACCCGCCTTGCCCTCACTGAAGATTGGCCCACCATCAAGCCCTACGACGAGAAGCTGTGGGCAGAACTGGCCGACGCCCTCACCGCTTCCCCCGAACACTCTCTCCGCCTCCTCGACGCCCTGCACTACCGCTGGGTGCTACTCCTCCGCAACCTTTCCGAAGACCAGTGGCAGCGCGGCTACACCCATCCCGAAAACGGCCGTCAATCCATCGCCCAGGTCGTCGCCATGTATGACTGGCACTGCCGCCACCACACAGCCCACATTGTCGAATTACGAAAGCGTATGGGCTGGTAGGCTTTTCGCTTGCACTTGATCACAGCGGGCGCGGACCATCGAACGAGATGCCCGCGCCAATCTCACCCTCCGCCGTTGCCCCCAACCCCACCACCCTCGCCCGCTCCATCGAAGACTTCCTCGCCGACCATCCCCACGCCGCGATCCTCGAAGACGGCCGCCTGCTCTTCGATCTCCGCCTCGCCAGCTGCTCCGTCTCTGCCGATCACGGCCGCTGCCTGCTCCATCTCTGGTCCGACGACAAAAACCTGGTCCGCACCATCTCCGCTATCCAACCGCGCCGCGACACTCTCCGCATCGAAACCTATCGCTTCGGGCAGGCAAAACCACAGACCCTCACCTTCGTTCCCGATCCCGACTTCCGCACCCCCACCGCCCGCGACACGGCCCGCCGCCGCTACCTCCGCACCCTCGAGCATTCTCTCGCCAACCACTTTCCCGGCTGGACGCCTGAATCCTTCCGCTCCGCGATGGATCTCGAGCACAGCTTCGGCCCTGCCTACGCGCGCGGGATCATCACCAAAGGTCAATCGGCGTGGGCCATCATCGGTGTCGGTCCCGACGAACCGCTCGCCGTCATCGAAGGCGTTCTTACCCTCGGCATCCTCTGGCTCGATTATTGCCGCAAGCACAACAACGGCCGCCGCATCTTTCACGGACTCCGCGTTATCGTCACGCTCGGCTTCGCCGCCACAACCCGCGCCCGCATGGCCTGGCTCAACCCCGCCGTGGCCCAGTGGGAGCTTCACGAACTCAACCCCTCCACCGGCGAACTCACTGCCAGCCCCATCGGAGACGACGGCAACGTCAACATCCAGCTCCCTCACGCGTTCGATCCACAGGCCGCGCTCGGCCGATCCACCGTCGCCCTCGACCATCTCCGCTCGCTGCTCCCACTCGGCCTTCTCGCCGCCACGGAGATCCGCCCCCGTGGTGCAACCGAAATCGGCTTCTCCCTCCATGGCCTCGAATACGCCCGCATCCGGCACGGCCTCGTCCCCGGCTCCTTCGCCCGTCAGGACGAAATCTTGTTCGGCGCAGGCCCCAGCGAAACCGTCCTCGACGAAACTACCCAGGACCTCTTCCTCGATCTCATCGACCGGCTGTTCCGCGGCCGCGATCCCAACGCCTCGGCGAACGATCCGCTTTTCCGTCTCCAGCCGGAGCGCTGGCTCGAATCAGTCCTCCGCCGCGATCTTTCCCTCATCGACCCGTCGCTCGGCGATGCCCCCGTTTACTCCCAGCTCATCGCGGTAGCATCCGCCAGCCGCACCCTCCTCGATCTGCTCACCGTCACCCGCCAGGGCCGCCTTGCCGTACTCGAACTCAAAGCCGACGACGACCTCCACCTGCCCCTCCAGGCCCTGGACTACTGGGCTCGCATTCGCATGCTGCACCGCTCCGGAGAGATCGCCCGCCACGGCTACTTCCCGGGCATTGAACTATCCCCGGAGGATCCGCTCCTCTATTGCGTCGCCCCTGCGCTCCACATCCACCCCGCTAACGAAACCGTCTTTCATGCCCTCAAGACCGCGATCCCGTGGGAACTGATCGCTGTCGACGAACACTGGCGCCTACAATGCAGAGTCTTGCTCCGCAAGAAATCGAATGTCGTTCCGCGCAGCTCAACTTGAAGGATCGCTAAAAACGTCCTGCCCTCGCCTCAGAAGCTTTACCGCAGTCCACCGGAAGCCAGGAGCGTCTCCCCCGTCAGCCACCCCGACTCGTCGGAGGCCAGAAAGACTGCGACCGGTGCAATGTCTTCCGGTTGGCCGATGCGGCCCAGCGGGGTCCGGGCGACGAGATTGTTCATGAAGTCACTACCGATTGCCCCGGATGTTCCTTCCGTTTCGACTGGTCCCGGATTGATCGAATTCACGCGAATCTTCCTCGGGCCGAGTTCCTTCGCCAGCACGCCTGTCAACGCACTCACAGCCGCTTTGGTCGCACTGTAGACCGCGCTCGCAGCCGGCGTATCCGTACTTGCCACCGAACCGATATTGATCACCGATCCGCCCTCACCCAGATACTTCGCAGCCTCGCGCGTCACGAGAATTGTCCCCAGCACGTTGGTGTCAAAAAGGCGATGGAACTGCTTCTCGGTCACATCGTCCAGCGGCGCGAAATCATAAACGCCCGCATTATTCACCAGCACGTCCAGCCGCCCGAACGCCCTCTTCGTCTCGGCAAATAAGCGCTCCACATCGGCCGCATTCGCCACATCGCCCTGCACCGCGACGGCCTTCCCGCCCTTCGCCTCGATCTCCGCCACCACCTTCTCCGCTCCTTCCTTACTCGACGCGTAATTCACCACCACTGCGGCCCCTTCTGCCGCCAGTCCCCTGGCAATCCCCGAGCCGATGCCCTTTGAGGCCCCGGTCACCACTGCGACTTTATTCGTCAACCTGCCCATTTTCTCAACCTCCGCACATTTAATACTTCGATACTTATCGAAGTATTGAATGGATGAGCCGTCCCACCCAAAAGGTTCGGCCTCACCGGTTAAATCTTCGCCAGTCGATCCAGATACGCCTGCCAAACCCCCCGATTCAGTTCCAGCGTGGCGAATTTCCCGTCGCGCGTGATTCGGATCAGTCCCGCGGTCTCCAGCTCTTTCATATGGTGCGAGAGCGTCGCCGCCGTTACCGAGTGACACTTTCGCAGCATCGCGCAGGAAACGGACCCACCGCTTTTCCCCAGCTGCTCGAGGATCCGATACCGGCGCGGATCAGCCAGCGCCCGCGCAATTACTGCCATCCGCCGTTCCGTCATCCGCGCTCGACTTGCGTTGGCCATAGCCTTCCGTAAAACTAACGTTTTCGAATATTAATCCCCTGTCGCGCGATATCCGGCCTACAATTCCTGGCATGCCCAACATCGACCAGCACCCCGCCGGCAATTTCGTCTGGATGGAGCTCGCCACCACCGACCAGGCCGCCGCAAAACAGTTCTATTCCGCCCTCTTCGGCTGGGAGGCCAACGATTCTCCCATGGGCCCCGGCGAGTTCTACACGATGTTCTCGCTCAACGGCCGCCAGACCGGCGCCGCCTACACCATGAAGGCTGAAGACCGCGCCGTCGGCATCCCGCCCAACTGGCTGCTCTACATCGGCGTCGACAACGCGGACGACACCGTCGCCCGCGCCCTGGGGCACGGCGGCACTCCCATGTCACCCGCCTTCGACGTCATGACCTTCGGCCGCATGGCCGTCCTTCAGGACCCCACCGGAGCCATCTTTGCCGTCTGGCAGGCGCGCGATCACAAAGGAATGGGCGTCTACAGCGAAAACGGCGCGCTCTGCTGGGCCGACCTCAACACCCCGGACCGCGATCGCGCCGCAAAATTCTACGGCCCCCTCTTCGGCTGGGAGTTCACACCCGGCAAAGACAAAGACCCTAACGGCTACCTCCACATCAAGAACGGTGAGCACTTCATCGGCGGCCTGCCCCCGGCCGAAGCCCTCCAGCCCCACGTTCCGCCGCACTGGATGGGCTACATCCAAACCGCCGACTGCGATGCGCAAACCGCAAAGGCCGCTGGCCTCGGAGCCAGGATTCTCGTCGCCCCCATGGCCATCGAAGGCTCGGGAAAATTCTCCGTCCTCGCAGACCCCCAGGGAGCGGTCTTCGCCCTCTTCTCTTCCAGGTAGCGGAGAAGGCCGTCCGATAATCGAACCTCCGGATCGCCTTGCGCCGATGCCAGTCAGCCATTCGGCGGATACGCGCTCCAGTTCTGGTCCGCTACCATAGTTCGGATGCCTTCCCTTCGAGCCCTCGCCCTGGCCGCTCTCCTCGCAGCCTCCGTCTCCTTAGCCGTCACCGCTGCGCCCAACTCCGGCATTGCCAGCCCCGCCTCCGCGCCAGAGCCAATCCATTTCGTCGACATCACCCAAAATGCCGGCATCCGCTTCACCCACAACAACGGCGCCTTCGGCAAGAAATTCCTGCCCGAAACCCTCGGCCCCGGCGTCGCTTTCATCGACTACGACAACGACGGCTGGCAGGACATTTTCATCGCCAACGGTACCGCCTGGCCCGGCCATCCCGGCCACGTCTCGACCCCCGTCCTCTACCACAACAATCACGACGGCACCTTCACCGACGTTACGCAAAAAGCCGGCCTCGCCATCCCCATGTACGGCATGGGAGTCGCCGTCGGCGACTACGACAACGACGGCTACGACGACTTATTTGTAACAGCGTATGGACAGAATCATTTATTTCGTAACAATGGCAATGGCACATTCACCGACGTTACGAAAAAGGCCGGCCTGACCACCGTCCCCGAACTCAGCGCCAGCGCTGCCTGGGTCGACTACGACCGCGATGGCCACCTCGATCTCGTTGTCACCAACTATGTCCAGTGGTCCCCTGAAAAAGACCTCTACTGCACCATGGATGGCAAGACAAAGTCCTATTGCACCCCCGAGACCTACGCCGGCTCGTCCGTGCGCCTCTGGCACAATCGGGGCAATGGAACCTTCGAAGATGTAACGAAGAAAGCCGGCCTCTTCGACTCCACTTCTAAAAGTCTTGGCGTCGCAATTCTCGATGCCAATCAGGACGGCTGGCCCGACATCGCCATCAGCGACGACACACAACCCAACAAGCTTTACATCAACGATCGCAACGGGGCCTTCACCGAGCAGGGTGTGGCCGCCGGGGTCGCCTACAGCGACGATGGCGTCGCCCGCGCCGGCATGGGCATCGACGCCGCCGACTACGACCGCTCCGGCTATCCCAGCCTCGTCGTCACCAATTTTTCCAACCAGATGATCGGCCTCTATCACAACGAGCGCAACGGCCTCTTTGTCGATGCCGCCCCCACTTCGGTGGTCGGCCGGGCCAGCCTCCTCACCCTCGGCTTTGGCTGCTTCTTCTTCGACTACGACCTCGACAGCTGGCCCGATCTCTACGTCGCCGATGGCCATCTCGATGACAGCATTGAGCGCATCCAGCAGCGCATCCACTTCGCCGAGCCGCCCCATCTCTACCACAATCTCGCCGGCAAAGGATTCGAGGACGTCGCCGCCGCAATGGGCCAGTCCTTCGACGCCGCGCGCGTCGCCCGCGGCGCAGCCAACGGAGACATCAACAACGACGGCGCGCCCGACATCGTCATCACCACCAACGCCGGCCCAGCCACCCTCTTCATGAACCAGGGGTCAACGAATCATTCCCTGCGCATCAAGCTCATCGGCACTAAATCCAATCGTGATGGAATCGGCTCGGAAGTCCAGATAAAATCCGCCACCACAACCCAAAAGCAATTGCTGCGCAGCGGATCCAGCTACCTCTCCGCCAGCGAACTGGTTCTCACCTTCGGCCTCGGCTCCTCAACCAAAGCCGACACCGTCGAAGTCCACTGGCCCTCGGGCGCCGTTGATCGCCTCACTAATATCAACGCCGACCAGATCATCGTCATCCGCGAAGGCGCCGGCATCATTCAGAAACATTCCCTCGAAAAACGCCGCTGAAGCATCGTTACAACGAAAGAGGGCCCGGCTTCTACCGGACCCTCTGTGTCGATTCTGTTCCGTGTTCCTGTCCCCTGTCTTCTTACCGTCGTCTCCGCATCTTCGTCAGCAGCCACCGTATCTCAAGGTAGAGCCAGACTAGCGTCACCAACAGCCCAAATGCGCCTACCACTCCCTATACTTCGGCGCGCCCGCATCCACGCCGCGCACACAACCACCAGGCTGATCCCGATCCCCAAGGGTCCCGAAGGCCTTCCAACCTGTACCTCCGAAAAAACAAACAGAATCCTGCCGCTTGCCCCAGTTTCGTGCAGATCCATCAAAGCCCGTCCGCCGGAGGATCGTCCGGGGGACCCGGCCTTTCAAAGTCCGCTAATCGAAAAAGTTGTCGAATCTGCAACTGTCGCCCGCAATCTGAAAAAACAAAGTCCTAAAGCCCGTGCCTGTGAGCCTGTGAGCCTGTGAAAAAAAACAGATTTCCCAATCATCGCCTCAAAAATGAAGCGACAAGGATCCGGAACCCTACTGACCCGCCCGGGCCTTGATCAGTTCGTCGAGATAGTCGGGCTTCCCCTCAACCCGCGTCAGATGCGGATACCGCGCTCCACCGTGATAGTCCACGCTGGCTGTCTTGAAATAGTCGTCGCTGACCACCAGGATCGAGATCGGCCTGGACCCCTCCTTCGCCGTCTCGATCGCGTCTTCGAGCCCATCATGTGTGTAGACGCGCCCGTTGACCCCGATCACCTTCATCCCCGACGTGATACCGGCGTCATAGGCGGGGCTGCCGACGATCGAGTCAGTGACCGCGCCGTCTTCGCCCAGCTGCAGCCCGATCGAGTAGGTATCGCCCGCATTGCCTCTCCGTCCAGGCAAGTGAATCGCCTCGCCGCTGTATGTGACCTTCCAACCGCCGTTCTCGATGCCCCCGGTCGGCGCATCCGGCGATTTCGAATCGAGCCGCTCATGCAGGAACGCCGCCCAGTCATAAGGCGCAACGCTGTTCAGCGTGCTCACCAGCTGATCGAAGGTGTAAGTCTTCACCTCCGGTCCGTTGTT
>CAZSWI010000159.1:0-8736 GCA_964610635.1 uncultured Acidobacterium sp.
GCCGCCTTCAAAGCGTCTTCAAATAAGCCTTAGCCCGCTCCAGCTCCGGGAACAGCCTTTCCTCTTCCTGAAACGCCCTCGAGTGCACGCACCGCCGCCCGTTCTTCTGCTTCACCGGATGCTTCAGGTGCAGCATCTCGTGATACATCAGATATTCGATTGCGTACCGCGGCGTCCCCTTCCGGTCGAATACGCGGCTCACCATAATCGTGTTGTGCGCCGAGTCGTAATGCCCCAGCAGCCGCCTCGCCGAAACCTCGCTCCAGGTAAGAAGCGGCCGTCCCATCAGCCCAAAAAAGAACCGCCGGTTCAGCGTCTCGAAAACTTCGTCAAGATCGTAGTGCTCGCCTTGCGCCGACCCGATCCGCTTCCGCCCCCGCGTCTGCCGGATCCGCTCGCTCTGCCGAACCACCGCCTCGCTCGACGTAAACCGCCGATATCGCCGCGCCTGCCCCGCATCAATCGGCCGGCGATACAACTTTGCCAGCAGGATGTGCGCGATCGCCCGCAGCACCGCCTCCGGCGCGCCCTCCAGCAAATCCGAAAGGCTCACCCGAATGCGCCCCTCGCGCAGCCGGATCGTGGTGTTCAGCGACGTGAAGCGATAAAACCGAACTTCAATCGGAGGAATGGGAGCACGCGGCCGAAGAGCGCGATACTCCTCGGCGAACATTTCACAAAGAGGGGGACTCACTACGATCCGAGCCTCGCATAGCGCAAAGTGGAAATCAAGCACCGACAGTCCCCATCATCGATTCCGTCCGCACCAGGCGCATTTCTGATCGCTGAACGCTGCGCGCTGAACGCTTTCTTAAGGCCCAGCAGGTACGATAAGCACAGCCAATACTTCTCGGAGAGACTTTGCAAGCCACTGCCACCGAACGCCTCATCCACCCCGCCCGCAACATCCAGGGCAGCCTCCGCCTGCCCGGCGACAAAAGTATCAGCCACCGTTACGCATTGCTCGGCGGGTTCGCGGAGGGAACCACCCGCCTCACCAATTTCTCCACAGGAGCCGACTGCGCCTCCTCCCTCGCCTGCGTCGAAGCCATCGGCGCAAAGGTGACGCGCAACGACGACGCAGTCGAAATCACCGGCGCCGGCGGCCACTTCACGTCCCCGAGCCACCCCCTCGACTGCGGCAACTCCGGCTCGACCATGCGCATGCTCTCCGGCCTCCTCGCCGGCCAAGCTCCAGGCACCTTCACCCTCACCGGCCACGCTTCCCTCAGCCGCCGCCCCATGGAGCGCATCCGCAAGCCCCTCGCCTTAATGGGAGCGCATATCGAACTCACCGAGGGCCACGCGCCCATTAATATTCACGGCGCGCCGCTCACCGCCATTGACTTCACCACACCCACCCCCAGCGCCCAGGTCAAAACTGCGATTCTGTTCGCCGGACTCGGGGCCGACGGCACCACTAGCGTTCGCGAATCCGTCCGCACCCGCGACCACGGCGAGCTTGCCCTCCGTGCTTTCGGCGCCGTAGTCGACCGCACCAAAAACTCCGTCTCCATCGCCGGCGGCCAACACCTGCACGCCATCGACGCCACCGTCCCCGGCGACATCTCCTCAGCCGCCTTTTTCCTCTGCGCAGCCGCGCTCTTCCCCGGCTCCAACCTCATCTTCGACGACCTCGGCCTCAACCCCACCCGCGCCACGCTCCTCGACGTCCTCACCGCGCTCGGCGCCCACATCGGCGTCCTCAACCTCGAAACCAAAAATGATGAGCTTGTCGGCACCGTTCAGGTCAACGCGCCGCCCCTCGGCCTCACCGGCACCAGCATCTCCGGTGCGCTCTCCGCGCAGCTCATCGATGAGCTGCCAGTCCTCGCCGCCATCGGTCCATACACACAAAACGGCATCCGCATCCGCGACGCGAAAGAACTCCGCGTTAAAGAATCCGACCGCATTGCCCTCGTCGCCGCCAACCTGCGCGCTATGGGCGCTGAAGTCGAAGAGTTCGACGACGGCCTCGACATTCCCGGCGGACAAACCCTCCACGGAGCCACCATCGACTCCGGCGGCGATCACCGCATCGCCATGGCCTTCTCCGTAGCCGCCCTCCGCGCAGAAGGAGACACACTCATACGCGGAGCCGAATCCGCCGCCATCTCATTCCCCGAATTCTTCGATTTACTCGAAGGCGTCGCAGAGCGCTAACCAACGGGCGGCACCAACCGGCAAACACCAATCCCAGGCAATTTACTCGGAGTCCTGCATATGCTCATCGCGCAGACGCGGCTCAGCTTTAACGGAATCGGAGGACGGTCGCAGTTCGGCCCTTGTGGCATCGATCGACTCCGGCAGATTGTCATCCCGAGACCGCATTTCCGCTCGGCTGGCATCGATGCTTTCCGCGAACTCGTCGCCGTCTGGCCGGCTGATCGTTTCCGCTAGCTTGTCATTCCGCAAAATCGTTCGGACTTGACGGAATCCACGGAAACGCGCGGCGCCTTGAGCTCGGGGACGAGCAGATCCTGAACGAGTTCCCTAGCGAATCCACCACTGCCTTTGAGGAAGCAGTAACGACGTGAATTGATGATCGAATGGAAGCCTGCTCTACACTGGCAATATCACATTATTTCAGGGAGACGAAGCCGTTGTCACAGCGAACGTTCAGCATTATTAAGCCGGATGCGGTCCGGAAGAGCCACGCAGGCGCCATTCTTGCCGAGATTGAGAAGGCGGGGTTCAGGATCGTCGCCATCAAGAAGGTGATCATCTCGAAACCGCAGGCCGAGGGGTTTTACTACGTTCACCGGGATCGGCCGTTCTTCGGGTCGCTGACCGAGTTCATGTCTTCGGGGCCGATTGTGGCGATGGTGCTCGAGAAGGAGAACGCGATTGCCGATCTGCGGAAGCTGATGGGCGCGACGAATCCCGCGAATGCGGAAGAGGGGACGATCCGAAAGAAGTACGCGGGATCGATTGAGGAGAACGCGATTCACGGTTCGGACGCGGAGGATACGGCGCGATTCGAGATTGGGTATTTCTTCGCTGGCTACGAGCTGGCCTAAAGGAGGCTTGGGGCCGTGGGCCAGGAGCCGGGCCCTGATCAGACGGTAGCCGGGAGCGGCCTTCTCCGCTCAGTCACGGATTGTCTTCGTTGGGAAGCTTGCCGCGGACCTGGTCCTTCTCCTTTGGGCCGAGCAGGAGTTGCAGGCCAGCATACGCGACCCAGTTTGGCTGACCGTTCGCCACGGTGACCGCTTGAAAGCCGCGGCCGGCCATGAAGAGCAGGAGCACGGAGTTGTTTCTGTCGATCGCGTGACGTCCGCCAAGATCGAGCACCGTTTCGCGCTGTTTAGGAGCGCCGTCGATGCGGTTCGCGTCCTGCTCGTCGAAGATCTCGGCATACAGCTCGGTTTTTTCTGTGAATTCGTGACCGGCTACGAGTCCGCGAATCCAGTCCTGGGGCGCGTGCGCGTTTCCGAACCAATATCCAACTTGACCGTCCAGGCGGAGCCAGCCAATGCGGGCGTTGGTTTCGATAGGCAGAAGAAAGTTGGGGCCGGGATACTGGACGACGTTGCGACGCACAGCACTGGTAGGATTGTTGAGGGAGAGCTGGGGGTACGTTCCGAGGGAAAAATTGACGGCTTTGTCGTCGTCGGGCTTACTACCGGCGCGACGGTGCTCATAGAAGCGCCCCTTGATGCCCAGCAGCGATTCTCCGAGTCCGGCGACAGTGGTGTCGTTCAGATTGGTGTATTCGGAGATGGGTAGTTCGTATTTGAGCTGGATGCGGTCGCCCCAGCCATAGTTGAAGTCAAAGTCCGGAGTCTGGTAATAGGAGGCGCCTGGGTTGTGGAGGGCGGTGAATCCGAAGTTGATTTCCCAATGGCGATTGCCGGGAGTGTCGGGATCGTCATTGAGAAAAGGTGGGCCGGCCTGGCCATAAACAAAGCGAACGGAAATCAGGAGTAGGAAGAAAAGAACGATGGGTCGCATCTGCGGCTCTGTCTAAGAGTTTATCGGCTGGGGCGAAATGACCTCATCCCCGCCTGCCCACTGGATGGGCCACTTTGTAATCTCTACTGTTACATATTTCATTGCGTCATCGCATCATGCGGTCTTTGCCAGTTGGAGGAGCAGTGGCTCCTGTTTCGATTGCATGAGCCGATCGACATTGGCGAGGATGCGCAGATACGCGAAGAAGCCGACGGCGGCGAGGGCGAGCAGTATCGGGGTGGCCAGCCAGCGGTGATCGAAGATTGCGCAGGGAAGGTAGACGAGCGCACCGATTCCGAGAACCACCGCCTGGGTTAATGTGCTGAGCAGGCCGTTGCCGATCGCGCCTGGTTCGTTGCGCATGCGGTTCAGGTTCATGCGATAAGGCATGAGGATGGACAGCAGATTGCCTGCGGCGAAGTTGGTTGGGACGGCAAAGAGTACCCAGGCCAGCGTGGCCACGGCGATGGCGGGAGCGGGCAGCCCGAAGCGGAAGATGACCAGCCCGGTGATCAGAACGGCTTCCAACAGTAACAGGGTGAGGTGGAGCGCATTTTTGGCGAGGATTACAGTACGCAACGGGGTGGGAGAGAGGAAATAAAATGACAGGCCCTGCCCATCCATGCCGAGGTTGTTCGTCACCAGTCGCGTTAGACCCAGGAAGGCCCAGACGAGCCCCAGAGGAAGCGCGTATTCGGCGCGCAGGTGTCCGAGGTTTCCCGAACGAACAGCGCCGCCGAAGAGAAAGACCATCACCAGAGGGGCAGCGAGCGCATAGAGCATGGGCCCGCTGCGCAGCAGATAGCGCAGGTCCTTTTCGAAGACCGCGGCGATGGGTCCGGAAAAGTCGAGGACTGCGGGAGCGCGGTTTTGTTCTCGGGCTTTCGCGCGCGCAGCACCGCGAGGGGCTTCGCTGAGGCTCTCGCCGCGGCTTTCAGCACGCAACCGCAGTGTCAGCAAACCGGCGATGGCCGCGGTGTAGAGGCCAAGGCCGCAGAGCGGGAGTCCTCCGGTGCCCGTGTGGCCCATGGGCTGGACGATTGCTTCCGCGGCCAGGCCGGGAGGCAAGGCGGCCTGAAGGGCCCACACTCTTGATGGAATCTTCGGGGCATTGCGGTGGTGGGCTGCGCCGCTGCGACGCATTTGGCCGTAGTCATGAAAGGCTGGGTTGAACACCTGCGCGGCGAGAGCCAAAAGAAGAAGGACGCCGGTGAAGATTTCCCGCGTGCGCCGCTGCGCCATCCAGCGCTCCACCCACGCGAGGATGGTGCGCGACAACAGAATATTGAAGCAGACAAAAAGAGCGAGCGTGACAGCGGTTGAAAGGAAGAGGTCGGGCCGCGCCACCGTAACGCCAATGCCGATGCCCAGGGCCCAGACGAGGCCGATGAGCGTGGAAGGCGTGAATGCGCCGTAGATCAGGAAGAGAAGAATCCACGAACCGAAGCTGACGGGGAAGCGGAGCAGATGCGCCAGTTCAGGATTTTGGCCGGCGAGCGCCGGGACGAGCGCCGAGAAGACTTGCCAGACGCCGCACAGCACCCACAATGGAAGGGCTAAGGCGAGCCGACGACCTTGGCTGACGCCGATCCATGCGGCGAAGCCGAGACCGAAGGCGGGACCAACGGCCATGACTAAGAAGAGGAAACCGGTGAGGATCCTTGCCCCAAATTCGAAGCTGCCGCGCATGGTGCGAAAGCCGTTCAAGAACATGCGGAACTGCAGCCAGACCAGCGCCGCGTATTGCTGGCGGGCGAGCGCCGAGAAGGGTCCGGCATGCGGCGCTGGGAGGAGATCGTCTGCGCTCAAACCGGGGTTCAGGCCAGCCACGAGAGCTCCTGAAGCTGGGCCTCGTTCGCTTCGGCGCTTCCGCCGACGATGCGCAGGAAGATTTCTTCCAGCGTGAGCTTCTCGTTGGCGTCGTCGCCAGCGAGTGCGATGCCGGCTCGGAGTTCGTCGAGCGAGCCATTCGCAACCATCCGCCCCTGGTGAATGATGGCGACGTGGCTGCAGAGGCGCTCGACGATTTCGAGAACGTGGGAAGTGAGAAAGATCGTGGCGCCGCGGTCGATCATTCGCTGCAACATGGCCTTGAGGGATCCGGCGGCAATGGCGTCGACGCCTTCGAACGGCTCGTCGAGGAAGAGCACTTTGGGGCCGTGGATGACGGCAGCGGCGAGGGCAAGCTTCTTCTGCATGCCGTGCGAGAAGTCGGTGACGAGCTTTTTGGGCTCGCCGGCGAGATTCATGAAGTCGAGGAGCTCTGCGGTGCGGCGGTTGGTGGTATCGCGATCGAGGCCGTACATGCGGCCTACGAAGCGGAGATACTCGGATGCGGTGAGGCGGCCGAAGAGCGCGAGACCTTCCGGAACGACGCCGATTTGCCGTTTGACTTCGAGGGGGTGGGCGGCAAAGTCGATGCCCAGGATTTCGATAGAGCCCGAGGTAGGGGCGAGAAGGCCGGTGAGCATTTTGATGGTGGTGGATTTGCCGGCGCCGTTGGGTCCGAGGAAGCCGAAGAACTGGCCGCGGGCGACCTGAAGGGTGATGTGGTCAACGGCTGTGAATTGGCCGAAGCAGCGGGTGAGGTCGCGGAAGGCGATGGCTGGGGAGTCCACTGGAGGCAGGATAGCACCGGGTTTGCGAGGGACCGTGGTGCGCGAAAGGCGGGTCGCGAATGGAAGGTCTTCCACCGGGGCGGCATTCGCGACGGCATTCCGGAACACAAAGCTCCGGATATTCGTAAACTCCGCGAACGGTGCTCCATAGAATGCACTCACGGAGGCTCACATTCGCATGCCATCTCGATTCGGCCGATACTTGCCAACGCGCGCCCGGTCATGCCTGATGCTCCTGTCATCCTTTGTTGCTCCTGTCAGCTTGTTGGACGCGCAGGTTCCGAAGCCCGGGCCCACAATCAAGGTTTACAAAACCGTGGGGGGCGTGAAGTTAACGGCTCATGTGTTTTGGCCCGATGGGGCGGGCCAGGTCGCGCGGCGCCCTGCGATCATTCTGCTGCATGGAGGCGGATGGACGGACGGCGACCCGGAGTGGTGCTATGACAATGCCAAACGGTATGCCGGACTGGGGCTAGTAGCGATCGCCGGGGAATACCGGCTGTCGGACAGGAAAACGACCACGCCACTGGAAGCGATGGCCGATGTGCGAGACCTCGTCCGGTGGGTACGCGATAATGCCAGCGAACTGGGAGTCGATAGCCATCGAGTTGCCGTTGATGGAATCTCTGCGGGAGGACATCTCGCCGCAGCGGCGGCAGTTTTTGCTCATCCTGAAGAAAGCAAGACCAGCGCTGTGCCCGATGCGCTGATTTTACTTTCGCCCGCGGTCGCGATTGCCGGCGACCCGTGGCCGCGACTGCTGCTGGGTTCGCGATCGGACGTGAAGGCCATCTCGCCGGCGGACAACATCGAGAAACCATTGCCGCCGGTCCTTATGATGGAGGGAACTCGCGATACGGAGACTCCACTGGCCGGGGCACAGCGATTTTGCGATCGCGTAATCCAGGTGGGCGGAACCTGCGAGATTCATCTCTTTCCTGGGGTGGGGCACCTGCTCACACGCAACCTGGATCCTCGTGCTCAGGAGGAAGGGCCGTTCGATCCATCACCTGAGGCGGTGCAGACGGCGCATGCGGAGGAAGCGGCGTTTCTGCTTCGAATCGGCTTCCTGCAACGGCCGTGACGATGGCCGCGCGAAACGTTCGCATACCGGGGTCCGGGCAGCGATTATAGATTCAGAGATATGCTGCGTTGCAGGATGATGACGGGGAGAAACGGATGAGGATTGACGGCGGGTTCGTGGTGGCGATGGTGGTTCTGGGGTCATGTCTGGCGAGGGGGCAGGAGGCTGGCGCAGCCAAGCCGAATGTGGTGGCAAAGCATGCGATTGTGCTGCATGCGGCTCGGCTGCTGGACGTGGCGGCGGGGAAGATTGTCACGCCGGGAGAAGTGTTGGTGGAGGGCGAACGGATCGTCGCGGCTGGATCTTCGGTCGAGCATCCTGCGGGGGCGGAGGTGATTGATCTGGGCGACATGACGCTGATGCCGGGGCTGATCGATGCTCACGTGCATTTGTTTTTGCATCCGGGGGCGGAGGATTTGCAGACGGTGGAGGAGAGTGTGCCGGAGCGGACGATTATTGCGACGCTGGCTGCTAAGGCTGACCTGATGGCTGGATTCACGGCGGAGCGCGATATGGGGACGGAGGGCGCGGGGTCAGCGGACACGGCGGTGATGCGGGCAATTGATGATGGATTGATTCCCGGGCCTCGGCTGCGGATCAGCGGGAATGCGGTTGATATTTTGGGTGGCCATGAGGATGCGAACAAATACAATCCCGCGCAGCACGTGTTGTCGAACGCGGATTATGCGAACAGCGCGGATGAGATTGTGGCGGTGATTCGTGAGCAGCATAAGCAGGGGTCGACGTTCGTGAAGATGTACGAGACGGGGCCGGATTCTGAGCCAACTCCGGAACAGCAACAAGGGAAACCCGCGGTGGGGGGCGATCCGGAGTTCTGGGCGTTTCACTCGCCGTATCAATATACGGAGGCGCAGTTGAAGGCCGGCGTGGAGGAGGCGGCTCGGCTGGGGATGAATGTTGGTGTCCATGCACAGGGCGAGCCGGGAACGCTGTATGCGGCGGAGGCGGGGGTGGCGTCGATCGACCATGCGACGCAGTTAAGCGACGAGACGATGCGATTGATGAAGGAGAAGCACATTCCGGCGGTGCCGACGTTCACGATCTTCGAGTACTTCGCGG
>CAZSWI010000160.1:0-8716 GCA_964610635.1 uncultured Acidobacterium sp.
CAGCCCGCCATGCATCACCGAACCAATCCCGCCCGATCCGCCGCCAAGAAATCCGCCAACCGTGGCCTTGACGATAGTGCTTGGGTAGCATCGCAGCTCCCATCCCTGCTCGCGCGCCGCCGTTTCCAGCACCCCTAACCGAACTCCCGGCTCACAAACCGCGACGCCATCCGCGGTGATCTCCGCTACCCGATCCATCCGCGAGAGATCGAGCACCAAGCCTCCGCAGAGCGGGATCGCCTGCCCGTAGTTCCCCGTGCCCGCACCGCGCGCCGTAACCGGAACATCGTGCCGATAGCAATACCGCAGCACGTCCCGCACTTCCTGCACGCTCACCGGCTGCACCACCACATCCGCGCGCTTCCCTTCCAGCGCTGGACGCAGCACCGGCGAATACCAATAAAAATCCTTCGACAACCGCTCCACCACCGCAGGCGCGGTCAGTACCCGCGACGCATCGCCCAGCAGCGCCGTCAAATCCTCCGCCAGCACTTGCGCCTCCCTCACCGTTTGCGCTTTCCCCAGCTGCGAAAAGCCTGCTGCATCCGCGGATCATTAAACAGCGCGCGGCACTCTGCTCTCAGCACTTCCCCCTCCACCTCGCATTGCATATCGCTCCGTCGCGCCACTTCCCGCGCCGCAATGCGAATCTGCCGGCAATGCTCGTTCGCATCGGCGATCGTTGCCCCAAACACCACGCGATCCACGCCCGCCCACAATGCATTCGCCATACACATCGGGCACGGCTCGCAGGTGCTGTACAGCGTATAGCCCGCGAGCGAAGGCCGCCCCAGTTTTTTGCAAGCCTTGCGGACAGCCCTTGTCTCCGCATGCGCGCTCGGATCGCTCTCCCGCATCACCGCATTGCGCCCGCGATACAAAAGCTTCCCCGTCCGCGTCTCCACCACCGCCGCGCCAAACGGAACCGGCGCCGCGGTCGAAAAGCTGAGCGCGGTAAAACGAATCAGGTCCGCGAGAATCGCTTCATCCTTCCTCCGCAACGTCGCGGACCGGTGCGCCCCGTTTTCACCCATGCAGTCCCGACTCCTTCGGCAAGTCAAGCCGTCGCCCTGCGTTCTCCACTCTACAATGGCCGAATGACGCCGCAGCCCTCACCAATCACGGCACTCCTCGCAGCGTACAAGTCCGGAGACACGAACCCGATTGAGCAGCTCCAGAACTGCCTCGCGCGCGCCAATGGCAACGCCAGCCGGAACACCTACCTCGCGCTCGATCCAGCCTGGACCCTCACCGAAGCGCACCGCCAACTCGATCGCGGGGGTCCCCCGAAGCAGCCTCTGCCCCTCTACGGTTTGCCTGTCTCTCTGAAAGATTGTTTCGACCTTACAGGATTCCCGACAAGCAGCGGCTCGAAATTTTATGCGGCCCATAAACAAAATGCTTCCGCCGACTCCTGGGTCGCCGAGCGCCTTCGCCGCGCCAGCGCCCTCATCACGGGAAAAACCCACCTCCATCAGCTCGCTTACGGCATCACCGGAGAAAATCGCGATTACGGGGATTGCCTGCAGCCCGCCGATCCTACCCTACTCACCGGTGGCTCCTCCAGCGGCGCCGCCGCCTCCATTCAGGAAGGCTCCGCCCTCGCCGCCATCGGCACCGACACGGGTGGCTCAGTTCGCGCCCCGGCCGCACTCTGTGGACTCGCTGGCTATCGCTCTTCCCTCGGCATCGGCGACTGGACGGGAGGCTATCATCTCGCCCCCTCCTTCGACACCATCGGCTGGCTCTGCCGCGATCTGCGCGATCTTCCACTCCTCGCTGAATCACTCTTCGAGTTGCCGAAGGAAAATCCTCCCTCCACAACCACCTGCATCGGCGTCCTCACCGGGCCGCTCCTCGACCCCTGCGATCCCGCAGTCCTCCACGCGATGAAAGTCTGGTTAAAACGTATTTGTAACAGTGGCGGTATCGAAAATGAACCGGAGCTTGTGAATCCGGAATTCTGGTCCGAAGCCTGGGACATCTATGCCCCCATCCAGGCGTACGAAGCAGCAAAAATCCACGCCGGCCTCTTCCATGAATTTGAACCCGCCATTGCCGATCGCCTTGCATGGGGCGCGTCGCGCAGCGACAGCGAAATTCACCAGCTCCGTCAACGCCATCGGAACTTCCGTCTTGAGCAGGAGCAGCTTTTCCAGCGCTTCGATTTTCTTCTCGCGCCTGTTTCACCTCTCACCCGTCTGCTCGCCGGGGCCGACCACACGGAGTCACGCGCAAGCATCCTGCGTCTTACCACTCCTGCCAGTCTCGGGGGGAATCCCGCAGTCGTCCTCCCATCGCCCCACTCCGGCCTGCAACTGATCGCAGCCCACAAAGACGACCGCCGCCTTCTGCGCTTCGCCGCGTTGCTTGGCGAACAACTCGCTCTCGAAGACCGTTAGCCCCATGCTAACCTCGAACATGGGCCGCGTCAGCACAGCTTTTCTCTGTCTCGCTCTGACAATTCTCTCCGCCGGTTGCCATCGCGGAGCCACCGCCAGCGGCCTCATTCCCGTTACTTTCCAGACCGATTGGTACCCGCAGCCCGAGCACGGCGGCTTCTACGATGCGCTGCTCAAGGGCTACTACCGGCAGGAGGGCCTCGACGTCACCATCCTCCCCGGCGGCCCCATGAATGTCGCTGAACAGCAAGTCTCCACAGGCTCTGCGCAATTCGCCATGGGTTCCTCCGACCGCATCCTCGAAGCCGATTCGCAAGGTGAGCCTCTCGTGGCGGTCGGCACCACCATGCAGCACGATCCTCAGGGAATCCTGCTCCACGCCGATTCTCCCGTTCATTCCTTCACCGATCTCGACGGACGCTCCATCGCCATCAAACCCGCTGCTACCTGGTTTGAATATTTGGTCCGTCGCTACAAACTCAAAAACGCTCGCGAAATTCCCGCCACATACAGCATCGCTAATTTCCTCGCCGACCCCAACTACATCCAGCAAATCTTCGTTACGTCTGAGCCGTTCTTCGCCCGCAAGGCTGGCGCGTCTGTTCGAACCCTCCTCATCAGCGATACCGGATACGCGCCCTATCGCGTTTTCTTCACCTCCAGGAGCTATCTCGCGCAGCATCCCGACGTCGTTGCGAAATTCGTGCGCGCCTCGATTCGCGGCTGGCGCGACTACATGGAGGGTCCTTCCGTCGTGAATGCCTATTTGCTCAAGCTCAACCCCGCCCAGGCACCCGAGCAAATGCAGTTCACATGGCAGGCTCTCAAAGACGGTCACTTTGTAGATGACGGCAATCCAGCCAACACTGGCCACATGGATCCTGCCCGCTGGACAACGATGTATACCCAGCTTTCTGAACTGAAGCTCATCGCGCAGCCCATCGATCCGGCCAGCGCCTACACCCTCGCGTACTGTAACGCTCAGTGAGCCCGCGACAGCTCGGCAAGGGTCTGCGCAAGCACCTTCACCCCGCCCACAATATGCTCCGGGGCAGCGTATTCATCCGGCCGATGACTCACTCCACCCCGGCACGGGACGAAGATCATCGCCATCGGCGCAATCTGCGCCATAAACGAGGAGTCGTGATACGCACGGGCCACAAGCCTGCGCGAAGAAAGCCCCTCCGCTTCGCATCCGCGCTCGATTGCCTCGACAATCGATGGCGAAGAAGCAGCGGGCTCATCTGCATTCACCGTTTGCGTCGTGATTTGTATCTGCCGCTGTCGCGCAATCTCCTGCGCCGCGCTTGTGACCTCCCCCAGCACCCGATCCCGACGTGGTCCATCCGTGTCGCGCAGGTCGACTCCCAGCTTCACGCGGCTCGGAATGCTGTTGATCGCCCCAGGATGAACCTCGCAGATCCCCACCGTCGCCACGGTGTCCGGTGAACCCGACCCCTTCGCCAGCATTTCTATCTTAACGATCAACTCCGCCGCCGCGCACAACGCATCATGCCGGTCCGCCATCAGGACTCCGCCAGCGTGACCGCCCTGTCCTTCGACTGTGATGAAGAAGCTCGCCGGCCCGACAATATTCGTAACAACGCCGATGGCAATCCCCTCAAGCTCCAGAATCGGACCCTGCTCGATATGCAGTTCCACAAACGCCGCATAGTGCCCGCGCTCCATTCGCACTGAGGCCAGATCACCGGTAAACCCGGCGTCCGTCCGCGACGCGTGCAGCGTCAATTCATCGCTCCCGCGCAATTGCTCATCCGCTTCGGGCCTCAGCACCCCGGCCATCAACCGGCTTCCAAGACAGCCCACACCGAACCGCGTGGGCTCCTCCGCCGTAAATTGAATCAGCTCAATCGACCGCTCCGGTTCAAACCCACAGCGCCGCAATGCGCGAATCGCCTCAAGGCCGCCCAGCACTCCAACTACGCCGTCAAACTTCCCTGCATTCGGAATTGCGTCGAGGTGCGATCCAGTAGCCACAGCCGGCAACTCCGGCCGCGAACCCTCCCACCGAATAAACGTATTGCCAACCGCGTCCTCGCGGATCGCCAGCCCAGCCTCGCTGCACCGCTCCTTCAGCCATACCCGCGCGCGGAGATCGTGCTCCGTAAATACGACGCGCGTCACCGCCGGCGGCTCGGCCTCAGTAATCGCCGCCAGCGCGTCAATCTCTCGCGCCACGCGCTCCGCATCCACTTCGATCTTCATCTTCACCACAGCGGATGCCGGTTCCAGTCCTTATAGATCAGATATTTTGCCCGAGACTTCCCCAGAGCTCCAAACCATTGCGGGCAGTATGGCGCCATCCAGATGAAATCCCCCGCTGTCACTGGATGCCAATCGTCGTCGAGCCTGTAGATGCCGCCGCCCTCGAGCATCAGCAACCCATGCTCCATCACATGAATCTCCACCATGCTCAATGCTGCACCCGGCTGATACGTCATCGTATTCACGGCGAAATCGAACGCCATCGTATCGGGCAGCAACGACCGCACCTGCAAGTCCGGATCACCCATCAGCAGCTGGGCCGCGACCTCCGGCTCGTGTCCAACCAGCAACTCCGGAATCTTGATGCCCTTCGCCGCTCGATACGGTTGCTCAATGACCACTGCGCGCGCTTTCTCGATAGCCGATACCCGTTGCTCCACACCCTGCGGAATGTAGGCATACCCATCCTTCGCCACGGCGTGTTTGTGCGGCCCCGCGTCCACCGTGACCGCCCCTTCCAGCACATACACAAATCGCTGTCCCGCGGCATCCCCAAGCACCCCGCCCGGCTCAAATTCCACCGTGTACTGGGTGAATCCGGCGCCTATCGCAGGCGATACGTGCACGATTACGCTCGCCTTGCTCGTGCCAGGAATCTGCGTCCGTATAAATGTATCTGGCGTGTGCAGCAGATAGCTCGCACGCCGCATACTGCGCGTGTGCCCCAGACTATGGATTCCGCCCTGTAATCCGTTAGCCACGCGTCCTCGTCTCTTTCTCCGCCAGATACGCAGCGAACTTATCGAGGAAGCAAAGACCGGTGTGGATGGCCGCCGCTACGTCTCGCTCCGACACGCTCTCGTCCGGATGATGGCTGATGCCGCCGGGATTGCGGAGAAAGACCATCGCAGCAGGCACATGAGGAGCAATCACCATCGCGTCGTGCCCCGCCCCGCTCGTCATCCGCATCGTCGCATATCCCGCCTGCCCAGCCGCGCGCTCCGCCAGCGCCACTAATCCCGCATCCAGCCGGACTGCAGGATGCTCGTGATACTGCGCCGTCTCGACCCGGAGACCGCGCTTTGTACCAACCGCACCTGCCTCATCGAAAGCGGCTCTGACTAATGCCGCCCGTACTGCGTCTTCAGCATGCCGAACGTCGAGGCTGCAACGCACTTCCCCAGGAATCACGTTCACTCCTCCCGGTTCCGCGGTAATCTGGCCCACCGTCGCCACGGCGTTTTCAAAGCGGTTGGCCATCGCCTCCACGCGCGTCATCCACTCCGCCGCGCCTGCCAGCGCATCCTTGCGCAACTTCATCGGATTGGTGCCCGCGTGTCCCGCCAAGCCATGGAACTCCACCGAACACCGGCTCTGCCCGCTAAGCCCCTCCACAATTCCCAGCGCCAGATTTCGGCTTTCCAGCACTGGCCCCTGTTCGATATGAAATTCAAGGTAAGCAGCACACCGATCCGATAACGCGGCCTCGATCGTCTCCGGTCTTTGAATGGCATAATTCGTCACAGCCGTCGCTACAGATACGCCCTTGCCGTCGACGCACTCCAGTAAGCTACCCGTCAGTTCTCCAACAACCGCACGGCTCCCCAGAAA
This sequence comes from uncultured Acidobacterium sp., assembly GCA_964610635.1. GTDB lineage: Bacteria > Acidobacteriota > Terriglobia > Terriglobales > Acidobacteriaceae > Palsa-343. The sequence continues at coordinate 6,240 of CAZSWI010000160.1, forward strand.
CGGCGCCCCAAAGCGTGTCCCTTCTTCATCGGAGAAACCCACAACCTCGATCGCAAATGGAAATTTGCGTTCCGCGCTGGCCTCCGCCAGCGCCAGGCCCATCAGCACACCCAGCACGCCATCATAGGCTCCGGCATTCGGTACCGTATCCAGATGCGACCCGATCAGCAACCGCGGCGCCGCACCATCGCCATCCGCCCCATAGACGCCGCGCAGATTGCCCGCCCGATCCACAGCGACGGCCATCCCCGCCGCCTCCATCCACGGCCGCATCATCCGATGCACTTCATCCATGACCGGCGAAAGAAAGGTCCGGAGGATCTCGCCCGGCTTCTCCGTGCACTGCGCGATTAGTTGGCATCGCTGCATCAGTGTGGACGCGCCCTTGCTGGCCAGCACGGCGCGCGTTTCCTCCCGGGTCGTGGTTGTGGTCAACCCGCTCTCCTCACCGTCGCCTCAATCGAGCCATGCGGCTCGTCGATCGGCACAAAAATGTGGTTCGGATTGTCGAGTCCGAACGCCGACAGATCGACCAGGTTGCAATGCTTGTTCGGCATCGACAAATGGATTTCGCCAATGCCCTGCTCCGCCTCGAGCGCGGCCTTTGCCATCGCGTAGAGCGTCTGCTGCACGGACAGGCTGTCATGGGTGGCAAACGCAGACAATAGCCCGTCGCTGATCCGTCGGCGTGCGGCCTTGTAGTCCACCCCTTCAGCGCTGTACTGCCATTCCCCTGAGGCCAGCGTTCCCAGCAACCGGTCGTGCGTCTCCTTCAGCGTCGTCAACTTGTCTTTGATATAGCCCGCAAATCCCGACTTCGCCGTCTTCATAATTGACAGATCTCGAAATCCCGAAGCCACGCTCACGGTCCCGCCGCGCTTGCCCGTCACCGTCGTCGTTTCGCGCGCGTCGCCGACCTGGATAAACGCCGTGCCGTGCAATTGGCCGCCGCTCACAAGGGGTCCCCACAGCCGGGCCGCGATGTTCGCTCCCGCCTCCGTCACCTGCGTGTTATTCTCCAGCAAATAAGTAACCAGTTCCATTGCAAATCCTTCGATGTCGGTCGCCTTGGATAGCCGCGCCAGGTAATAGACGGTGTTCTTCATCGTATCCGTCGGTAGAATCTGGCTGTTGTCGCCATCCTCGAAGCAGCTTTTGAAGTCGCCCTTCAGCCACACCTCCACATTCCACTCGTGAACTGTGTGACGCTCGGCCTGCCGCTCCACCTTCATCACGCGCACCCGCGACTTGCCGTAGCGGTTCTCTCCCAGCATGATCATCGTTGGTCAGCTTCCTCTGTACGTGGAATAACTATGCGGCGTCACCAGCAAGGGAACATGATAATGCTCGCGGCCATCGCGCACCTCGAAGGCAATCTCTATATAGGGATGAAAACTGCCGCTTCCGAGCGCGCGAAAATAAGATCCCGTTTCAAAGCCCAGCCGGAATCTTCCAGCTTGCAGCGGTTCTCCCACTGGCAACAAACTCTTCACCCGCCCGTCAGCATCCGTTGCGCCGCGCGCAAGCTCCCGCCAAACGCCGCCCTCGTCGCGTTCCAGCCGCACATGCACGCCCACAGCCGGTCGTCCCAGGGCGAGATCCAGAACGTGCGTTGAGATGCCACTCATTGCCCCAGCCACTTCCGCAGCCGCAGTTGCGTGATCTGTCGCTGCTGCTCCGCAGCCTCTCGCAGCTCCGTCTCTGCATCATTGTCGAGCCGGCGCTTAAGAATTTCCAGCATCTCACCGGCCGATTTCCCCGTTGCGAACACCAGAAACACACGCCCAAACCGCGACTCATATTCCCGATTGGCCCGTTCCAACTCGGCCAGCGTCTCCGCATCTCGCGCATCGATGCCGTCCTGTTCGTGGCCTGACCACGCCGCGGACTGCTTCGTCGCCGCCGCCGGCGCCTTGCGTTCCCCAATCCGCGGATGACTTCGATACGCCTCATCCCAGTCCTCGAATCCAAGCCCCAGCCACACGCGATCCGAAGCCTCGAACAGCACGGCCTCCGCGGCAAAAGGCCTTAGCCGCGTCAATTCCTGCGCCCAGCGCGACGAACCGCAACACGGCAGTATCTCCTCCTCCGCCTCCATCTCCGGCAGCGCATTCCACCGCGCCAGCACCGGGTTCAAAGCATCCCCCGAAACCGCGAGCGCTCGCAGAAATTCCTCCAGAAGATTCCCCGCCACAAATCGCCGATACCCCGCCACCGACCGAATATCGTCAATCGGCGCAATCGCCTCGTTCAGCAGCCGCCTCGCCTCAACGATAGCCTCATCGCCAATCCGTTCCCCCCGGAGCAACTCCTCTACTCCGCTCAGCCGCAACGGGACCGGCGCGACCGCACCTGCTCCGATGCGCACATCCTCGACCCGTCCCTCGCGCAAAAGCCCCACTCCCGCCATGCATACCTTCGAAATGGCTTGCGCATTCCGCGCTCCCGTCTTCCGCCCGTAAGAAAAGTAACCGTCA
>CAZSWI010000161.1:0-8705 GCA_964610635.1 uncultured Acidobacterium sp.
GGCGACATTCAGCTTGGGAAGCTGACGTTCTGCCACTGAACTACTCCCGCCCTTCAGAATCAGGCATTTGAGCAATTTGCCGTCGCTTATTGGCCAACTTACTAGCCCTTTTGCTGCGATCGGACTCAGGTGTCGGGCCTCAGCTTCGATCCCTGATTCCGTGATTGCGATTTCGAAATGGCTCGTAAAAAAAGTGCTGACAATTTGGGGCGAAAAACCCACCTCAGAAAGTATCTCCCCCACCACGGGAAATGGCAATGTTTTCCCCGTCGCCCGACTGGCCCTTCAGGTCTGCCTCCATCTCGGTTCTCGCACGCCCGGCCGCTCTCTTTAACCTGTTGCCTGTTGCCATTGCCTGCCTTAAGGTACTTTCGTTCCCCTCACGCGCACATTCTCCTTGCAACTCCCCGCTCCGCCCCGCAAACTGGAAATGAAGCCTGAATAAGAAGGACTCGCCAACGCGGGTCCTTTTCTATTCGTCGCTCCAGGTCCCAGGACCTCGTGCGCGATCAAAAACCAGCGCACGCCAGCTCTTTCCCATCGCCGCTGCTCCGGCAGATCGCCGCAACTCCGCGTTTTCTGAATGCTGAACCTGAACGCCGACCCTGGGCAGGTGTTATCAAGCTCGATAACCCCCACAAGCCACAATTTTTCAGATACTTGCAAAATCGAGATAAGGGGGTGGGGGCTACCCCCTCTGCTGCCTGTTGCCTATTGCCTGTTTTTCAACCGGCAAGTGATCCGCGCAATCTGCAGTTCTTCCTCGCTGGTCACCACCCGCACCTTCGCACACAAAGCAGGGTCGCCGCTGGTGATGCCAATGAAATCAAGCCCATCGCAGATCCAGTCCCGCACCGCGGCGCTGTGTTCGCCGATTCCGCCCGTGAAGACCAGCAGATCGAGCCCGCCCAGCTCCGCCGCATAAGCGCCAATCATCTTCCGAACTGCATGCGCGAAGACATCGATCGCCAGTTGAGCCTTTTTGTCCCCCTTCGCGGCACATTCCTCGAGGAGACGCATATCGGACTCGCCACCCGAAAGCGCACCCAGCCCGGAATCGTGATTGAGCAGGGACTCGAGCTGATCGGCCGACAACTGCTCGGTCCGCATCAGGAACAGCACAACGCCGGGATCGAAATCCCCACTGCGCGTCGCCATCGGAATCCCGCCCACTGGCGTCATCCCCATGCTGGTGTCAATGGATTTGCCGTTGCGCAGCGCAGCCAGACTGGCTCCGGCGCCGAGATGCGCGCAGACCACCCGCTCCGGCAGCAAAGCCCCGATCTGCATGACGATCGACTCATACGAGAGTCCGTGAAAACCGTACCGCTCAATGCCCATGTCGTAAAGGCGCTGCGGCAAAGGGTAGTGACAAGCCACTTCCGGCATCGTGCTGTGAAACGCCGTGTCGAAGCAGGCATACTGCCTGGCGTCAGGCAGCAATTTCTCCGTCTCGCGGATCAGCTTCACCGCCGCCGGAATGTGAATCGGAGCAAACTGCGTCGCCGCCGCCAGCTTCTCCAGCAGCGCACCGGTGATTGCCTGGTGCTCCCGCAGATGCGGACCGCCATGCACCACCCGATGGCCAATACTCCCCGGACGCCCGTAGCCAAAGCGTTCCATGGCGTCGAGAATTTCCTTCAGCGCGTGGCCCTGGGAGTTGAGCTGATATGCCTCATCGAGCTTCGCCGTGCCCCCGGCATCCTTGATCTGGAGGCGGCCGTTGGGGTGCCCGATGCCGCTGGCGCCGCCGGCGAGCAACAACTCGGGATTGCAATCGCCCGGCGGCTGCCGGTAGAGGCCAAACTTCAGCGAGGATGATCCACTGTTGACCGCAAGAATTAATTCCTGGGTCGCGGTCACTGCGGCCAAACCCAGTTGCGGATTTCCGGTTTGTCGATGCCGTTTGTATGCGCGTACTGCAGGCTCTCGGTGATCTGATCGCGCAGCCATTCCTGCGTGTGAGCGCCTATGCCGTGCAAGCGCGGCACGCGGTTGATGATGTCCATGGCAAGGCTGAAGCGATCGACATTATTCAGAATGGCCAGTTCCAACGGCGTGTTGATGTTGCCTTTCTCTTTGTAGCCACGGACGTGGAAGTTGTCGTGATTGTGCCGCCGATAAGTCAGCCGGTGAATGAGCAGCGGGTAGCCGTGAAAATTGAAGATAACCGGCTTATTGGAGGTGAAGAGCGAGTCAAAATCGGCATCGGTGAGGCCGTGAGGATGTTCGCTCGATGGCTGGAGCCGGAAAAGATCGACCACGTTGACGAAGCGGAGTTTCAGGTCGGGGAAATGCTCCCGCAGGATCGCCGCCGCCGCCAGGGCTTCCATGGTGGCGATGTCGCCGGCACAGGCCAGCACGGCATCCGGCTCCACACCGCCATCTGTACTGGCCCAGTTCCAGATGCCAATGCCTTTGGTGCAGTGGAGAATGGCGCTGTTCATGTCGAGATACTGCAGGTGCGGCTGCTTATCCGCAACGATGACGTTGACGTAGTCGCTCGACCGCAGGCAATGGTCAGCCACGCTCAGCAGGCAGTTCGCATCGGGCGGAAGATAAATGCGCGTGACCTCCGCGCTCTTGTTGGCGACGACGTCGAGGAAGCCAGGGTCCTGATGCGAGAACCCATTGTGATCCTGCCGCCAGACGACGGAGGTGATGAGCAGATTGATCGAAGAGATCGCGCGCCGCCAGCGCAGTTCCTTTTTCGATTCCTCCAGCCACTTCGCGTGCTGGTTGATCATCGAGTCGATGACGTGGACAAAAGCCTCATAGGTGGAGAAGAAGCCGTGGCGTCCCGTGAGCACATAGCCCTCGAACCATCCTTCAAGGGTGTGCTCGCTGAGCATCTCCATCACGCGGCCATCGGGAGCGATCTCGGTGCCGTCGGCGTCTTCGGGAAGAATTTCTTCCATCCAGGCTTTCGGGCTGGCTTCATAGATCGCCTGCAGCCGGTTGGAGGCCGTTTCGTCGGGACCAAAAACGCGGAAGTTGCGGGGGTTTTTCCGCATCACGTCGCGCAGGAAATGAGCCAGGATCTCCGTCGGGCCCGCGTATTCGCCGCCGGGCTTCTTCACGTCGAATGCGTAGTCGCGGAAATCAGGCATGTGGAGCGGCTGCCGCAGAAGGCCGCCGTTGGCGTGCGGGTTTGCCGTCATGCGGCGATTGCCTTCCGGCGCCAGTGCGCGAAGCTCGGGGTGCGGGTGGCCACCTTCGTCGAACAGCTCTTCGAGCCGATAGCTGCGCAGCCAGCCTTCCAGGATGCGCAGGTGCTCGGGATTCTCCGCCACTTCGAGGATGGGAACCTGATGCGCGCGCCAGAATCCCTCGACCTTGTGGCCATCGACTTCCTTCGGGCAGGTCCATCCCTTTGGCGTGCGCAGGACGATCATGGGCCAGCGCGGCCAGCCTGCGTTGCCGCCGGTGAGCTTGCCGTGGTCGCGCGCGTCACGCTGGATGGTGCGAATGTGCTCGACGCAGTGTTCCAGCGTTGCGGCCATCGTCTGATGCATCAGGTGCGGGTCTTCGCCCTCGACAAAGTGCGGATCCCATCCGTAGCCGCGGAAGAGCCACTCCACTTCTTCGCGTGGCATGCGCGCCAGAATAGTGGGATTGGCGATCTTGTAGCCGTTCAGATGCAGGACGGGCAACACGGCTCCGTCTTGCACAGGGTTGAGAAATTTGTTGCTGTGCCAGGAGGTTGCCAGCGGGCCGGTTTCCGCTTCGCCGTCGCCAACCACGCAGTTAACGATAAGGTCCGGATTGTTGAAAGCCGCGCCGAATGCGTGGGAGAGGCTGTAGCCGAGCTCGCCGCCTTCGTGGATCGAGCCTGGCAGCTCCGGGGTGCAATGGCTGCCGATGCCACCGGGGAACGAGAATTGCCGGAAAAACTTGCGCAGCCCTTCGAGGTCCTGACTCTTGTCGGGCTAGATTTCGGACTAGGTGCCTTCCATCCATGCGTTCGACAGCATCGCTGGAGCGCCGTGACCGGTGCCGGCGATGTAGATCATGTCCAGGTCGTACTTGCGGATGAGGCGATTGAGATGGACCCACAAAAACGTTTGTCCGGGATCGGAACCCCAGTGGCCCAGCAGGCGCTTTTTGATGTGCTCCGGCTTGAGAGGCTCGCGCAGCAGAGGATTGTCGTAGAGGTAGATCATGCCGGCGCTGAGATAGTTGCAGGCGCGCCAGTAAGCGTCCATGTGCTGGAGTTCTTCGGCGGTCAGGGTTTCAGGGAGCGTAGCCACAGACGCGGTCATGAGGGACCTCGATTCTCCGTAGGGACGGAAAGGCTCTAAGAATTACACTATGCCGCGGCGCGACGCAGTGTCGAGGCACGGCCTGTGAATTTACGTTGACGTGATCTGGGTGAATCCGCCTAAGCGGGTTCGATGCCCGCGATCTCCAGTTCGATTCCACCGAATTCCGGATGGTCGTTTTCGCGCAGGCGCCATGCAAGATCGACGACGGAGTTCGGGCCGAGTTGCAGCTCGCGTATTCGATCGGCGAGGTTCCAGCCCACCGCGGAAAAGGTCATGCCTTGAGAGACGCGGAGGCGGACGTGTTTTTCCTTCATCCACAATGGAGGAGCAAGGACGCGTACGTCGCGCGCAATAAAGACCGGCTCTTCGTTGCCCATTCCAAAGGGTTCGAGACGGCGGAGCCAGGAATACATATCCGGGGAGATCTGGTCGAGCTGTAACTCGGAGTGACACTCCAGGGGATTGCCGAGATCTTCGTCGCGCAGATGCTCAGCGGCATAGTTTGCGAGGCGGGAGCGCAATTCTTCGACCCGATCCGCGGGCAGGGAAAAGCCGACGGCGTGCGCGTGTCCGCCAAAGCGGGTGAAGATTTCGTGACAGCTTTCGATGGCTTCGAGAAGATGAAAACCGGCGATCGACCGGCCGGAGCCGTACGCTTCGCCGTCCTCGCGGGTGAGGACCACCGCGGGCTTGCCGGTTTGATCGACGATGCGTGAGGCGAGAATGCCGATGACGCCGCGATGCCATCCGTCGCCGTCCATGACGATGCAGTGGGATTCGCGGAAGCAGGCTTCGTCGAGGCGGGTCGTGATTTCGGCGAGGGTGGCGGCTTCAGTGGCGCGGCGCTCCTGATTGAGCCGTTCCAGCTTGGCCGCAAGGTCGTTGGCGCGGGCTCCGTCGCGGGTGGTGAAGAGTTCGATGACCTCGGCGGCGATGTCCATGCGTCCGGCGGCGTTGATGCGGGGCGCGAGGCGGAACGCAACGTCGATCGGCGTCAGTGGGCGGCGGGCTGTGTCGATTTGTGCTTCTCGCATTAGCGCTCGCAGGCCGAGGCCGACGGGGCGCCGGAGCTCGGCAAGGCCGAGAGCGACGAAGACGCGGTTCTCGCCGAGCAGCGGGACGGCGTCGGCGATTGTGGCAATGGCGAGCATCTTCAGAAACGACGGCAGAATCTTCGTCCGGGCCCGTTTGAGATCCCAGACTTCCAGCAGCGCCTGCGAGAGCTTGAACGCCACTCCAGCGCCGCAGAGATGGCGGCAGGCATACCCGCAGCCGGGCTGGTTGGGGTTGAGAACCGCCAGGGCCCGGGGCACGCCGAGCTGCGGTTCCGGCAGGTGATGGTCTGTGACGATGAGGTCGAGGCCGAGCTCTGCGGCGGCTTCGGCTGCGGCGAAGGCGCGGATGCCTGTGTCCACGCTGATGATGAGGCGAACGCCGTCGCGGGCGGCGGTTTCGAGAATCTCGCGCTGCATGCCGTAGCCTTCGCGGAGGCGGTGCGGGATGTGAAAGCGCGGGTTGCCGCCGAGCATCTCGATGGCGGTTTTAAGCAGGACGGTCGCAGTGGTGCCGTCGACGTCGTAGTCGCCATAAATGAGGATCGGCTCGTGCGCGTGGATGGCGTGGCGGATGCGCTCGACGGCGCGATCCATGCCGAGCATCGAGAAGGGGTCGAGGAGGTGTTCGATGCGCGGGTGGAGAAACTGTTCGGCTTCGGCCGCTGTGTGGATTCCGCGGGCGAGCAAAAGCTCGGCGATCAATTGTGGAATCTTCGCTTCGTTGGCGAGTGAAGCGGCTTCTCCGGCGCGGGAGGGGCTGAGTAGCCAGCGCTGGCGCGGTAGCGGTGCTTTTTTTTCGACCGGGTCTTGAGCGGTTTCCGACGCGGTCACGACATCGATTTCATCTGAGGCGGGCAAGGTCGGCTCAGGGTTGCTCGTCTTCATCGTCGTCTTCAAAGACGATGTCGCCGAGATCGCCAACCGAATCGAGAAGCTGCTGATAGCGGTCGTACCATTCGGTGGACGCCTCGTAGAGAAACATGATGCCCTGGTGCGGGAAGCCGAGCTGCAGGTGGCCGACCTTGCCGATGTGGGTGACGAGGGTCTGCGCTTCGTCGAGGTCCGAGGAACCGGTGACCATCTCGACGTGGTACTCCTGCTCCTGGACTTCTTCGATGAGCAGCTCGACGTCTTCTTTTTCGAGGACGACATCGCTCATGGTGATGAAGGTTGCGCCGGCGGCCTTGGCGGTTTCGACGAAGTCTTTCCAGCTGTCGGGATTGGCCTCATCTTCCCAGAGAATGGTGGGAATGTCGTCGTCGGCGTGGGCCGGAACGCGGCGGATGCCATGACCTGCGATGAAGGCAACCATGTCGTCTTTGGTCGACGCGAGATTATCGAAGTGCATGGAGAGCGGGTTCATTAGCGGAGGCATTCAGTGTATCCGAATCCAGGGCGTTGGCCGTGGAAGAGGATTTGCCGTGTTGTTACGGGAGATAACATTTTCAGGAAACGAAAGTGCTGTGCCGGTACCGGTTAACGATAGACTGTCAGAATCCCCGGTCTCAGGACAACTTAATTGCGCAGTCGGAAGGGCGAAAATATGACTCGGCCAAAGGTCTTATTCTTTTTGCTTTTTGCGTTTGTGGCTTCGTCGCTTCGAGGACAGATCACCAGCGGATCGTTGCGGGGGTTGGTGCAGGACTCGACGGGAGCGCGGATTGCGGGAGCTTCGATCGAAGCGCGCATGGAGGCCTCGGCGTCGATTCGCCGCACGGTTTCCGATAGCCATGGGGAGTTTTTGCTGGAGAATCTGGCTCCCGGTGAGTACCAGATGACGGTCTCCGCGCCGGGGTTTCGGACGGTGTCGGCGAAGGTGACCGCCGCGGTCAGCACCGTAAGAGACGTGACGGTGAGTCTTTCGCCGGGTTCAGTGGAGCAGTCGGTCAACGTGAAGGCGCAGGGCTCCTCGATTACATCGCAGCCGATCGATCTGGCAAACGACGTTCATCAGAGCGTGATCACAAGTCAGGATCTGGAGACGCTGCCCCTGCCTGCGCGGAGCTTTGCCAACATTGCGTACCTTGCGCCGGGGACCGAGCCGGTGGAACCCAGCGACCCGACCAAGGCGCGGATCACGGCTGTGTCGACCGGAGGGAGCTCAGGGCTGAACAACGAGCTGTCGGTGGACGGGGGGGATAACTCCGACGACTATATCGGGGGATTTCTGCAGAATTATTCGCCGGATGCGGTTCAGGAATTCGCGGTGCGGACGGGGCAGGAGAATGCGGACACGGGAGGAACCACGGCTGGGTCGGTTGTGATCACGACAAAGAGCGGGACGAATACCTGGCATGGCGATGAGGCATTTTACGATCGCCAGGCGGCCTTGAATGCGCGTTTTCCTATTGAGAACCCACCGCCGAATCCAAAACAGCCGTTTTCGCGGCAGAACTATGTGGGGACGCTGGGAGGGCCGATACTGAAGGATCGTGTCTGGTTCTTCACGGCTGTCGAGAACGTTCATGAGAACGCGAGCATTGTTTACAGCCCGGCCAGCACGACGCAGTTCGACGCGCTGGCGACGCTGGCGGCGGATGGACTGATTCCCGGAGTCCCGTCCATTACAGTGCCCGAGGATGTGCCGATTCCGTTTCGCGACACACTGGGGTTGCTGCGGTTCGATTGGGCGCAGACGCCCAGGTCTAACTGGTTGCTGCGCAATTCGATCGACACTTACACGACGCACAACGATCTGGTGCAGCAGGGAACGCTGCCGTCGACTGGATTGCTGACCCATAACAATTACCTGAGCATGGTGATCGGCAACCAGTATGATTTTTCGCCGACCCTGGTGGGGAATTTTGTATTCAATGCGAGCGGGCTGCATCTGACGCAGACACGCACTTCGGATCTGGGGTTTGCGCTGGCCTTTCCGTTCAGCTCGACTTCGCTCACGGTTTCCGGGTTCGAGACATTTGGGGATAACCAGTTCGCAACGCCGATTACCTTTTTTCCGTCGGAGCGCAACCAGGAGAAGTATCAGTTTCGTTACGACATCAGTAAGGCGCAGGGCGCTCACTCGCTGAAGTTCGGTGTGAACTTCATTCATGAGCCGGTGCTGGACGGGGCTTATCCTGGAAATACGGAGACCTTGTACCAATTTCCGGAAAATCCGACTTATTACCTGGACAATTTGCCGCAATTCACGGCGGATTATCAGGCGGGAGCCACCACGTCGAATCTGGGTGGAGGATTTTCGCAGAACGTGCAGCGGCTGGCGTTCTACGGCCAGGACTCGTGGCGCATACATCGGCGGCTGACGGTTAATTATGGGTTGCGTTATTCGACGACCTGGGGACTGCTGGTTGGATCGGGGCGCACGCAGTTGGAGAACCCCGGATATCTGACGCTGGAGGCGCTGAAAATTCCCCTGGTTCCGGGC
>CAZSWI010000162.1:0-8703 GCA_964610635.1 uncultured Acidobacterium sp.
ACGAGCTCGTGAGTCATCATCCAGTCACCGGTTAATTCCTGGGCCGTGGTGTGCTGGCCGAGGCGGATGCGGGTGAAAGCGGGAAATCCGCCGACATCGCCCCAGGTAGTGCCCTGCATGACGCCATGGCGATCTTCGGCGGGCTGGATCAGGATGCGATCGCGAGGGACGGGGAAGCGGCCGTAATACGTTGCGACGGAGGTGGCGGCATTCTCGACCCACTGCATGATTTGCGGGGTGGGCAGGTCGAGAGTACCGGGGGCGAAGTCTACCTGGATGGTTGCGCCGCCGATTTGGAAGGTTTGGGTCGAGGCGACGGGCGAGCGCCAGGGCGGACCGCGGTACTCGCCGTTGGGTGGGCCGTATTGCGCGAGGCTGTGGGCGATGAGGAGTGCGGCGCCGATGGACGCAGCGCAGAGGAAGGCGAAGATTATTCGGCGGTGGTAAATCACTTCTTCCTGAGCAGACGGATTTTGGGGGAGTGGGGTTGCGCGGATTCCGGCGCTATTTTATTTTTTCGAAATTGAGGGCGGCGGAGTTGATGCAGTAGCGCAGGCCGGTGGGTTTTGGGCCGTCGGGGAAAACGTGACCGAGGTGGGCGCCACAACGGGCGCAGTTGACTTCGACGCGGCGCATGCCGAGGGTATTATCCTCGTGAGTTTCGATGGCGCTGGAGTTTACGGGCAGAAAGAAGCTGGGCCATCCACTGCCGGAGTCGAACTTGGTGCCGGAGGGGAAAAGCTCGGCGTTGCAGGCGACGCAATGGTACATGCCGTCGTCATGGTTGAAGGTCAGCTTTCCGGTAAAGGGGGCTTCGGTGCCTCTCTGGCGGGTGATGTGGTACTGCTCGGGGGTGAGCTGGGCGCGCCACTCAGCGTCGGTCTTTTCGATCTTTTCAGTCTGTGTGCCGGTCTTTGTATCGGTCATGAATGAGTCTCCCTGGCATTAGATGGAAGAAGCAGGTCCTTCGACTCTCCGGTCTCGGTCAGGTCTTAATCCACCGCGGCGATGACTTCGATCTCGACGAGTGCGTTTCTGGGCAGGCCGGCTACGGCGACGGTGGAGCGAGCAGGCGGGACAGTTCCTTCGGGGGCGAGGTACTTTGCATAGACGGTGTTCATAGCCGCGAAGTCACTCATGTCCTTCAGGTACACGACCGTTTTGATGACATGGACGAGGCCGGTTCCGGCGGCAGTAAGGATGGCCTTTATATTTTCGAGGACGCGTGTGGTTTGTTCGGTGATACCGCCGGGGTCCAGCTGGCCGGTCGCAGGATCGAGGGCGATCTGGCCTGAAGTGTAGATGAAATTGGCGAGTCGGACGGCCTGGGAATAAGGACCGATAGCGGCGGGCGCGTGCGGCGTTGAGACGGCGGACTTTGGTGAATCTTTCATGGAACGATTTTGCAGCGTTGACCGTGCAGGTGACAAGGATGGTACTTCGGGCACGTTCGATTGGCGGGCACACCGCTTTGGGTGAGTGCGCGGGGAAATGGCGGCAAGGTAAAATGAGGTTAGTTCCGATGAAAAAGGCAGTTTTTCCCGAGATTCGTCCGGCTTTGATCCTGGCGTGCGCATTGTGTGCGGCTGCCATCCTGACCGCGCAAACACCCGCTCCCGCGCAACCCAGTTCGACGCTGTCCCAGTCCTCACCTTCGGGGGCACAGGCGAGCGGCAGCCCGAGTTCAGGGCAATCTGGTAGTCAGGCCGGCGATCAGAATGCCGGCGACCAGAACGGGCAGTTCACCATTCCGGTGAGCGTGAACGAAGTCTACCTGGTTTTTGCGGTGACGGATAAGCATGGGCACTTCATCCGGGATCTGCAGCAGAGCCAGTTTGCGCTGCTGGACGATCACAAGGCGCCGGCGCAGGTCTACAGCTTCACGCAACAGACGAATCTGCCGCTGCGAGTGGGGGTGCTGATCGACACGAGCACTTCGATTCGGTCGCGGTTCCAGTTCGAGCAACAGGCAGCGACGTCGTTCCTGTTGCAGATCGTGCGGCCGGCGTCGGACATGGCGTTCGTCGAGGGATTCGATGTGACGCCGGATTACCGTCAGGACTGGACCAACAACATCGACTCACTGACGGCGGGAATTCAGGGGTTGCGGCCAGGGGGCGGAACAGCGCTATACGATGCAGTCTACAGCGGCTGTCGCGACAAGCTGCTGATGTCGCGCGGGCAGGAGCCGGTGCGCAAGGCGATCGTGCTGGTGAGCGATGGGGACGACAACCAGAGCCACGCTTATCTCGAAGACGCGATCAAAGAATGCCAGCGCGCGGACACGAATATCTACGCGATCAGCACGAACGTAAGCCCCAGCCGCGACCGCGGGGACGACATCCTGGAAAAGATGGCGATTGCGACGGGCGGCAAGGCGTTTTTTCCGACACGCATCGAGGATATGCCAAACAGTTTCGCTGAAATTCAGGACGAGCTGCGCAGCCAGTACGCGCTGGTCTACAAACCGGCGGACTTCAGGGCTGACGGGGCGTTCCGGCCGATTTATCTCTATTGCCTGGACCGGCGGTTTACTGTGCGGGTGCGAGAGGGATATTTCGCGCCGAAGGGCTGAAAAAGCAGGGAACAGGGAACAGGTTGGGACCATTGGCTGGCAGGGTTGCCTGCAGGTATTGGCTGGCGGGTGACGAGGCTATGGCGCCCGGTGTGGCTTTGCGCTGATACTTTGACAATATGAGTTGGAATGCTTCTTTGCGGCGCGCACTTTTGCTGCTCGGACTTTTCCGGTTTGCCAGCGGCCTGGGATGGGCTGCTGAGCCGAGTGCGACTCGCACGCCAATCCTGATGGAGCTGTTCACTTCCGAGGGATGTTCGAGTTGTCCACCGGCCGATAACTGGGTGGAGAAGCTCGACGCGGTCCAGCCGGTTCCGGGCGGGCAGGTGATCGTGCTGAGCGAGCACGTGGATTACTGGGACCACGATGGCTGGAAGGATCCTTATTCCTCGGCGCAACTGACTGCGCGGCAGAGAGGGTACGCGCAGGTGCTCGGAGCCACCGAGGTGTACACGCCGCAAATCATCGTCGATGGGAACCAGGAGGTGCGACTTGAGAATGGGACGCACGTGAAGGACGTGCTGGTGAAGGCGGCAGGGGCTGCGACGATCGCGGTGAGGGTCGAGTCCGTTGCGATTGCGAGCGGAGAGCCGGATCTTCTGACCGGGCACGTCACGGTGGAAGGTTCATCGGACAAGCGCAGCGGCGATGTATATGTGGCTGTCGCTTTGGACAAGACACAGACGGACGTGCTGGGCGGGGAGAACGACGGCAAGAAGCTGACCAATGTGGCTGTGGTGAAGGAAATGGTGAAGATTGGGAAGCTGGAGAAGGGGAAGAATTTCGAGCAGGCGATCCGAGTGAAGCTGTGGACAGGGGCCGATCCTGGGAATCTGCGGGTGGTTGCGTTCGTGCAGGAATCGGGGCAGGGGAAGGTTTTGGGAGCGGGGATGACGAGGGAGATTGGGAAGGGGAATTGAGGGCTGGTCAGGCTATTCACGCGATCCACGCAGGCCAGGTTAACCGGGTTATTCGCGTTGTCCGCTAACGAGCTCTTCCAGGGCGGCTTCATCGATTACATTGACATTCAGCTCGCGGGCTTTGTCGAGTTTGGAGCCGGCATCTTCGCCTGCTACTACGTAGTTCGTCTTCTTGCTGACGGAGCCGGAGACGCGGCCTCCGGCGGCTTCGATTCTCGCTTTGGCGTCTTCTCGGGATAAGTTGGGCAGCGTGCCGGTGAGGACGAAGGTGAGGCCTTCGAGCTGGGAGGTCTTCTTTCGTTTTTCGGCGGTCATGGCGAGGCCGGCTTTTTCGAGCTTGTGGACTAAGTCTCGGTTTTTACCCTCGTCGAAGAATTCGCGGATGGCCTCCGAAACACGGGGGCCGACCTCGTTGACCCGTTCGAGGTCTTCGCGGGATGCTGACATCAGGGATTCCATTGAACCGAATTCTTCGGCGAGGAGCTGGGCGGTGCGCTGACCGACGAAGCGGATGCCGAGGCCGAAGAGGACGCGGTCGAGGCCGGCTTTCTTTGAGCCTTCGATTTCCGCGAGGAGATCTGCTCTTTCTTTTGGGCCCACCAGGGCCTGGGTTCGGGTCTTTTCTTCGCCGGTCTTTTTGTCGCGGGTGACGACCTCGTGCTGGAGCTGGGTGAGGTCGCTGTCGGTGAGCGTGTAGAGGTCCGCAATGCTGCGGACCAGTTTGCGCTCGAGGAGCTGCGCGACCACCGCTTCCCCGAGGCCTTCGATATTCATGACGCCGCGCGATGCGAAGTGGAGGAGGCTGCCGGTGAGGCGCGCGGGACAGTCGGCATTGACGCAACGGTAGTCGACTTCGCCTTCGGTTCGTACGATTTCGCTGCCGCAGTCGGGGCAGTGCGTGGGGAAATGAAATTTGCGGGTGCCGCGCGGGTGTTCCTGGTCCTCGACGACCTCGACGACTTTGGGGATGACGTCGCCGCCGCGCTCGACTTTGACATAGTCGCCGATGAGGAGGCCGAGGCGGTCGATTTCGTCGGCATTGTGGAGGGTGGCGCGGGAGACGGTAGTGCCTCCGATAGATACGGGGGTGAGGAGGGCGACGGGAGTGAGTTTGCCGGTACGGCCAACCTGAACGCGGATGTCCTCGACCTGGGTGATGCCGGCCCGGGCGGTAAATTTGTAAGCGACGGCCCAGCGGGGGGCGCGGCCGGTATAGCCGAGGCGGCGCTGAATGGCGGCGGAGTTGACCTTGATTACCACGCCGTCGATTTCGTAACCGAGACTGTTACGAGTGGTCTCGGCTTTTTCCACGAAGGCGAGGACTTTTTCGATGGAGGTGAGGGCTTCGCGATGAGGATTGACGCGGAAGCCGAGGACGGCGAGGGCGTCGAGTGCTTCGGATTGCTCGGGGAGAAGATCTTCGCCGGATTCGGTGAGGATGAAGTAGGCGTAGAAGTCGAGGCGGCGCTGCGCGACGATGTTGGGCTCGAGGGTGCGGATGGTTCCGGCGGCGAAGTTACGGGGATTGGCGGCGGGTTCGAGGCCCTGAGCCTCGCGTTCCTGGTTGGCTTTGCGGAAGGCGGCGAGGGGCATGACGATTTCGCCGCGAACTTCGAAGGTGGGAGGTAGGTGGACCTTCTGGAGTTTGGATGCTGAGATGGAGAGAGGGACGGAACGGATGGTGCGGACATTGGTGGTGACGTCTTCGCCGATGGTTCCGTTGCCGCGGGTCAGGCCGCGCAGGAGATGGGTCGAGCCGTCGGGCGATGCAGTGAATTGCAGGGCCATGGAGAGGCCGTCCATTTTGAATTCGCAGACGTAAGAGATGTCTGCCTTGTCGCCGGCGAGGGAGCGTACGCGGCGATCCCAGTCGCGGAGTTCCTGCTCGCTGGTGACGTTGTCGATCGACAGCATCGGGCGCGAATGGGCGACCTTGGCGAAGCCTTCTTTGGGTTTGCCGCCGACGCGCTGGGTGGGTGAGTCGGGCGTGACGAGTTCGGGGCGGTCCGTTTCGATGCGTTTGAGCTCGCGCATGAGGTCGTCGAACTCGGCATCGGAGATGGAGGGCTGGTCGAGGACGTAATAGAGGTACTCGTGGTGGCGGATTTTTTCGCGGAGGGCGTCGAGTCTTTTCTGGACGGCGGAGTCGGACATACTGGGATCATCCTAAGACACGCTTCAGGTTTGCAAGCTGGCGGTTTGTCCTTCAGCGAGTTCGCCTGAACCGGTGTTGACTTTCGACCCAAGTCTTCATACAGTCAATGAATCCAACGCAGCAGAAACGAAAGAAGCGCAGTCGATGCAAAGCCGCCCTGGCCGAATTTTCGAGAGGGGTTTGACTATGAAATGCACGATGGCAGGCTCGAAGTGTCCGCAATCGGTGGAAGGTTTGACCGATTCGAAATCCCACAAAGTGATTCTGCTGCTGGGCTGCGTTCTGGCGCTGATCATCGCACCGGCCATGCATGGGCAGGCGACGGGCAGTTTTTCTGGGAATATTGTAGACAAATCCGGATCGGCTGTGCCCGGAGTTACGGTCACAGCAACCCTGAACGCAACAGGGTTGGTTCGCGATGCGAAGACGGACAATGGCGGGCACTATTCACTCCCTCTGCTTCCTGTGGGGATCTACACGGTGCGCGCGAACGGGGCGGGGTTTCGAATTGCTGAGACCAGGGACCTCAACCTGCAGGTCGATGAGGCGCGCGAGCTCGACTTTACCCTCGAGCCTGCGACGGTTGTGACGACGGTAGCCGTTTCCGGTGAAGCCGTAGCCGTCGAGACCGCTAATCCCTCTCTCGGCCAGGTGATTACGTCGGAGGAAGTGGCGCAGCTGCCGCTGAACGGGCGCGACTTCGTACAGCTGGCCACGCTGACGGCCGGGGCTACGGCCGAGACAAATCCGAACAGCTTTTTCACCTCCGGGAGCGACAGCGAAGTGGCCGCACGCGGATCGTTTTCGTTATCGGTAGGGGGCTCCCGGCCGAACAGCACGGACTGGCTGCTGGACGGGGTCGACAACAACGAGCTGACCGCAGGCGGTATCGGCACTTTTTCCTCCATCGACGACATCCAGGAATTCAAGGTTCTTACTTACACTTATTCAGCAGAATTCGGCACACGCGCCGGACCTACTGTCCTGATTACCACCAAGTCGGGCACGAATAACTACCATGGCTCCCTGTTCGAGTTTGTGCGTAACACCGACCTCGACGCGAAGGCCGACTTTGACACGACAACTCCCAAATTCAATCTGAATCAGTTTGGCGGTTCAATCGGGGGGCCTCTCCTGCGCAACAAGCTGTTTTTCTTCGTCGATGGCGAGCAGAAGGATCAGCGCGAAGGCATCACCTTCACCGGCCTGGTCCCATCCCTTGCTATGCGCAGCGGCGATTTCTCCGCCGATCCCTTCGGCAATCCGGCGGGCGGACTCGTCATTGCCAATCCGAATATGGTCGGCGCCGCCGATCCTTACTTCCAGTGCAACGCTTCCGGAAATCCGATTCCAGCCAATCCCGATGGCAGCCAGGCGAAGGGGACCGACTGCAACAAGATTCCCTCCAACCTCTTCGACAGCGTGGGCAAGGGGATGATCAACCTCTATCCCACGCCCAACGCCAGCAACACTGCTCTCGGATATAACTACGTCAACGAGCCGGTGCGCCAGCTCAACGAAACCAAATTCGACATCCGCCTCGACCAGACCATCTCCGCCAAAGACAATGCCTTTGAGCGCTTCAGTTACGACCAGGCATTCTCCTTCGTTCCCGGGGGCGCGCCAACGTCGATCACTGCGGGCGGCGTGCCAACGTTAGCCGAGTCCAATGCATTCGGCAGCGATGAGAACCTTATCAACCACGCGCGCAACGTCGCCCTCGGCTGGAGCCACGTCTTCTCGCCCACCACCATCAACACGGCCTCCGCGGGCTACGACCGCATCTTCGACTACATCGATTCGCTGGGTAACTCCACCTGCGGCTCGACGAAACTCGGAATTCCCGGCGCCGATCTCGGCTGCTCGTCCTCCGGCTCCGCCCTCCCCGGCGGCTCCTACAGTCAGGGTGTGGTTTCCACCGAAGTCACTGGCGGCTACTGGTCCCTCGGCGACCGCGGCTACTCACCCTTCCAGGGTGGAACCGATATCTTCTCGTACAAGGACGTCGTTGACCTTATCCGCGGCAAGCATGAAATCCGCACCGGCATCGACCTCCGGGACAACCAGATGAATGTGGGCACAGAAGAATTTTCGGACGGCTTCTGGATTGTCGGGCTTTTTGGAGATTTCAGCGGCGCCGGCGTCGTCAACGGCGATTCTGCGGCCGATCTGCTGATGGGGATGACTGGACTTGGCATTCACGATCAGACCTACTTTGGTCCAACCACCGGCCGCCGCTGGAAGATCATCCGTCCCTTCGTCGAGGACGACTGGCGTGCGACCCCTTCACTGACCCTCAACCTGGGCCTGGCCTGGGATATGACCACCCCCATCACCGAAATCCATAACCGCATGTCGGACTATATCTTCCAAACCGGACAGCTACTCGTTGCCGGTCAGGGCGGGGTAAGCCGATCGGCCGGCATCAATATGTACTGGGGCGCCTACGAGCCCCGCGTCGGCCTCACCTGGAAGGTGCTCGGCAGCGACAAAACCGTCCTTCGCCTCGGCTTTGGCATCTATCACGATTCATCCTGGAACCAGGGCGCCCAGGGCTTGTGGCAAAATCCCCCCGACCTGGGCGAGTCCGACCAATTCCCCGCTACCTTTTCCACGGGCTGCGCTTTCTCGACTTCTTACTGCCACAAAACGCTCGGACAAACGCCCGAGTTAGACGGCTTTACCCTCTCCACAGGCTTTCCGCTGCTTCCCACACCGCAAACTGTGGCCACCTACCCTGGGACGTTCGTTTACGAGCCCCGGAACTTCCAGCCCGGCAGGGTTCACCAATTCAACATCAATGTCGAGCGCCAACTGCCCGGCAGTATCGTGCTCACCGCCGGCTACGCCGGTTCAACCGGGGGCCATCTGCTGGTCATCGGCAACGACCTCAACACCAGCAGCCCGTCCGGTTGCGGGACTCCGGGCGATAACAATATCGGGTGCCTGCCTGGCGGCGTTCCCTACATCTATCCCTACGCCAACCCTTTCAATGCGGTTCTGCTCTACGGAGACGTGGGCACCACGCACTATAACTCGCTGCAGGTCAAGGC
>CAZSWI010000163.1:0-8699 GCA_964610635.1 uncultured Acidobacterium sp.
TGTTTTAGCTGGGTTTTAACCCTCTGCTTCTCGGCAGTTTACTACCCCGGCCGCCGATGGGCGCACGCGCAGCCGGACTCGGTAATAATACGGAAGCCTGTTCACAACAGCGATGGCTGAGTTCGATATCACGATTGCCGGCGAGGTCAATCTCGACCTGATCCTCTACGGTCTCGACGAGGCCATTCCGCTCGACCGCGAAATCCTGGCCTCGAACTTCGAGATGACCCTGGGAAGCTCCTCCGCCATCCTTGCTCACAACCTGGCGGTTCTGGGTCAGCGCGTAGGTTTCGTGACCATGTATGGTTCCGACCCTATGGGCGCGATTGCGATGGAGCGGCTCGCCGGGAGCGGGGTCGATCTCTCGCGTTGCACGAAAGGCGCGGAGAGTAAAAAAACGGGCGTGACCATCCTGCTGCCGCACGGGAGGTCGCGGCGGATTCTGACCTACCCTGGGATCATGTTCGATATGACGGTTGAGGATCTGGACGTCGACTACCTGGCGTCGGCGAGCCATTTTCACCTGTCGTCGCTGTTCCTGCAGAGGGGTCTGCACGCGGGACTCCCCGGGTTATTTGCCGAACTGAAAAGGCGCGGCCTTACGCTTTCTCTCGATACGAACGATGATCCCGAGGACCGGTGGGATGGTGTTCTCGACGAGTTGCTGCCGTATCTTGACATCCTGCTGCCGAATGAAGATGAGGTACGCCGGATGGCAAGGCGGGATTCGGTCGAGGGGGCGCTGGACGTGCTGTCCACGAGGGTTCCGCTCATCGCTGTGAAGTGCGGGAGCAGGGGCGCGCTGGTGCAGGAAGGCCAGCGGCGCTTTGCCGTCCCAGGGATCAGCGTGGAGCCCGCGGATACGATCGGCGCGGGGGACAGTTTCGACGCAGGATTCCTGGCGGCCTGGCTGGGCGGGGCTACGATCGAGCATTGCGCGCAGGCCGGCAATATTGCGGGTGCTCTCTCGACACAGAAGCAGGGAGGGACGGAGGCATTCCGCGATTCCCGATTGATGGAGCAGTTTCTCCGGGAGCATCCTTTGCCGTTCCCGGCAGGCAACGCGGGGCGCCAATGAACGTGAGCAGCTATCCAGGCGAAAGGAGGGTCAACGATGGATCCGTTATCGGCGCTCCTTGACCTGAGCGCTACGGAAAAGAGCGAGCGCGGACTGCTCCACACCCCTCGCGAAATCGCTCAGCAGCCCGCCACATGGATGGCTACCTTCGATCGCCTGCGGTCGCACGAGAACGAGCTGTCCAACTTCCTTGCTGCAACCGGAATGAACGGTCCGGCTGAGGAGCGGCCGACCGTCTTACTGATTGGCGCAGGCACCTCCGATTACATCGGCTGGTCGCTGCATCATTTATTGCGCACTCGGTGGCAGTGCGAGGTAATCCCGGTGGCGAGCACCAGTCTGCTCACGAATTTTCCGGAATACCTACTGAAGGAAAGGAACTATCTTTGGGTGTCGTTCTCGCGTTCCGGCGACAGCCCTGAGGGAGTGGCAGTGCTCGACCGCGCTCTGGCCGAGCGCAAAGACATCGCGCACATCCTGGTGACCTGCAACCCGGGCGGGCGGATGAATAAGGCGGTGCATGGCCGCGAGAATTGTCTCTCGGTGGTGCTGGACGATGTGACGAACGATCGCGGCCTCGCGATGACGAGCTCGTTCACGAACATGGTGCTGGCGGGGCAAATGCTGGCGCACACCGGAAGCTTCGGCGACTATGAGGCAATTCTGCGGGCGTTGGCCGGCGCAGCGGAGGCATTTCTGCCGAAGGCGGCTGCGCTGGCATCGGAGTTAACGCGCGCCGGATTCAAGCGTACTTGCTTCGTGGGGTCGGGGTTGCTGGCCGGGGCCGCACTCGAATCCGCCCTGAAGGTGCTGGAACTGACGGCTGGCAAGGTTCAGACGATGACGCAGCCTACGCTCGCTCTGCGTCATGGGCCGATGGCGGCGCTGGACCGGGATACGCTCTTCGTCAGCCTGATTTCGAGCCAGACGCAGCGCAGGCGGTACGAGCTTGACCTGCTGCGTGAGGTGGGGAACAAGAAGCTGGCCGGAACTCGAGTGGCGGTGGCCACCGACCCGGCATCGCTCCGGGGCGATGCCGACTTTGTCCTGACGCCGGGGACAAAAGAACCGATTCCCGATCTGTACCGGCCAGTTCTGGATGTGATATTCGGGCAGTTGCTGGGGCTGTTTGCGTCGATCCAGTTTGGCATGAAGCCCGATGACCCGAGCCCCGGCGGGGCGATCAGCCGCGTGGTGCAGAATTTCGATATCTACTAACTATTCGTCCAGGCGAGCGCAGCGGCCAGGAGAACCTCCGCCGTTCGAATCACGGAGTCGAATTCAACATACTCGTCAACATTGTGTGCGCCCGCCCCGCAAGGCCCGAAGAGCAGTGTCGGAATGCCGAAGTCGCGATGGATGAGCCCGGCGTCGCACGGGTAGGGGGCGGCGGTAGAGACGGCGGGTTTTCCCAACACGCGGTGCGCGCTCTGTTCGAGGCATTGCAGCCAGGGATGGTCCGGAGGGACCTCGTGCCCATATAGAGGGCCGCCAATGAGCGGGTTCCATTGCACCGGATATTTGCGGAAAAACGGATCAGCCGCGGCGAACTTCTGAAGATCGTCGCGAAGTTTCGCGATCACCTGATCCACATCTTCCTGGGGAAGAAACTGCACGTACACACGCACTGTGCCGCGCGAGGGCACGCTGAGCGGCACCTGCGGATCAAGACGGTTCGATTCGACGGCAAGTACCTGCACGGGAACCGGGTCGGCGAATCCCCGGTACGCACCCTTCGCCTTCACTCTCGCCCGCTGGGTCGCGACGCGCGAGACCCAGGCAAGCAGGCGGCCCAGCGGCATCGCGGGACTGACAACCTCGTCGCCGGAGAAGTAGGCAGAGGGATCGCCTGCATCGACTACCAGGTCGACGACAAAGCCGCCGCGGGTGGCGCGATAAATCTCGAGCTGCGTTCCTTCCGGAATCACACAAGCATCGGCGGTATCTCCGCGAAGGCGAGCGGCGATGGTTCCGCCTCCGCCGCCCCACTCCTCATCGACGACGGATTCGAAGAGAAGATCGCCGCCGAGCTCGATCCGTGCAGCATGGATCGCGGCGACGACAGCCGCGTTCGCGACAACTCCGCCCTTCATGTCAAAGGATCCGAGCCCATGGATGCGACGGTGGTGAAAGCGTCCCGACCAAGGAGAGTTAGCCCACTGCGCATTGCCGGGCGGCACAGTATCGATGTGGCCGTTGAGAAGGAGGCTGCGGCCGCGTCCTGAACCTGTGAGGCGCACGCACAGGTTTTTGCGACCGGCATAGGATTTGTGCCGCCTCACCTGCGGGAATTTCGAATCGCGAATGAAGGCGGTGCCGTACAGCTCGGAACGGATTCCCCGCTCACGGAAAAATGTGCGCAGCACACGCTGCGCCGGCGTTTCACTGCCCCCCGCGAGGACCGCGACGCTGTTGGTTCTTACCAGTTCCTGGAGAAGCCGTTTGAGGCTGCTCCTGAGCGGGCGGATGAGGCGGGTGGCGTCTGCGGCGTTCTTCATAAGAATCGATCTCTCTGACTACGCCTTCACCGATGGGCGCGCCGAAAAGAGCATCTCGATTTCCTCAAGCGTCTTGCCTTTCGTCTCCGGCAGGAAGAAGGTGGCGGTTAGAAAGTAGATGAGTGTCGACCCGGCCCAGCCGAGGAACATCGCCGCGTATCCAAAGTGACCGACCACCGGAAGAAAGGCCGCGGCGATCCCGGTGGAGACGCCCTGGTTGAGCAGCAGCGCGATCCCCATGCCCACCGAACGGATGCGCGTCGGAATCATCTCCGAGAGCACAAGCCAAACCACTACGCCTGGGCCAACGGCATATGCTGCGATGAAGAGCGCCATACAGCCAGTGATCAGCCAGCTCGTCGCAGGGCCGGGAACCGGACCGAGCAGCGCCTTCTGGATCGTGAGCCGACCGGCCGCTTCCCCGGAACCGGGGCGGATGACGAGCACGGGGTCCGGATCCGCGGTGGATACCGCCACCATGCGGCTGCCTTTGCCGAACGAGTAGAGAACGGAGAGGACCATGGGGCGGCCCTCGGCAGCCGTCGCCGCTGCGAGGCGACCCACAGGCAATGCCAGCCTGTTGTCCTGAACTGCGGCAACCACCGGGCTCTTCACATCGACCCGTTGCGATTCGACGCCGCGAAACAGCAGGGCGGCGATGACCAGCGCAACGATGATTCCCCCCGTTCCCCATCGCAGCAGGAAGCGGCGGCCGTTGCGGTCGACCATCGTGATGGCGACCAGAGTCATGACGCAATTGAGGACCTTCACCAGTACGTCGCCCTGGGTGGCGTGCGTCGCCGAGAGCCCTGCCTGGCGCAGGATAATAACGAGAAATCCGAGGACAGAATTGATGCCGGTGCCCTGGTTGCAAGCGAGCACGATGCAGGCCAGCAGAAAGGGCAGAACGTATTTCCGCTGAAGCAGCGAATCCCGGCGCCGCGCCGAGTCAGCAGTCTCCGGCACAGCCAGAACCGCGCCCATCTCATCCAGTTCGCGCCGCGCTTCATCCTCCGGCAGCGACCGCAGCAGCGAACGTAATGCATCACCGCGGCGACCCCGGCCGTAGAGCCAGCGCGGTGACTCACTCAAGCCAAAGACCCCGGCGAAAAAGAGCACACCGGGAAAAATCACCGCCAGGAACATACTCCGCCAGGCGTGGTTCTGGGCAGTGCGAATCAGGGCCGCGTTTCCCGCGGCGTGCGCAATCGTCAGTTCCGCCTGGCGCGTGAAATACCATCCCACCATCGCCGCCACCACAATGCCAAAGGTCAGCATGAACTGGAAGACGGCGGTTCCCCGCCCCCGGCTTTCGGGCGACAGACACTCCGCCAGATACAGGGGCACGACGACCGCGATCATCCCGCCGCTCATTCCCTGCAGCAGCCGGCCGGCAAGCAAAGGGACAAATCCCTGCGAGAGGACGATGATGGCGACGCTCAAGACAAACATGAGCCCGCTGACGATCATCATGCGCCGGCGCCCAAACCATTCAGCGAGCACGCCGGCTACCGGAGAAGAGAGCATGCTGCCGCCCAATACTGCGGCCACAATGATGGAAGTCTGCGCAAGGGAAAGGTTGACCGTCTTCCCCAGATACAGCAGCGCCGCGGCGATGATGCCAACATCGATTCCGTATAGCAGGCCCCCCAGTCCAGCAATCAGAACGAGGAAGCGATTGTAAAAGGAGCGGGACATAGATTCGGAGCACAGACAGTCTTCATTGCGGCAACCTGCGGCGAAGGCCGGCACGCGACAGCTATAAAGGTACCAGCGCCGCTACACCATGGCGCGATCACGGCGAGAAAATGGCGATATCAACGCACCCCAGCGCTCATTGGCGAGCACCGTTCCGGAGACTCTATGGAATGACCACGGAAGTGACGGACGACGGCAAACTTTCCACCCCGGACGCATCCACGCTTGTAACTTCATAGTCGTAGGTAGCCCCGGCCTGGACCGTCGTGTCCGTCCAGGAAGCGAGGGAAATCGGCGACGAATTCAACACCGTAAAGGGTGTGCCGACCGTCGCCCGGTACACGTTATAGCCCACCGCCGGGTCAGTGGATCCGGTCGGCGGATTCCAGGAAAGATCGACCTGGTAGTTCTCCGCAGTTCCTGTGCCGCTGAGCAGGATCGAAGTTGTCGCTCCGCTCGACGCATTGCTGGCCAGGGTGACTATCCCTGTCATGTTTCCCAGCGCGGTTGGATCGAACTGCACATTGAGGGTCGCCGTCTGGCTGGGATTCAGGGTGAGTGGGAAACTGATTCCCGTTATGGTGAAACCTGCTCCGATCACGCTTCCGGTAGTGATGGTCAGCGGGGCGTTGCCGCTGGAGGTCAGCGTCACCGGTTCCGTCGATGTCGTGTTCTCATTCACGCTGCCAAATGACACAACAGTGGTACTGACGGCCAGGGTTTCTACCGCCGCATTGAGTTGTAGCTGGTAACCGACAGATGCTCCGCTGAAGGTCGCCGTCAGGGAAGCGGTCTGGGCGGTGCTGACCGCGGTCGCCGCCGCCGTAAATGCGGCGCTCGCAGCTCCCGCGGCAATCGTCACCGATGCCGGCACGGTTACCGCGCTGTTGCTGCTCGACAGGCTCACCGTCAGCGGCGTGGCCGCCGCCCCGGTCATCGTCACTGTACAGGCATCTGTGGTCGTCCCCGTAAGCGAAGCACTTGCGCACGAAACCGCGCTCAACCCCGGTTGTCCAGTTCCGCTCAGAGCAATCGTTGCCGGGTTCGTGACGTTGCTGTTGATGGTCACCACGCCGGTTACCGCTCCAGCGACCGTCGGATCGAAGCCGATCGTCAGAGTCGCCGTCTGGCCCGGATTCAGGGTGATCGGCGCACTGATCCCGGCGACCGAAAACCCAGCGCCGGTGACCGTTGCTCCGCTGAGAATGAGCTGAGCGGTCCCCGACGAAGTCATGGTCACCGATTGTGTGGTGGCCGTGTTCAGAAGGTCAGTGCCGAACGCCAGACTGGTGCTGCTCAAAGTCAGTCCGGGTACGAAGGCGTTCAGCTGCAGCGAGTAGGTCTGCGAACTCCCGCCCTCCGCTGCCGTCAGCGTTGCGGTCTGTGCGGTGGTAACGGCTGTAGCAGTCGCTGTAAACGCGGCGCTCGAAGCACCCGCCGCGACCGTCACAGAAGCGGGCACGGTCACCGCGGTATTGCTGCTGGTCAGGTTCACCGCTGTTGCACTTGCGGCCGCAGCGGTCAGGGTCACCGTGCAGGGATCGGTTGCCGCTCCGGTCAACGATGCGTTGCTGCACGAGACCGCGCTCACCGCCGGTTGTCCGGTCCCGCTCAGCGCGATTGTCGCCGTCGTTGCATTGCTGGTGATTGTCACCGTGCCGGTCGCCGCTCCGGCCACCGTCGGATCGAAGCCGATCGTCAGGGTTGCCGTCTGGCCGGGGTTTAGCGTCAGCGGCGTACTGATCCCCGAATCTGAGAATCCGGCTCCCGTGACGGAAACTCCGCCGATCGTGAGCGCCGCCGTGCCGGACGATGTCACAGTCACGGACTGGCTGGTGGCCGTATTCACCAGGTCAGCCCCGAATGCTACATTCGTCGAGCTGAGGGTCAGACCTGGGACCGATGCGTTTAGCTGCAAAGCGTAAGTCTGCGAAGTCCCGCCCTCGGTGGCTGTCAGCGTTGCGGTCTGCGCGGTGGTCACCGCCGTTGCGGTCGCCGTAAACGCGGCGCTCGATGCCCCCGCTGCTACTGTCACTGATGCCGGCACCGTCACCGCGGTGTTGCTGCTGGCCAGGCTCACCGCTGTTGCAGTCGCGGCCGCGCCGGTCAGGGTTACCGTGCAGGGATCGGTGGCCGCCCCCGTAAGCGATGCGTTGCTGCACGAGACCAAGCTCACCGCCGGTTGTCCGGTTCCACTCAGCGCGATCGTCGCCGTGGTCGCGTTGCTGGTAATCGTCACAGTTCCGGTTGCTGCTCCGGCGGTCGTTGGGTCAAAGCCCACCGTTAAGGTTGCCGTCTGGCCAGGATTCAGTGTTAACGGCGTGCTGATGCCCGACTCTGTGAATCCAGCCCCACTCACCGAAACTCCGCTAATCGTCGCGGCCACAGTTCCGGACGACGTCAACGTTACAGACTGGCTGGCCGCGGTGTTGAGCAGTTCTGTCCCGAATGCCACATTCGTCGTGCTCAAACTTAGCCCAGCTGTCGCGGAATTCAACTGCAGTACTACGCTCTTCGAACTCGTGCCCACCGTTGCGGTCAGGGTTGCGGCTTGCGCCGAGTTCACCGACGATACCACGGCTGCAAATCCCGCGCTCCACGACCCGGTTGGCGGAGAAACCGAAGCCGGTACTGTTACCGCGCTGTTGTTGCTCGCGAGGAGCACGGTCAGCGGGCCGGTGGTTTGTGCCGTAAAAGTCACCGTGCACCAGTCCGAGCTGTTTCCCGTCAGAGATGTGCTGGTGCAGGAAAAACCGTCCACCCCGGGCTGCCCGTTTCCGCTCAGCGCGATCGTCGCCGCGCTCGATGCGTTGCTGGCGATCGTCACCGTTCCGGTCGCAGCGCCGGCAACCGTCGGATCGAAGCCGACGGTCAGCGTGGCGGTCTGGCCGGGGTTCAGCGTTAATGGCGTGCTGATCCCAGCCACAGAAAATCCAGCCCCCGTGACGGAGACTCCGCTGATCGTTACCGCCGCGCCCCCCGACGACGTCACCGTCACCGACTGCGTGGCCGTGGTGTTCAGCGACTGCGTGCCGAAGGCCGCACTCGTCGTGCTCAAACTCAGCGCCGCAGTCGCCGCATTGAGCTGTAACGTATAAGTCTCCGTCACGCCGCTCAGTGTCGCCGTCAGCGTTGCGGTCTGCGCGGTGCTCACGGCAGTAGCCGTCGCTGTAAACGCGACGCTCGATGCCCCCGCGGCCACTGTAGCCGAGGCCGGCACTGTCACCGCGTTGTTGCTGCTGGTAAGGCTAATCGGCGTTGCACTCGCGGCTGCGCCCGTCAGCGTTAACGCGCAGGCGTCTGTTCCTGCTCCCGTCAGCGATGCGCTGGTGCAGGAGAAACCGTCCAACCCTGCTTGTCCGGTCCCGGACAGCGCGATCGTCGCCGTCGTTGCATTGCTGGTGATCGTCACCGAGCCGGTCGCC
>CAZSWI010000164.1:0-8628 GCA_964610635.1 uncultured Acidobacterium sp.
CGTCGGGGACGACGGCGAAGCGGATGCGGGGGATGTTGGGCATCGCACCCCAGTAGGTGGGAGCGCGGGCGATGACGACATCGCGGTCGAGTTGCTGGCTGACGAACTGGAACGGCCCGCTGCCGACGGGGTGACGGCCGAAGTCGCGCCCGGCGCCGTACGGGACGATGCCCATGGCGCCGTCGCAGAGGTTGAATGGCAGCGCCGGGTCGGGCTTCTTGAGATGGAAGACGACGGTCGCGGGATCGGGCGCATCGATGTGGTCGAGGGTGGTGAAAGAGCCGGCCTTCACGCTGATGACGGTTCCGTTGAAGAGCGAATCGATGGTCCATTTCACATCGCGCGAGGTGAGCGGGCGGCCATCGTGAAAGCGGACACCGGTGCGCAGATGAAAAACCCATGTCAGCGGGTCGGGTGTCTCCCAGCTGGTGGCGAGGAAAGGCTGGAGGCCAAAGTGTTCGTCGCGGCGCACGAGGGCGTCGAAGAGGAGCGAGTCGATGTGCTCGGCCTGGGCGTCGGTGCCAATACGGGGATCGAGGCTGGCGGGGCTCGATTCGATGAGCATGGTGACGGTGGAGGGATCGGGCTGTTTCCCGCACCCGCTGAGTGCGAGGCTCGAAAGAGTCAGGGTTAGAGCTGTGGTCTCCCACCCTATCCGCCAAAAGCGGGCGGACAGGATGGGGCACCCGGCTTTTGATGTGGAGCGGGAAACGGCGAGAACCTTAAACATAAGTGATTTGCCCCAGAATAGCTGGGCGGGCGGCTCCAGTGGCGGAGGGAACGTTGCCTGGTCGATGATGCCAGGTCTGATAAGCGAGGAGCGCGAAGGCGGCCGCTTCTTTGGCTTCGGCGGGGATGCCGGTGGAATCGATGGTGGCGAGGGTTACGTTTTTAGGGAGGCGGTTGCGGAGCATGGCAAGGAGCGCGGCATTGCGAGCTCCTCCGCCGGAGACGATGAAGTCGGTGGGCACGCGACCGGTGAGGGGAAGAACCCAGCGCTCCACGGCTTCGGCGATGCTGGATGCCGTAAAAGCTGTGGCTGTGGCGATTGCGTCTTGCGGTTGGGGGCTGATTTTCAGGCAGGCAGCGAGGAAGCGCTGGGCGTAGGCTGCGCCGAACTGCTCGCGTCCCGCGGATTTGGGTGGAGGCTGGCGGAAGTATTTTTCTCTGAGGGCGGCGTTGAGGGCAGGCGTAATGATTTTGCCCTGCGAAGCGATGCGGCCGTTGCGATCGTAGGGTTTTGAGAAGAGCTGCTGGGTGAGCGCGTCGATGATCATGTTGCCGGGGCCGGTGTCGAAGGCGATGACTTTGTCCTGGGACGCTCCGGCGGGAACGACCGTAAGATTGCCGATCCCGCCGATGTTCTGAAGAACGCGTGCGCGCTTTGGGTGAGCGAAGAGCACATAGTCGAGCAGGGGTACGAGCGGCGCGCCCTGGCCGCCGGCAGCCATATCGGCAGGGCGAAAATTCGAGACAACCGGGATGTCCAGTGCCGCGGCGATGACGGCGGGCTCGCCGAGTTGCCATGTGCAGGCGAAGCGGCGTCCAGCATAGAGAGTGGGAGTGCCCTGGTGGTAGACGGTCTGGCCGTGGCAGCCGATCAGGGCGGGTCTGATATTGGTGGAGTCGATCATCGAGTGAAGAGCTTCAGCGTAAGCGATGCCGAGACGCCAGTTGAGGCGGGCGAGTTCAGAGGCGGACGTCGACTGTTGATCGGATTGGCCTGCCATGGCGGTGAGGATGGCCCGGCGGAGGGATATGGGCCAGGGGAAGGCGCGATGGGCGATGAGCTCAACGCTGACGGCTCCGGCCTGTTTTTTCCATGCTATTTTGACGAACGCCAGATCCATACCGTCGGCGGAGGTTCCGCTCATGATGCCGGCGACGACGAAGGGTTTGTCCTGGCTCATGCGCTGATCCTGAGGTTTTGAATTGCGCTCAGGATGATCATTCTACGTGGGCGCCCGAATCAGGTTGGGAGGCCTTTCCACCGTTCGGGGTCGGCAGAGGCGACGGGGGCTTCACCGATCTGTGCCGTGAAGTTTTTGACTTCTTCGGAAAGGCGGTCGAGGCGAGTGGGAGAAAGATTCTGCCGGCGCACAGGCTGCAGCCATTTTTTCTTGGAGCGGTAGATTTTGCGCCAGGCGCTGGCGACGACTTCGCGAAACGCGGGAGATCGCTCTGCTTCTCGCAGGATGGCTTCCCAGGCGCGATGGATGAGCGAAGGGTCGCGGCAGATCTCAATCATCTGAATGCCGGCCAGGAGGGCCTGCACTGTGGCTTCTTCAATGGACATCTGCGAGAGGATGCCGCCCATTTCCATGTCGTCGGAGAGGATGATGCCCTTGAATCGAATCTGGCGGCGGAGAACATTGGTGACCCAGTAATGGGATACGGTAGCCGGCAGAGAATCGCGGCCCGGCCACGGGTACGAGGCGTGGGCAACCATGGCAAAGGGAAGGTGGCTGGCGACGGCGAGCCAGGGGGCGAGGTCGGTGCGCCACATCAGGCGGGTCTGGCGACGGATGACGGGCATCGACTGGTGCGAGTCGACCGTGCCGCCGCCGAGACCGGGAAAATGTTTGCCACAGGCGAGCATGTTCTCCATCTTCATGCCGGCAAGAAAGAGGCGGGCGTAATCGATGACGCGGCCGGGTTGTGCGGAAACAGTACGCGTGCGCATGACAGAGGCGGATTCCGGCAGGGCGAGATCGAGAACAGGAGCAAATACAACGTTGAATCCGAGGGAGCGGGCTTCGCGAGCAATCAGCCGTCCATGCTGGCGGAAGAGGTTCTTCTTGCCGGTAGAAGCGACCGCCGCGGCCGAGGGCATGGGGGCGACCAGGTCGCGGAGACGATCGACCAGGCCGCCTTCCAGATCGATGCAGCGGAAGAGCGGCGTGACTCCGCTGCGGTCGGCGTCGCGCAGCAGGGAGGCGACCTGGGACGCCTGTTCGATATTGCGCCGGAAGAGGATGATGCCGCCTGGGCGGATGCGTTCGAACCAGCCGCGCTCCTCATCTGAGAGCGAGCCGCCGCCGACGCCGGCGATGAGGATCTGACCTGCCTGCTCGGCGATTTCCACGTTACGGCGTCGCGGCATGAAGACGCGACTCTCGCGAGGGCGATCTCCCGGGGAGGTTTTTGAGGCGGAAATTTGCTTTTGGCTGCGTTTGCGGGCCATGGCTAACGATCTCAGCTACCTAAGCTTGCGCTAACTTTCCTATCACCAATTTCCGTTTTCAGTTCTTCCAGGAGGTTCAGCGCCTGCAGGGGCGTAAGCGTGTCGATGTCGGTCTCCGCCAGACGATCGAGGATGCGCTGCGAGAGCGGAGTAAACATCGTGAGCTGAAGCAACGGCTCCGTCTCCACGGCAACATTATGCCGCTCCGAACGTTCGTGTTGCTTCAGCACCTGACGGGCGCGCTGGATGACGGCCGGGGGAAGGCCGGCCAGACGCGCAACGTCGATTCCGTAACTCCGATCAGCAGGCCCCTGCTCTATCCGATGCAAAAAAACGATGCCCTGGGGGGACTCACGGACGACAACATGCAGGTTTTTCAAGCGGGGAAAGTCGTCGGCCAGCATCGTGAGCTCGTGGTAGTGGGTGGCGAACAGGGCGCGGGCGCCAATGTGGCGCTGCAGGTATTCAAGGGTTGCCCAGGCCAGGGCGAGGCCGTCGAAGGTCGAGGTGCCGCGGCCCATTTCGTCGAGCAGGATGAGGGACAGGGAGGTGGCGGTGTTGAGGATGGTGGCGGTTTCAGTCATCTCGACCATGAAGGTGGAGCGGCCGCGCGCGAGATTGTCGCTGGCGCCGATGCGGGTGTAGACGCGGTCGACGATGCCGTAGGTCATGCGATGAGCGGGGACAAAGCTGCCGGTTTGGGCGAGGATGACAAGCAGCGCGGCCTGGCGCAGGTACGTGGATTTGCCGCCCATGTTGGGTCCGGTGATGAGCAGCAGATTGGGGGAGGAGGTGGTATCGGTCGCGTCGAGGTAGAGGTCATTGGGGACGAAGCGGCTTTCGCCGGTGTTTTCCATGAGGCACTCGATGACAGGATGGCGGCCTCCGGCGATTTCGAGGATCGGCGACGGGTCGATGCGGGGGCGGGTGTAGCCGCGGAGGGCGGCGAGGTGGGAGAAATTCGCCACGAGGTCGATTTCGGCGACAGCGGCGCTGGTGCGGCGGATGCGGCTGGCGTTCTCAACGAGGCGAGCGCGCAGAGCAGCGAAGATTCGCTTTTCTATTTCGACGCAGCGTTCCTGGGCGGTGAGGACTTTGGTCTCGTAGTCCCTGAGCTCGGGAGTAGTGAAGCGCTCGGCGTTGACGAGGGTTTGCCTGCGTTCATAGTCGGCGGGAACGCTGGCCAGGTTCGATTTGGTGATCTCGATGTAGTAGCCGAAGACGGAATTGAAACGGACTTTGAGTGAGCCTATGCCGGTGCGCTTCCGTTCGCGGTCTTCAATGGCGGCGATGGAGGCGCGCCCGCTGGAGCCGATGGAACGCAGATCGTCGAGCTCGGCGTCGATGCCGGTGGCGATAACGCCGCCCTCGGCGAGGGTCAGCGGTGGCTCAGGAACCATGGTCGAAAAAACAGCGTTGCAGAGGTCGTCGAGGGTGTCGAGACTCGCGGCGGATCGGGTCCAGAAGGACTGTGCGTTGTGCGGGGCTTCCGGGTGCGGGGTCAATGCGGCGGCCGACTTGCGGACCTCCGGCAGATGCCTGAGGGAGGCAGCCAGGGCGAGCACGTCGCGGGGACTGGCGCTGTCAAGCGAGATGCGAGCGAAGAGGCGGTCAAGGTCCAGAATGCCGGCGAGTGCGCGTCGCAGCTCTTCGCGGCGGATGAGGTCCGCGCGGGCAGCGTCGACGGCCTCGTACCGGGATTCAATACCCGCGGGATCGATCATGGGCCGCAGCAGAACGGCGCCCAGCATCCGCTTGCCCATCGGCGTACAGCACGCATCCATGGTGCGAAAAAGGGTGACGTCGGGGCCGGTCTGATTGAAGAGCGGGTCGGTCAATTCAAGGTTTCGGGCTGTGACCTGATCGATGTGCAGGCACTCAGCCCGCACGTAGAAGCGGAGAGAATCGACATGACTGGCGTCGTTGTGCTGGGTGGTGCGGACGTAGTGGACGATGGCTCCGGCGGCGATGGCCGCGGCTGGATGGCCGCCCAGACCAAAGCCGTCGAGCGATTTGCTGCCAAGCTGGCGTTCGAGGAGAGGAACGGCAAAATCCCGGGAGAAGGCCCAGTCGTCGATGGGCGTCCGTGTCTTGATCTGCGCGATCAGCGGATCAAGCGTGGCTGCATCCGTGTTGGGACCGAAAGGGCCGCGGCTGGCCGGAAAGACCAGTTCGCTGGGCCGCTGGCGCAGCAGTTCATCGAGGCACTGTGCGATCGCGCCTGGGCCGGAGAACTCCGTCGCCCGGAAATCGCCTGTCGAAAGGTCCAGATAGGCGAGCCCGGCGGCGTCGCCGGCGAGATGAACGGCGGCCAGGTAGTTGGTTTGCTCCGCTGCGAGCGAGGGGTCGAGCGCGGTGCCCGGTGAGAGTACGCGCGTGACTTCGCGGCGGACGATTTTCTTCGTAAGCTTCGGGTCCTCCATCTGCTCGCAGATGGCGACGCGGTAGCCCCTGCGCAGCAGGCGCGCGATGTAGTTTTCGGCAGCGTGGTAAGGGACGCCGCACATCGGTACATTGCGCTCTTTGTCGCGAGCCGTAAGGGTGATCTGGAGTTCGCTGGAGGCGGTTTTTGCGTCGTCGAAGAAGAGCTCGTAGAAGTCGCCGAGGCGAAAGAAGAGCAGGGCGTCGGGATGCAGGCTTTTGGCGGCCAGGTACTGGCGCATCAGAGGGGTCTGCGTGTCGGTGGTCGCCTCGGTCACGGAAGGCTCAGGATACAGGGGAACGAATGGGTGACGGGGTGTGCAAAAAGATGCGACAGATGCCTCTACCCGCCGTAATATTATGGTCAGACTAGTCTGACCAGGGAGCGCGAGACAAATATGTCAATCCGAACAAGGAACGCTGTTGCCATGAAGCAAGCCGCGAATGCGGCGCCCCGCGCATGGCAGGTACAAACGGCCAAGGCGCGTTTCAGCGAAGTATTTCGGCTGGCCCGTACCAGGGGTCCCCAACGTATTACCCGGCAGGGTCGCGAGAGCGTTGTGATGATTGCCGAGGAGGTTTACGAGGAGCTTACCGCGAAGTCTCGCCAGCCCAAAAGTCTGGTCCAGTTCTTCCGCGAGTCTCCGCTGATGGGGATCGACCTTGATCTTGAGCGGTCGCGCGATATAGGACGGGAGATCGAGTTGTGAACGGTTTCCTTCTCGACACAAACTGCATTTCCGAAGTGGTGAGCCCCAGGCCCGAGCAGCGTGTGCTGGATTGGCTGGACCGTACCGACGAGGCACTGCTGCATCTGAGTGTGTTGACGCTGGGAGAGATTCGCAAAGGTATTGCGGGCCTGGCCCAGGGAAAGAGGCGGTCCCAGCTGGAAACCTGGCTTCACTCCGATCTTCCCGCTCGCTTCTCCGGCAGGATTCTGACGATTGACCGCTTAGTGGCCGATCGATGGGGGCTGGTCGTCGCAGATGGGAAACGAAAGGGCAAAACAGTGGCAAGCATTGATGCGTTGCTGGCGGCAACCGCTTTGCATTTCGGCCTGACTCTCGTCACAAGAAATATCAGCGATTTTCAAACAGTGCACGTTTCCCTGCTGAATCTTTGGCAGTGACGAATCACGGCGAAAAGCGGCGCATCGGCATTCACCTGTCTACGGCAGGCGGCGTTTTCCGCGCGGCGGAGCGGGCGCACGCGATTGGCGTGAACACTTTCCAGATATTCTCGTCGAGTCCGCGTATGTGGCGGCCGCAGCGGCTGGATGCGAGCCATTGCGATCAGATGCAACGCCTGCGGCAGGAATACGACTGCTTCCCGCTGGTCATTCACACCAGTTATCTGGTGAATCTATGCAGCCAAACGGATCTTTTTCGCGAAAAATCCATTGTCGCGTTTCGCGGCGAAGTAGAGCGCGCGCTCGCTCTGGGCGCGGAGTATCTCGTCCTGCATCCCGGGTCGTGGAAGGGGCTGACACGGGACGAGGGCCTGCGGCGGGCGGCGGAATCGATCGCGCGGTCGCTGGACGGAGTAAAGCTGGATGGCTGCGATTTCCGTGTCCTCATCGAGAACACAGCCGGTGCGGAATTCTCCCTCGGAGGCAGCTTCGAGCAGGTCGCGGAGCTCATTGAGAAGCTTAAGCGAGTGGCGGCAATCGGGGCTTGTCTTGACACCTGCCATTGTCACGTGGCGGGGTATGACCTGGTAAGCGACGCCGGCTACGAGGAGACGATCGAGCGCATCCGCGACAGCATTGGGCTTGAAAACGTGCATGTCTGGCACATGAATGACGCGAAAGCTGCGCGCGGGTCGCGCCTCGACCGGCATCAACATATAGGAATGGGGACGATGGGGCTGGAGCCGTTTCGGCGGCTGCTGAACGATGGGCGGTTTGCGCATTGCGCGTTCATTGCGGAGACGCCGGTGGATGAGGAGGGGGATGAGCGGCGCAATGTGGAAGCGATGCGGGACCTGGTGAAATAAAACTCATTGCGCCCGTCGGAACAAGGCGCAAAAATGGTCCACGATCCTTTTGCCCAGGACAGGCCATGAGAAACGCCCTTCCCGCAAGCCTGGCGGCTGTGGTTCTTTTCCTTCTCGCGCCGCACGTTCGCGGGCAGGCGACAGCGCCGACGGCGTCCGGTGATTCCGCGCAAGGTGCTCTGTTGCCGTATACCGCGGAGTTCAAATCGACGATTGTGCGAAAACTTCCAGACGGGGGTTCGGTCACCACCGAATCCACTGAGATCGCAGCGGTCGACTCGAAGGGCCGCCGGATGCATTCCTCGACGACAAAGGGTCAGCAATCTACCACAGAGGTGTACGTCGCCGACCCGGTGACCCACACGCTGAGCTACTGGACCGTGCCGGGCGCGAAGGCACAAATTATGGACGCACCCGATGTTGGAGTGGACACCGATTGTTCGAGGAAGATGAAGGCAATCAATCCGCTTCATCCAGCGGGCCTTCCGAACCTGCCCATCGAAGACCTGGGAACGAAAACCGTCCTTGGAATTCCCGCTCGAGGAGGGCGCGTCGTTTTCATGCAGGGACCTGTCCAGCGGACGAACGAGCTTTGGACGGCAACCGATCCGGCGCTGGAGGGCCTGGCCGTGCTCACGATCTCCAAAACAGATGAAACTCAGACATTCACCCATGAACTAACCAAATTCAAGCAATCCGAACCCGATCCCGAACTTTTCGTGATGCCCACGGGGCGCGAAATCACAAGAAAAAGCGGGATGGAGTATTACTGCGATATACGGCCTGGGGATCGTCCTGCGGCCGCCGCGTCCCCGAAATAGCTCTTTTTTTCCAACTGCTCGACCCATCGTCAATCATGCAGCAGCCAGCCGTCTGCATCCATCTTCTTCCCGCTACAATCAGTACTGAGCAGATTATGGCGACAAAAGAGCACACAGAGGCTGCCGAAATGGGCGCGGCCGGGGATTCCGCACCTTTCGAGGTCCGCTACAATCCAGCCGAGATTGAGGCGCGCTGGCAGGAGCGCT
>CAZSWI010000165.1:0-8608 GCA_964610635.1 uncultured Acidobacterium sp.
CGAGGCCCGGCACTGGATTCAGGCGCCGTATAAGCGGCCGGATGCGGAGCAGTAGCCCTTGAGTTACGCGGCGACCTGGCGCGGCTTGACTTTGCTGTGGATGCTCTTCCGTCCTGCAAGCCGCAAATCGTATTCGTTCTGCAAATTGAGCCAGAACTGGGCGGGCAGGCCAAAATAAATCCTGAGCCGAATCGCGGTGTCAACGGTAATGCCCCGGTTGCCTCGGACCACGTCGTGGAGGCGCGGCAAGGGGACACAGAGATCCTTCGCCAGACGATAGGCGGTAAGTCCGGTGGGCTTCATGAATTCCTCGCGGAGGATTTCTTCTGGATGTATTGCAAATACCCTGGGCATATACACCTCAGTGTTAGTCAACAACCCTCTGCGTCATAAGCGTTTCCGTCGAGCCATCGGAACTGATCGTTTGCGCGGAACGAAAACTGGCCTGAGCGATCGCCGGTCAACTTCTCCAACCGGTTGCCGGGGGGGCGAGCAGATTGCCCGGTTCCAGCGCGGTGTTCAGAATTGCCAGCTTTCGACCTACAACCCCTTGTAACTCCCGCCATCCACCAAAATGGTCTGGCCAGTGATACTGGCAGCGGGTTCTGAAGCCAGCCACACAATGGTCGCGGCGACTTCCTCCGGCGTGGCCATGCGGCCAATCGGAATTTCTCGCTCCAGTTCGGTCTGAACCTGCTCTAAGGGAACATTGCGGTTCTTCGCGCGCGTTTCGAGCAAGCTCCGGGAGCGGTCGGTCGACGTAAAACCAGGGCCGACGTTGTTGATGGTGATGCCGTCCCGTCCAAACTGCCCGGCGAGCGAGCGGACGAAGCCCATCATGCCGGCGCGGATGGTGTTCGAGAGGATCAGTTCCGGAACCGGCTGCTTGACGGTGTACGAGGTAAGCGTGACGATGCGACCCCAGTGGCGTCGCTGCATGTGAGGAATTACGGCCTGGGAGAAGACGATGGCGCTGCGGAGATTGAGCTGCCAGGCGCGCTCCCAGTCATCGAGGGTGGTATCGAGGAAGGGCTTGGCGGGAGGGCCTCCGGCGTTGGGAATGCAGATATCGATTCTTCCAAAACGCCCCTGCGTGGATTCGACGGAGTTCCGGACGGCAACGCTGTCGCTTACGTCAAACGCCAGGGTGTGGGTCTCGACGCCGAAGCGGTCGCGGGCCTCGGCCGCGACTTGGTCCAGCTCCGTCTGACGACGCGCGCACAGAGCCAGATGTGCTCCTTCGGCAGCGAAGGCCAGCGCGGTGGCCTTGCCGATTCCGCTGCTCGACCCGGCCACAATGGCGACTCTGCCTTTCAGTCCTGTGTCCATGCGCCCTATGATAGTCGAGTCACCCGGCGCAATCTAACCCACTGGAGAGACAAGTTGGCAAACGAAAAAGAGCTCCAATACACGAGTTTCGACAGCATTCCAGTCGATCACCTCAACCCTCTCATCGATCGCCAGTTTGTTTATGGGGAGCGAGCCATGCTGGCGCGCCTCGTGCTGCGCAAGGGCGCTATCGTGCCGGAGCACAGTCACGAGAACGAGCAGATTACCTATGTGCTCGAAGGCGCGCTGCGATTCACGATGGGAGACGGACGCGTGCTAACAGTGAGCGCTGGCGAGTTGCTGGTGATCCCGTCCAACATGCCGCATAAGGCGGAGGCGCTGGACGACACACTCGATATCGATGTCTTTACTCCGCCGCGAGCCGACTGGATCGCCGGGACCGATGCCTATTTGAGGAAGTAGCCGCGCTCCGGCTGAGTAAGCCACAATTAAACGAGCGTAGATCCCGCAATTCCAGGTATCAGGGAAGACGGAGGCATTGCCCCACGTGGCAAACGCACAAACTCCCCCTCGCGCCGCGTAAGCGCACGCATGGGTGCGATGCGTTCGTCCGTCCAGCGCAACCGTGCGTTTCGGCGCACTTCCAGACATGCTCAGGTCGTCGGCAGCCAATCATGGATTGGCTGCCAGTTCCCAAACATTAGAACTCCCGGCGGCTCCAGGGGCCCGCCGGACGCCGCAGCAAGAGGAGTAATCTCGCGAGCGGAGAAGGCGGAGCGAAAGAGCGCGGTGAGTCGTCCGAAATAGCGTGAAATATCCGGTAATCGCGAAAAAACGCAAAGGCGATCCAGGAAACGCCGGAATGTCGCTGGCTACTTCTTCGCGGCGGCCTGAGCCGCCTTTTGCTTAGCCCAGCGCCGCCTCTGGGCGGCGGCAATGCGGGCCCGAGCATCGGCGCTGAGAACGCGCTTCTTGCGTGGACGGTTACCAAAGGTAGAGGCAGAGATGCGGGAACTACCCGTGGTTTCCAGGAGGGCGCGCACCTTTTCGAGGCGACTGATTTCTTCATCAACAGCAGCGACTAGTTCTTCACGTGTCATTTTTTCTCTCGTATGTTTTGGGACAGTTATTGCGGGGAACGGATGCAACACCGCTTACCATAACAAATTCAAGGAGCTGTTACAAAGATTTTTGCCCATCGGCGGATCGTCGAACCTGCGGGCCGATGACTGGTTGTACCGAAATGCTACATTAATTTAGAATTCGCACGTTTTTCTCTGGCCTGTAAAATTCCGCAGGCCGGCTGTGAAGCATGATCAGGGCGTGGATAGCTTCAGACGTGTGGAAATACCGCGCCGGTTGCTCCCCGGTGTGTCGGAATCCCTTGATGTACAGGTGGGCGGCAAGGCCCCTGTTACGGGCGGATTTGTCCAGCGAACCCCGCATATTTCGCTGGAACTGGGCCGGTACAAGATCCGGCTGGCGGAGACGCTCGCCGAGCGAGAAGCTGCTTGCCGGCTGCGTTTCAAGGTATTCAACATTGAGCTGGGTGAGGGACTGGAATCGTCCTACCAAACCGGCCTCGATCGCGACCAGTTCGATCTATTCTGCGACCACCTGATCGTCGAAGATCGCTCTAAGCGGGAAGTGGTAGGCACTTACCGCATGCAGACAGGGAATACCGCGGCGCAGAAACTCGGTTACTACAGCGAACAGGAATTCGATTTTTTACCCTACAAGGGGATTCGCAGCGAGGTTCTGGAGCTGGGGCGGGCGTCAATCGATCGCGAGCACCGGACCAGCGAAGTACTCACGCTTCTGTGGCGAGGTATCGTTCAGTATGCGCGGTTCTACCGGCTGAGGTACCTGATCGGCTGCTCCTCGCTGAACTCGCGGGATCCGCGCGAGGGGTGGTCGATGTACCGGCACCTGGCGGCGTTTCTGGCGTCAGAGCCGCTGCGCACGCGGCCGACGCCCGCTTATGAACTGCCCGGTGAGATTGCGGACGCGCAGGAAGAGGTCAAGGTTCCTAAACTACTGAAGACGTATATTGCAGTTGGAGCCAGAATTTGCGGCGCACCAGCATGGGATCGCGAATTCGGAACGATCGACTTTCTGACGCTGCTCGATCTGGAGCAGCTCTCCGCCCCGGCGAGGAACCGCTTCATGCCGGAGTCGGAACCGGGCACGGAATCTTCGCGAGTATCGCCGGTATCGGTCGCGCCTGGCTGCGGCTGCTGATTCTTCTCTTCAGCCTTGCAGAAGTTGGGACTCGCTTTTACTTTCTTCAACTGCGGCTCGGCTCTTCGCCGGAACACTGGAGACGAGCCCAATGGCTGCACACGTCCTGCCGGACGATTCTGCGGCGCCTCGGCATGCGGCTGGAGTGCGGGGGAATGCGGCCCGCGCAGGGCCTTGTCTGCTCCAACCACCTCAGCTATCTGGACATTCTGGTATACGCCGCGGCTATGCCGTGTGTCTTTGTCTCCAAGCGCGAGGTCAGGAACTGGCCGGCGTTCGGGGTGCTCGCGCGCTGCGGGGGCACGATCTTTGTAGACCGGCAGAGCCGCACGAGCAGCGAAAATGTCTCGCGGCAGATCGGTACAGCCCTCGAAGCCGGCGTTGCGGTTCTGTTGTTTCCGGAGGGGACCAGCACCGACGGCAGCGCAGTGCTGCGCTTTCACCCTTCGTTGCTGCAGGCGGCTGTGCAACTGCAGGCCGAAATGGCTCCCGCGGCCATCGGCTATCGGGTGCAGGGCGAAGAAGAGCGGGCAATATGCTGGTACGGGGACGCCCCTTTCCTGCGCCATTTGCTTCGGGTCCTGGGAAAGGCTGGCGTGGCAGCGGAAGTGGAGTTTTATCCTGAACGGAGGGCGTACCCGGACAGGAAATCCGCGGCACTGGAGCTCCATGACAAGGTTGAGGCGATGCGAAAGCGGATGGCCGGGCCTGGGGACGAGTAACGCAGCTGAATCGGATCGTGGGACGGCTAATCGTCCGCTTTTTCCTCTTCCCGTGTAGCCAGCTCTGTCAATTGCTTCCGCCAATCGAGCGATTCGATGAAGACACGCGAATCGCGCCAGTGTTCGCGGACCAGAACGCGCAGTTCAAGATAAACACGGGTGCCCAGCAAAATCTCAATCTCGCGCCGGGCACTGGTGCCGATTTCCTTCAGCTTACTGCCGCCCCTGCCGATCAGGATCGCTTTCTGGCCGGCGCGCTCGCAGTAGATCGCGGCGGAGATGCGGGTGAGCGGGCGCCCGGGGCCGGTCTTTTGTTTTCTCCCCTGAGTTGCCGGCTCGGGCTCTTCGAAGCGCTCGACCACGACGGCGGAGGCATAGGGAACTTCTTCGCCCGTTTCGGTCAATATCCGTTCGCGGATGAGCTCCGCGACCAGGAAGCGCTCCGGCTGGTCGGTGAACTGGTCTTTCGGAAACCACCGCCGGCCTTCGGGGAGGTACTCGGCAATTTTGTGCAAGAGCACTCTCAACCCGTCGCCAGTTTTGGCCGATACCGGAACCACCTCGACGAAGGGGTGCAGCGAGCTGAGGCCGGCGATGAGCGGCAGAAGCGCGTCCTTCGGAACCAGGTCGATTTTGGTAACCACCAGAAACACCGGGCAGTCGAGTTTGCGGATCATTTCGAAGGCGAGGGCTTCCTCGCTGGCCCGGTCGAGCTTGAGCGGAGCCTCGGCGGCAAAGGTTTGCCTGCGCACCGCGTCCACCACCAGCAGCACCACGTCGCGCGCCATCAGCGCTTCGTGGATTTCGTGCATCATGCTGCGGTCGAGCTGCGACCCGGGCTTGTGAATGCCGGGAGTATCGACAAAGACGATCTGGGTTGACGGATGTTTGCCCTTGCGCTCGGGGACTTCGACCATGCCATGGATGCGCGTGCGCGTAGTCTGCGGTTTGGGCGTGACGATGGCAACCTTCTCCCCAATGAGCGCATTCAGCAGCGTGGACTTGCCCGCATTGGGGCGGCCGATGATCGAGACGAAGCCGGAGCGCATCTTCATGCGGTGTCGGCCTCTGCCAGGCGCGAGACCCGAAGCCGGTTGACGCGGCGGTCGGTGGACGCCAGGATTTCAAAGCGAATGCCGTAGCCTTCGACCACCTCGCCGGCCTGCGGAATGCGGCCGGCCGTTTCGCTGACCAGCCCGCCTACGCTGGTGGCTTCCACGTTCTCCGGCAATTCAACGCCGCCCAGAATCTCGTCGACGCGGTCGATCTCAAGATTGCCGGGAACCACCCATGTGCCGCCGGGTTCCCTCACGACGGCAGTGTTGTCCTCGTCTTCATGCTCGTCGCGGATGGCGCCGACCAGCTCTTCGAGCAGATCCTCGATGGTCACCAGCCCGGCCACGCCGCCGTATTCGTCGATGACGATGCGCATGTGCTGCTTTTCGCGCTGCATCTCGCGCAATAGCTCGTTGGCTCGCTTGGTTTCCGGTACGAACGCCACGGGACGCTGGATGCCAGCCACGGTTTGGGAACGTGCATCGGTGTCGGAAATCTGCAGCAGGTCATGGGCGAAGGCGATGCCGGTCACATTGTCGAGCGTTTCGCTATAGACAGGGACGCGAGAAAACGGCTGCGCGCGGAGCAGATCGAGAAACTGCTCCAAAGTGATGGTGCCGGGCACAGCGAAGATGGCGGGGCGCGGGGTCATCACTTCGCGCACGACTTTGTCGCCGAACTCGACCGCCGAACGCACCAAATCGCGGTCGCTTTCCTCGAGAATGCCTTCCTCTTCGCCGGCCTCGATCAGAGCCTCGACGGCCTCGGAAGCAGCGGTTTCGCCGTTGGCTCCGGGCTGTGCCTCGGCCAGAGCCGCGATCGAGAGCAGGAACTGCACGAACAGCGTGATCGGCAAAACCAGCCACATCAGCACCAGCAGCATCCAGCGCCAGCGCACGATCCACGCGCCGCGGGTGCGCGAGAAGAACGCAAAGGGCAGCAGCCGGTTAAAGAGGACAATCACCAGAACAATGCCCAGCACGACCTGGGCGATCTCCGGGAAGGTAGGGCGATCGCCGGCCCGGGCGCGATCGAAGAGCAGCATTCCAAAGATCAGGGTGAGGAAAGCAAGCGAGAGATGCATGAGGATCGCGGCCGATAGCGTGATGCGTTCACGGTTCATCCCCAGACGCGGCTCGACGCGTTGTTCCCACAGGTCGATATTCTCCTGGAACTCACGCGCCAGGAATTTGCCCATCTCGGAGTAAAGCCGGTCGATG
The DNA here is from genome assembly GCA_964610635.1 of uncultured Acidobacterium sp. GTDB lineage: Bacteria > Acidobacteriota > Terriglobia > Terriglobales > Acidobacteriaceae > Palsa-343. Next base: position 6,530 of record CAZSWI010000165.1, read on the forward strand.
TACGAAGCCAGAGTGAAAACTACCAGCAGGAACGCGATCAGCGACGCGGCGGTGAGGCTCATGGCTTGCCGCTCCTGCGCAGGGTGGACTTGTTCTTCGGCGCCGGGTTCGCACTGCGCTCGATCAGGCCCTCGCTCAGGCCGAAACGGCGCCGCAGAGTGGCCTCTTTGCGGGCCATCTTTCCGTGATCGGCTTCGTGATCGTAGCCAGCCAGATGCAGCAGTCCGTGCAGGATGAGAATTTGCAGCTCTGTCGCCAGCGGGTGCGCGCGCTCCTCCGCCTGGCGAGCGGCCGTCTCGACGGAAATGGCAAGATCCCCCGCCATGCCTCGATGGCCGTTCAGCGATTCGGGAGCCGGAAAGGATAAGACGTCCGTCGAGCAGTCCTTATGGCGAAATTCGAGGTTGAGCCGGCGGAGGTGAGCGTCGCTGGTCAACAGCACGGAGACGTCCCCGTGGAGCCGCACAGCCTCACACGCCTGCCTCAGAATGACGGCGAGCGTCCTGCGCCGCAGAGCCCGGCCAAATCTGGCTTGTATCGTGGGTTCGATCAGAATCATGGTCCAGTGCGATCGACCCTGGGGCGGCCGCCGCACAAACAACTAGCGGAGGGCATCTGCACCCTCCTCACTCCATGGTACGCCGATTTCCGCCGGGGACTGGTTGGCCGATGCTGGGCGGGGGGGCCGCCCGCGACGGCTATTGGGTCTGGGGGCGGCGGACTTCGCCGTCGTCGCCGATCGCCAGTGGAAGTTCCGGCTGGGAGCGGCCGAACCCCTCGTAGGCGCGAATGATGCGCTGTACGAGCTGGTGACGAACCACATCGCCATCCTCAAAGCGCACGAAGCGGATACCGTCGACGCCCTCAAGAATATTCATCGCCTCGACCAGGCCCGATTTGCGCGGGTTGGGCAGGTCGATCTGCGTAATGTCGCCGGTGATGACCGCTTTGGCGTTGTTACCCATGCGGGTCAGGAACATCTTCATCTGCTCGCTGGTGGTGTTCTGCGCCTCGTCCATGATGATGAAGGCATCGTTGAGAGTGCGGCCGCGCATAAACGCCAGCGGAGCCACTTCGATCACGTTGCGCTCCAGCATCTTATCCACGCGCTCGGGTTCGAGCAGATCGTAAAGGGCATCGTAGAGCGGCCGAAGATAAGGATCGACCTTTTCCTGCAGCGTGCCGGGGAGAAAGCCGAGCCGTTCGCCGGCTTCAACAGCGGGGCGCACCAGGACGATGCGGCTTATCTTCTTGGCAAGCAGGGCCGCGGCGGCCATCGCGACGGCAAGGTAGGTCTTGCCTGTGCCCGCCGGTCCGATGCCGAAGACCATATCCGCCTGTTCGATGGCTTCAACGTACAGTCGCTGGTTGAGTGAACGAGGCTGCACCATCCGCTTGATGCCGGCCGAGCGCTGCTTGCCGCTCTCTGCCAGACTGCGCAGGGAGACGGAGGAATCCGCCGTGACCAGGCGCAGCATGCCGTTGAGTTCGCCGTTCTGGAGGAGAATGCCCTGACGCCGCAGCGCCTCGTAATCCTGAAAGATTCGCTCGACGCGGCCAAGGGCGTCCTCAGGACCCTCAACCGTGACCGCATCGGATACCAAGTCGATGCGCACACGGAGAGCGTCCTCCATCAGTCTCAGATTTTCGTCGCGGGTCCCGAACAGGGGCTCAAGATTGGGCGTGATCTCGAGATGTTTTCTCATCAGGCGAGGAAAAAGCCTCCAGGCGTGGCTGAGTGCGGGCCACGAAGCTGATATTGGATTGTTGGATGGACTGTTGCCGTCCGCGACCGAATCTTGTCCACGCTGATAGGATGCCTCAGGCGGGGCGAAGGAACCGGGTTGGCAGTCGGCAGCAAAAGAGTCGAAGTTGCGGTCAGAGTAGCCCGGGAGAATTCCGCAGTCAATGCCTAAATAGTGAATATTTTCGGAATTTGAGCTGAAGTGGATACAGGGCTCATTCCGGGCCTCTTACCACTCCTGAGGGGGCCCAATGCCGCGCACCCGGGCACCCTTCCGGCGGCTCTGACCGGTCCTGAGGAACCGCGGTGCCGAAGCCAGCGTATCGTGTGTCCAG
>CAZSWI010000166.1:0-8548 GCA_964610635.1 uncultured Acidobacterium sp.
AGATGGGCTACACGATCATCGGCGACAAGATCGATACCGACGACTGGAACGAGCATCCGCGCAAGTCGCCGCAGGAGATTACGGCCAGCGTTCTGCAGCAGCTGGAGGAGATGAAGACGCGCACGTGGATGCGGGGCAGCATCATCCTGCTCCACGACGGGGGCGGGAACCGCCAGGCGACGGTGGATGCGCTGCCGGTGCTGATCACGACGCTCCGGGCGAAGGGCTACGAATTTGTGCCTGTGTCGGAACTGATGGGGAAAACGACGGCGGAAGTGATGCCGCCGATTTCGCCGAAGATGCGCTGGCAGGCGCGCATCGACTGGGTGGCCTTTTTCTTCTTTGCGTTTTTCGCGCACTTTGTTGTGGACATTTTCTTCATCGGCGACGTGCTGATGAGCGCGCGGCTCGTCGTGATCGGGGTGTTCGCGTCGATCGAGCGGTTTCGCAGGCGGTCTGTTCCGGCCGGGGTTTATGAGCCGCGGGTTGCGGTGCTGATTCCGGCTTATAACGAGGAGAAGGTGATCGTGCGGACGATTCGCTCGGCGTTGCGATCGGATTATGCGAACCTGCGGGTGATCGTCATTGACGACGGATCGCTGGATCGGACGTTCGATGTGGCGCGGGAGGCCTATCCGAGGGAGATTGAGGAAGGCCGGCTGCTGGTGCTGACAAAAGCCAACGGCGGCAAGGCGGAGGCGCTGAACTTCGGGCTGGAGCATGTGGAGGAGGAGGTCTACGTCGGGATTGACGCGGACACGGTGATCGCGCGGGATGCGGTTTCGAAACTGGTGCGGCACTTTGCCGATGAGCGTGTGGGCGCGGTGGCGGGGAATGCGAAGGTGGGGAACCGCATCAATTTGTGGACACGCTGGCAGGCGCTGGAATACATCACGAGCCAGAATTTCGAGCGGCGGGCGATGGATTTGTTCAACGTAGTCACGGTGGTGCCTGGCGCGATAGGCGCGTGGCGGACGAGCGCGGTGAAAGATGCGGACGGCTATCCGCTGAACACGGTGGCCGAGGATGCCGATCTGACGATGAATCTGCTGGAGCACCGGTTCAAGGTGATTTACGACGACCATGCGCTGGCCTTCACGGAGGCGCCGGCGACGGCGCGCAGCCTGATGCGGCAACGGTTCCGGTGGTCGTTTGGGATTCTGCAGGCGGTGTTCAAGCATCGCGCGGGAGCGAGGACCAATCCGGCGATGGGATTTTTTGCGCTGCCCAACATCCTCGTGTTTCAGATTTTGCTGCCGCTGGTGTCGCCCATCATCGACATTATGTTCGCGGCGGGCGTGATCCATTATCTGATCGATCTGCACTATCACCCGGAGACGGCGAGCGCGGCGAGTTTCGAAAAACTGGTGGCGTATTTTCTGATTTTTATGATCATCGACTTTGTGACGTCGGTGCTTGCTTTCAGCCTGGAGCCCCGGCATCCGGCCAACAAGGGCGACGGTTGGCTGCTGTTTCACATCTGGCTGCAACGCTTCAGCTACCGCCAGCTGTTCTCGATTGTGCTGTTCAGGACGCTGAAGAGGGCGGTGGAGGGGCGGCCGTTCAACTGGGAGAAGGTGGAGCGAACGGCGCGCTTGTCGCGGGCTACGGAGAAGATTGCGGCGGGAGACTGAAAAGCAGGCAACAGGCAACAGGGTTCAGGGTAGAGAGGAAGACCTCGAGGCGGGTGGGCCGCGCCTGGGGTCCTGCAATGAGGTGAAAGGCGACGGTTGATGGCGAATGAGGGTCTGCGCGGTCGAGAGCGGTGGACTGTTTTGGCCGTTATTGTTGCCGGATTCGCCTATCGGATGTCTTTCCTGCTGCTGCCGCTTTCGCGCGACGATGACACGGTCGTGTATGCGGAGCTCGCGCGTAACTGGTTTCAGCATGGCGCATACGGATTTTCGCGCGGCGGAGCGATCGATCCCACTCTGGTGCGGCTGCCCGGTTATCCGCTCTTTCTGGGATTGATTTTCTCCATCTTCGGATCGGAGCGTCTGGGCGCTGCACTGGTGATGCAAGCCCTGGCCGATGTGGCCGGGTGCTGGCTGCTATGGGACATCGCCCGGAGAGAAGTCTCGCGGAGGGCTGGCTGGGCGGTGCTGCTGCTGGCTGTCTTCTGTCCATTTACAGCCGTGTACGCGGTGACGGGTTTGACGGAGAGCCTGTCGATTTTCTGCGTGGCGCTGGCGATGTGGGCTCTGGTGCGAGTGATTCGGGCAGTGCGTTCGGGGCGCAGCGTGGCGGGTTCGATGATCGCGCTGGCTGCGGCGATGGGCTGCGCGATGCTGCTGCGGCCGGATGGCGTCCTGCTGACGGTGGCGTTTTGCGCGGGACTGCTCTGGTACGCGAGAGGGCCGTTAGGAGTCGCGAGGGCACTACGGCTGGCTGTGCTGGCCGGAACAGTGGCGGGGGTGCCGCTGATTCCCTGGACGATTCGGAATTACCGGACCTTTCATGTGTTCCAGCCACTGGCACCGAGGTATGTCAACAATCCTGGCGAGTTTGTTCCGGCGGGATTTTTTCGCTGGATGCGGACGTGGTCGGTGAACTTCGTGGATGCGGGGACGGTTTTCTGGAATCTCAACGACCAGATCGATCCCGAAGATGTGCCGGCTCGGGCGTGTTCAACGACGGCGGAGTGCCGGCTGACGCATGAGCTGATTGCGGAACATAATTTAAACCAGGGTGTGCCGCCGGAACTGGATGCGAAGTTCGCGGCGTTGGCGGCGGAGCGCATCCGGGCGCGGCCGCTCGATTACTACATCGTGCTGCCGGTGTGGCGGGTTGCGGATATGTGGCTGTGGCCGCGCACGGAGCGCTTTCCGGTGAATATCTGGTGGTGGGTGGTGGGCGATCATCCGGCGCAGAGCATGATCGCGATCGGGGCGGGGCTGGTGAATCTGGCCTATGTTGGGTTTGCGGCGGCGGGGTTTGCGCTGCGGAGGGTACCTTTTCAGGCGCCGCTGCTGTTGTACATCGTGCTGCGATGCATTTTGCTGACGACGATGGAGAATCCCGAGCAGCGCTACACGATGGTGATGTTCCCGATGGTATTTCTGGCTGCGGGGTGTGCGCTGGCGGGAGACAGAAGAGGATCGGAGGGGCGGGAAGGCGCTCCTGGCGACGATCGCGGTGCCGTTGACGCAGGTGATGGGCGCTGTGGAACCGGATCAGGACGGCTAAACTCTAAACATGCTTTTTATGGTCATTGAGACTTTCAGAAGTGGGCCTGGAGCGGTGGGGGAGCGGTTCAGGCGCTCCGGCCGGATGATGTCCGATGATGTTAAATACCATGCGAGCTGGGTAGATGCGGACGGAAAGCGGTGCTTTCAGATTATGGAAGTGCCCAGCGAGGCTCCGCTGCGGGAGTGGATGGCGAACTGGAGCGATCTGGTGGATTTTGAGTTGATCCCGGTGATGACGTCGTCCCAATTCTGGTCGAGTTTCGAATCGGGAAAGGCGCAGTAACTGAGTCGCGGCAGCGATTGTCGCGAATATGCGCCGACGCCAGGCTGTCGGTAGAATCGTTTAAGCCACTGATCGAAAAACATGCAGGTGTCCACGTTGACTGCGTCGAGTAAGTCTGTTGGGGTGAGGGCTCTGACATTTCAGGAACTGCTGCTGCGCCTGCAGAGCTTTTGGGCGGAGCGAGGCTGCGTGCTGGCGCAACCGTATGACGTGGAGGTAGGCGCGGGTACGATGTCGCCAGACACGTTTCTGCGGGTGCTGGGGCCCGGCCCGATCGCGATCGCCTACACGCAGCCTTCGCGGCGGCCGGCGGATGGACGTTACGGAGAGAATCCGAACCGGCTCTACAAACACACGCAGCTGCAGGTGATTCTGAAACCGCCGCCGGCCGACATTCAGCAGATCTATCTCGATTCGCTTGAGGCCATCGGGATCCGGCTGCGCGAGCATGACATCAAGTTTGAGGAAGACAACTGGGAGTGGCCGGTGGGCGGCGCGTGGGGGGTAGGCTGGCAGGTGATGCTGGACGGCCTCGAGATCACGCAGTTCACTTACTTCCAGCAATGCGGCGGGATGGATCTGGACCCGATTTCGGGAGAGATCACGTATGGCCTCGAGCGTATTGCGGCGTTTCTGCAGGATGTGAATTCGATCTACGACATCGTGTGGGCGCTCGATCCGAAGACGGGACGGGCCGTGACGTATGGCGAGATTCGGCTGGAGGAGGAACTGCAGCTTTCGGTTTATAACTTCGAGGCCGCGGATGTGAGCATGCTGTGGGAGCATCTGCGGCTCTATGAGGCCGAATGCCAGGCGCTGCTCGATGAATTCCACCGCAACTTTAAGGATGAGAAGTCGGCAGAGCGGCGCGAGAAGATTCACGACCGGGTGGTTCACGACGGGGCGGCGACGCCGGCCGAAGAGGATGTGCGCGTGGCCTTGCGGCGTTTTCCCGTGCTGGGCGCGTATGAGCTGTGCCTGAAGTGCTCGCACCTGTTCAACCTTCTGGATGCGCGCGGGGCGATCTCGGTGACGGAGCGGGTGGCGGTGATGGCACGGATTCGCAACCTGGTGGTGGGGGTGGCGAAGGCATACGCCGCGCAACGGCAGAGATCGGGGGGGCGATAGATGGCGGACCTGCTGTTCGAAGCGGGACTGGAAGAGATTCCGGCGCGGATGATTGCGGCCGCCGAAGCGGAGCTGACCGAGCGTGTGGTGGAGTTGCTTCGCCGGGAGCGGCTGCTGGGCGAGGAGCACGAGATTCACAGCTACTCAACGCCGCGGCGACTGGCTGTGCAGGTGAACGGAGTACTGCAGCGGCAGCCGGATGCGAGGCGGGAGATGACCGGCCCGGCGTGGGGCGTTGCGTTCAAAGATGGCCAGGCGACGGCTGCGGGGCAGGCGTTTGCCCGTAAGGCGGGCGTTGAGGTTGGGGCACTCGAGAAGGTGAGTACTCCCAGGGGCGATTATGTCGCGGCCAACGTTCTGCAGCGCGGGCGCGAGGCTGCGGCGGTCTTGAGCGATCTGCTGGCTGCTGAGCTGGCGGCGCTCTACTGGCCAAAGAACATGTACTGGAGAGCGCTGAAGCCGGAGCGCTTTGTGCGGCCGGTGCGATGGCTGTTGGCGCTGCTGGATCACGCCATCCTGCCGGTGGAGTTTGCGGGTTTGCACGCAGGGAACCTGACGTGGGGGCACCGCATTCTGCATGGCGACGCCGCGGTGACGATCGATCACCCTGACGATTATCTGGGTTTGCTGGAGGCGGCGCAGGTGACTGCGGATGTGGCGTTGCGCCGGCACCGCATTCGCAAGGCGCTGGATCTGGAGACGCGCAGCGTGCCGGGTGGGCGCTGGCGTGAGGACGCCGCCCTGGTGGAGACCGTAACGAACCTGACGGAGTGGCCGTCGGTGGCGCTGGGGAACTTCGATCCCGAATATCTGGAGTTGCCCGAAGAAGTGCTGGTGACGGTGATGCGGGATCACCAGAAATACTTTGCCGTGGAGAATTCCGCCGGCAAGCTGGAACCGTATTTTCTGGCGGTGCTGAATACGCGGCCGGAAGAGACGGGGATTGAGACGATCCGGCACGGACATGAACGGGTGCTGCGGGCGCGGTTCAGTGACGCGCGATTTTTCTGGAGGGTCGATCAGAAGATTTCGCTCGAAGACCGGGTGGAAATGCTGAAGTCGGTGACCTTCCACAAGGAGCTGGGGAGTTATTGGGATAAGACAGAAGCGAATCTGCGGATCGCGGAAACGCTGGCGGGGCTGCTGGAGGAGCGGGGAACGGAGATCGACAGAATCGCGCTGGCGAAGGCCGTTGAGCTGGCCAAGACGGACCTGACGACGGAGTTGGTGAAGGAGTTTACGGAACTGCAGGGGATTGTGGGCGGGCTGTACGCGCGCGCGCAGGGGTTGGGCGAGAAAGTGGCGCAGGCGATCTACTGGCAGTATTCTCCGGCGGGGGTCGAGGATTCGATTCCGCCGACGGTGGAAGGGCAGGTGCTGGGGATTGCGGATCGGATCCAGACGATTGTGGCGATGTTCGGGATTGGTCTGGAGCCGACGGGATCGAAGGATCCCTTCGGGCTGCGGCGGGCGGCCAATGCGATCGTGAAGATTCTGGCGGAGACGGGACTGCCGCTGGTGCGATCAGACCTTTTCAGGGCGGTGCCGGAAGGTCTCGACGCCGGAATCCGGCAAAAGCTGGAGGATTTCTTTAACGAGCGCCTGGAGTTCTGGCTGCGCGATATTCGCGGCTTCGCTTACGACGTTGTGAATGCGGTGGTGGCCGTTCCCTCAGACAATATGCGCGACGCGATTGCGAGGGCCGAGGCATTGGCGGCGGTGCGCGGGTCGGAGGATCTGGCGGCGATTGCGGCGGCGTTCAAACGGATCAAGAATATTCTGCGGCAGGCGAGGGAGAAGGGGATTCTGAATCCGGGACAGGATGCTGCAGCCAGCCCGGATTTGTTACAGGATCCTGCGGAGAAGGCCCTTTACGCAGAGTCGATGAAGCTGGCTCCGGACGTCGGGAGGCTGCAGGCGCAGCGCGAATACCGTCAGGCACTGGAGAAGATTGCGACCCTGCGGCCGCATGTCGATCTGTTCTTCGACAAGGTCATGGTGATGGCGGAGGACCCCGCTGTACGGAGCAATCGGCTGGCGTTGATCGCAGAGGTTCTGCGTGGGTTCTCGAAGATTGCGGATTTTTCCGAAATGGTTGCGAGCTAATCTTTCTTTCGATGATTCCTGGTAATTCCGCGGGAGGAGAACTGTGTCTCAGGTGTTGTGGACCGCGGTCGATTCCTATGTCGAGGGTTTTCTGATTGGTCCGGATGCGGCGCTCGATGCCGCGCTGGCAACCAGCGCCGAGGCTGGGTTGCCGGAGATCGCGGTGACGCCGAGCCAGGGAAAACTGCTTTATCTGATGGCGAGGATGGTGGGGGCTCGGAGAATTCTCGAGATTGGAACGCTGGGCGGATACAGCACCATCTGGCTGGCGCGGGCGGTGCCGGCCGAGGGCATGGTAGTGACGCTCGATGCGGATCCAAAACATTTTGAAGTGGCGCGGAAGAATATTGTCCGGGCAGGTCTGGCGAAGGTGGTGGATCAGCGGCTGGGGCTGGCGCTGGAGACGCTGCCGGATCTGGAGGAGGAAGGAGCCGGGCCATTCGATTTCGTTTTCATCGACGCGGATAAAGAGAATACCGCCGAATATTTTGGGTGGGCGATGCGTTTGTCTCGGCCGGGCACGGCGATCGTGGTGGATAACGTGGTTCGCGAAGGCGAATTGTCCGATGCCGCAACCAAAGATCCCCAGGTGCTGGCGATGCGCCGGTTTCATGACGTGTTGGCGGCCGATACGAGAGTGAGCGCCACGACCATCCAGACGGTGCGCAGCAAAGGGTACGACGGGTTCACGCTGGCAGTAGTCGGTGGCTAGGGGATTATGACCGCGGCGCCGTCGATGGCGTCGTTGGCAACGGCCTGCAGCGCGTCGTTGACTTCTTCGAGGCGAAACGTAGTCGTGCGGGGGCGGATGCCGATTTTCGCAGCGAGGGCGACGAAGTCGCGTCCGTCCTGGCGGGTCATATTGGTGACGCTGCGGAGCTGGCGCTCGCCCCAGAGCAGCGAGTCGTAGTCGAACTGCGGGATGCGGTCGAGGTGGATGGCATTGATGGCGACGATGCCGCCTTTGCGGAGCGAGGCGAGCGCGGCGATGACGACGTCGCCGCTGGGCGCAAAGGTGACGGCGCAGTCGAGGGGGACGGGTGGGCGTTCGGTTTCGTTGCCGACCCACGTTGCGCCCAGAGTGCGGGCGAGTCGCCGATGGGATTCGCCACGGCTCGAGACGTAGACTTCGCAATTCCAGGACTTGAGGACTTCGATGGCGAGGTGCGCCGAGGCTCCGAAGCCGAAGAGGCCGACGCGATCTCCGGGCGCGGCTTCGGCGACGCGCAGGCTGCGGAAACCGATGATGCCCGCGCAGAGGAGTGGGGCGAGGTGAAGGGCATCGGGTCCTTCGGGGAGCGCGATGAGGAAGTCGGCGCGGGCGACGGCGTATTCGGCATAGCCGCCATTGACGGAGTAGCCGGTGTAGGTGGGGTGGTCGCAGAGGTTCTCGCGGTTTTTGCGGCAGAGGGGGCAGGTGCCGTCGGTTCCGCCGAGCCACGAGACGCCGGCGCGGTGGCCGATCTGAATCGAACTGACGTTGGCGCCGAGTTTTTCGACGCGCCCGACGATTTGGTGGCCAGGTGTGATGGAGTCGCGCAGCGGAGGCAGTTCTCCCAGGGTGATGTGGAGGTCGGTGCGGCAGACGCCGCAGGCTTCGACTTTGAGGAGGACCTGGCCGGGGCCGGGCTCGGGGATGGGCAGGTCTTCGATGCGCAGCGGGTGCGAGGCGATGGGAGCGGGATGGTGGAGGACAGCGGCGCGAATCGTGTGTTTTAGATTAGCGCTGAGGAACGAGGGTTCGCCGATGGGCGCTAAAGGTGTGCCACCCCTGGGGGGTGGGGCTGTGGCAAGTGGCTCGATCCGAAGAGGTTCGGGGAGGGCAGTTTTGGACTGTGGCAAG
>CAZSWI010000167.1:0-8526 GCA_964610635.1 uncultured Acidobacterium sp.
AAATACGTCTACATCACCGTCAATCGCAGCTTTCTCCCAGGCTATTTCCTCAAATATTCCGAAACCGAACACGCCGACACATGCGACGAAATTCGCCATCCTCTCATTCGTGAAGCCATCCGCATACACCGCGCCGCCTCGCCCCTCGAAGTGGTTAGCGTCGCCGATGTTCCCGCCGGCACCGGCCTTGGTTCCTCCGGTACCTTCCTCGTCGGCCTGCTCCACGCCCTCTATGCGTGGCAGCGCGAACCCGTCACCGCCGAAACCCTTGCACGCGAAGCCGTCGAGATTGAAATGAACCGCCTCGGTGAACCCGTCGGCAAGCAGGACCAGTACATCGCCGCTTACGGAGGCCTGCTCTGCCAGGAATATCTCCCCGACGGTGAGGTCCGCGTCACTCCCCTTCACATGACCGAGGAATCCCTCCGCGAGCTCCGCGACTCGCTCATGCTTTTCTTCATCGGCGACACCCGCAGCGCGTCCTCCCTTCTCGGCGAGCAGAAGCGCCTCTCCGAAGCTCACGATCCCACTATGATCGACGGCCTTCATTTTGTTCGCGCTCTCGGGCATGACATCCGTGAAGCTCTCGAATCGGGCCGCGTCTCCGAATTCGGACGCCTCATGCACGAGCACTGGATGCGCAAGCGTGCCCGCTCCTGCCGCATCTCCACCGTCCGCGTCGATTCCCTCTACGATCTCGCCCGTTCCGAAGGCGGCGCCACCGGCGGCAAGCTCGTCGGGGCGGGCGGAAGCGGGTTTCTCCTGCTCCACACTCAGGACCGCCGCCGCCTTCGCGACACCATGCTCCGCGCCGGCCTCTCCGAAATGGATTTCAGCTTTGACTTCGACGGATCGGTGGTGCTCCTCCGCAATGCCTGACCTCCGCCCCATCCCTGACCGCCCCCCAATCATGGAGGCCCAATCATGAGCTCGCGCGCCGCTCTCGCCGCGCATCCCATGCCCGGCGATCCGCCCGTCGAGTGGACCCTTCTCGATCTATTTGCCGTCTTCTCACGCCGCCCCGCCTGGTTTCTATCCCCCCTGGTCCTCTGCTTCGCCGCCGCCCTTCTCTATTGGGCCTGCGCCACCCCCCATTACCGCGCCACAGCCGTCATTGAGATTCAAAAGGATTCCCATGGCGCTTTCGGCCTCGATAACGCCGTCAGCGACAAACAATCCACCGCCATCACCGACTCCTTCGACGACAATCTCACTCTGCAGACCCAAATCGGCATCCTCCAGTCCGACGCGATCACCCTCGACACCATCCGCAGCACCAGCCTCGAAAACACTCCCGACTATTTCACGCCTCGTCCCAGCCCTTTCGCGGTGACCCATCGCCTCTTCTTCTGGCGAAAGCCGCTCGAACCGCTCTCCATTCCTCTCTCCAAAGCGCCCAACCGCCGCTACGCCGCCCTCAAAAGCTTCGCTCGCCATTGCAAAATCACGCCCTCCGCCGGCACTCGCCTCATTTCCATCGCCTATTCCGATACTGATCCCGTCCGCGCCGCTGCCGTCGTCAATTCCCTCGTCCAGTCGCTTTCCGACTACGGTTTCCAGGCGCGATCCTCTGCCGCCGCACAGTCCGCCTACTGGCTTTCCGCTCAGCTCGCGGGACTCAAACAGCAGACCGAAGCTCTCGACGCCCGCGCCGCCGATCTCGATCGGATCGCGGGCTCCTACGGCGACGACGATGCGCACAACGTTGTCCTCGCGCGTCTTGACTCCCTCAACGCCGCGCTCTCCGCCGCCCAGTCCGATCGCATCGTCCGCGAAGCCATCTGGCGCGCCGTCCAGAGCGGAGACCCCGAGCTCATCTCCAGCCTGGCAGGTAATCCCGCAGCCGGTCCCAATACTCAGAACTCCTTTTCCCTGCTCCAGTCGTTGCGCACCCAGGAAGCCGCCGCCAAGGTGCAGATCGCCGAATCGGACAATCGCTACGGCGAGAACTGGCCTGCTGTCGCCGAACAGCGCTCCCGCCTCGAAGTACTCCAGGAATCTGTCCAGCAGGAGGTCCACCGCCTTTCCGAACGCGCCCACAGCGACTACCAGGTCGCCCTCCAGGCCGAAACTTCCGCCACGGAAGCTTTCAATCAGCAGAAAGACCTTGCCTCGCGCCTCACCGGAAGCACCATCGCACTGCGCCTCGCCCGCCAGCAGGCCGACCAAAGCCGAGTCCTCTACACCTCCCTCCTCGGCCGCCTCCAGCAAACCGGCGTTCTTGAAGGCCTCCACTCCGGTAACTTCGCCATCGTCAGCCCCGCTTTGGTTCCTCCTCCCGACCATCCCATCAGCCCCAGCCTTCCCCTTCTTGCATCCATATCCCTCGCCGCCGGCACTTTCCTCGGTTGCGCTTCCGCTGTCACGCGTGACCTCACTGACACCTCCATCCGCACATCGGCCGACCTTGAGATTCTTCTCGACGCTCCCATCTTCGCCGCCCTCCCGCCGTACTATTCGGAGCAGCCCTGGTACCGGCGCATCCTGCCTTCGCCGTCGCGTTCCGCGCTTACTCTTCAGGCTGCCGCCGATGGCGATCTCCCGATCCCCCCGGTGGAGACGCCTTTCGTGGAGGCGCTGCACCGCCTGCGCGCCTCGCTTCTCCTTTCCCATAGCGCCCGCGCCCCCCAGGTCATCACCCTCACACGCTGCGCCGCTCGGAATTCCGCCGCCCAGAAGCGTAAATCCGAAGACCCCTCGCCACCTCTCGCCCTCACTCTGGCGGCTGTGCTCGCCCAGCACGGCTCCTCCGTACTCTTTGTCGATGCCGACCTCCGTTCAGCACCCCAGGCCCCCGCCAACGCCGATCCCGGCCTCAGTGAGATGCTCTCCGGCGAAACTCTGCTTCCCTTCACCCAATCCATTGCCGGACTGCCGCTCCTGTCCGTCGTCCACGCCGGCGCTCGTCCACCTTGCCCCTCCGAGCTCATTGCCTCCTCGCGCATGGCCAGCCTCCTGGTCGCATGGCGCGATGAGTTCGACTTCATCGTCATTCAAAGTCCGGCCGCCGTATTCTCCGATGCTCTCGTGCTCGCGCAGTCCTCCGACGCTGTGCTCGTCACCGCCCAAGCCGGGGAGTCGAAGCGTGACGACATCCTTCCCGTATGGCACGACCTCAGCCGCCAGGTTCCCGATCACACCGTCCTCGGCCTCGTTCTCCAGGGTGTTTCTCAGGGACTACCGTATGCGCATGCTTGATATCCGGCTCGACCTGCCCGTTCGCCTGCCCGTATCTCTCGCCATCTCGTCCGCCTTGCTCTGCTGCTCCTCCGCTGCAGTTGCCCAACAGCCAGGTTCCTCCGCCCCTGCAACCCAGATCACAACGTCCGAGCAGCTTCCCACCGCACCGGGCGCGGCTTCCGCGCTTGCCGAATCCGCAACCGCAGCCGCACCCAGAGCCCCCATCGCGTTCCCCGAAAGCCTCCTCATCGGACCCGGCGACCTCCTCCGTGTCACCGTCCTCCGCGAACCCGAGCTCGACCAGTTGACCCGCGTCCTCGACTCCGGCGAGATCGCGCTTACCCTCGCCGGCGCCATCTCCGTCCAGGGACTCACACCCGCCAGGGCTGCCGACAGCATCGCCCAAAAGTACCTCGACGGCGGTTTCCTCCTCCACCCCAGGGTCTCTGTGTTTGTCGAAGAATACGCAACACAGACCGTTACAATTCTCGGTCAGGTCGCCCATCCCGGGACCTTCCGCCTGGCTGCTCCACGAACCCTCATCGACGTCCTCTCCCTCGCCGGTGGCCTCACGGATTCCGCCGACCGCCATCTCGTCATCGAGCGCGGCGGCAAAGAGGGCGAACGCATCCGCGCCTTCCTCCCCAACCGCGCCGAAGATGCCCTCAATGCCGACGTCCTCGTCCGCCCCGGCGATACCGTCATCGTCCCCAAGGCCGGCATCGTCTATGTCCTCGGCGATGTCGCCCGTCCCGGGGGCTACGTCATGCAGAACGACTCGAAGCTGACCGTCCTGCAGGCCATCGCCCTCGCCGCAGGCGCCTCCAAAACTGCCAGCGAGAAAAAGGTCCGCCTTGTCCGCAGCGTCGACGGCATCTCCCAATCCGTCGACCTGCCACTCCGCGATATGGAACGTGGCCGCGATCCAGACGTCCCCCTCCAGGCCAACGACATTCTGTACGTCCCCTTCAGCCTCGTGAAGAACATCTCCCTGGGTATCGCCGAAATCACCGCCTCCGCCAGTTCCGCCCTCATCTACGCCCACTGAATGACGCGACAACGCCAACCCGCAAAGCTCCCCCCCATCTGTCTCCTTCCCATTGAGGATCTGATCTGCGCCGCCCTCTTTGCCTTTTTCGCAACCCAGGGCGCGATCCCCGGCATTGCCCCCGCTCAGTCGCTGGAGATGACCGCTTCCGCGCCTTCCGGCCTCACCACCATCGGCGGCATGGCCTCTCAGGCCATCACTTACACGCTCATCCTCGTGCTGGTCCTCCGCCGCCCGCGCCTCTTGTCTCGCCTCGTCCTGGCGCTCCCATGGGCCAGTCTCCTCGCGCTGCTCGCCATCGCCTCCGCCGCCTGGTCGCTCGACTCTCTGCTGACCCTCCGCCGCGCCCTCCCTTTCGCCCTCGCCGGACTCTTCGGCCTCCACTTTGCCGCGCGCTATTCCCCCGCCCGCCAGTTCGCCATTCTCCGCTTCGCCATGATCGTCCTTGCGCTCGCTACCATCGCCATTGTCGTTCTCGCCCCTTCCATTGGTCTTGACCACTCCGCAGGCCACGCGACCGACTGGCAGGGGGTCTTCACACAGAAAAACGCCTGCGGCCGCATCATGGTCCTCGCTACCACCGTCATTCTCTTCGGTGAATCGCACCACCTAACCCGGCCCACTTGCCTCCTGAGCCTTGCACTCTTCCTCTTCGTCCTCGTCATGAGCGGCTCCCGCGGCGCATGGTTGATTGAAGCCGCCCTCCTGGTCGTGTGGCTCATGCTTGCCCTCGCCTGCCGCACAGGTCCCCGCGTTCGCTTCATCGTTGCGATCGCCGTCCCCTTTGCAACCCTCGCACTCGCAATCGCCCTCTTTTTGACATTTCCGTATCTGGCCACCATTCTCGGCCGCGATCCCACACTCTCCGGACGCACCACCATCTGGGCTCAGGTCGCGCAGTTCATCGTGCATAGGCCTCTCCTTGGCTATGGATACGACGCCTTCTGGCAGGGCATGCGCGGGCCATCCCTTCAGGTCGCCGCGTCGGTCCACTTCATCGTGGCCCACGCCCACAACGGCCTTTTCGAAATAGCCCTCGAACTCGGCATCGTCGGGCTCACCCTCTTCCTCTTCAGCTGGCTGCGCGCCTGGCGCAAACTGTGGCCGCTTTGGCAGCGGGGTCAAATCGACCGCATCGCCTGGCCCATCGCAATCATCGTCCTCATCGCCCTCTACGACCTCGACGAAAACACCCTCCTCATCTACAACGGCCTCTTCTGGATCCTCTACGTCTCCGCTCTCGCCACCATCGAGCTGGCCGCAAGGCCTGCTCTGATCGAGGTCCCAACCAAGGCACCCTGTCCTTCCCGTGCACACTTCTTGGCGTCATTCGCAGCCCGGAAAGCCGCTTTCCAGCAGCACTTCCCCCAGGCAGCTCCATGAGCCCAACGACATGAACCCCACCGTCCTCATCTACCGCTCCGATCTTCTCCCCCCATCGGAGACCTTCGTCGCCGCCCAGGCCCACGCTTTGCGCCGCTTCTCTCCCTGTTTCGCAGGACTCCGCCTCGTTCCCGCTGGCCTCCATCTCGACCCCTGCGACACCGTGATCCTCACCCGCCACAATACCCTCTCCGATAAGCTCCACCGCCGTCTCTTCCTCACCACCGGCATCGCTCCACAATTCGTCCGCGCCCTCACACGCCGCCATCCCGTTCTCCTGCACGCGCACTTCGCCATCGACGCCGCTGCCGCCCTCCCTCTCCAGAAGCAACTCAATCTGCCCCTCATCGTCACCCTCCACGGCTACGACACCACAATGACCGACCAGGCCCTCCGCCCCGATGCACCCGGCCGCGTCTACCTCCGCCGCAAGGCTGAACTCCGCGCCCGCGCTCGCTTCTTCATCTGCGTCTCCGATCACATCCGCCGTCAGGCCCTCGAGCGAGGTGTGCCGGAGCATAAGCTTCGCACCCTCCCCATCGGCGTCGACCTCGGCTTCTTCACGCCCGACCCCCTGCGCATACGCGACCGCGAACCCATCGTCCTCTTCGTCGGCCGCCTCGTCGAAAAGAAGGGCTGCACCCATCTCATCCACGCCATGGCCCAGGTCGAAGCCCGGCATCCCACTGCGAAACTCCTCATCGTCGGCGACGGCCCCCTGCTCGATCCCCTCCGCATCCAGGCTCGCGAAGCGCTCCACCGCTGCAGGTTCCTCGGATCCCAGCCTCCCTCCGTCGTCCGCGACCTCATGCACCGCGCCAGTGTCCTCGCCGCCCCCAGCATCGTCGCCGCCTCCGGCGACAGCGAAGGCTTCGGCATGAGCGTCTGCGAAGCCCAGGCCATCGGCCTTCCGGTAGCCGCCTTCCGCGGTCCCGGCATCTCCGAAGCCGTCGAAGAAGGCGAAACCGGCCTGCTTGTACCGTCACGCGACGACCGCGCTCTCGCCGAAGCCATCTCCGATTTGTTGCTCGACTCCTGCCTCACCCGACGTCTTGCCGCTGCCGGACGCGCCCGCGCGGAGGCCCGCTTCAATCTGAAAACGCAAACCGCCCGCCTCGAAGACCTCTACGCCGAAGCGACGGATTCGCGATACAGTTCGCCGGCTCAACGCTCCGATCATGAACTACTCTCAGCCCAGGCTCTGGGCACCTGATCCCAATGCCAGAAGAATCCCTCCGCCAAAGCTCTCTCTGGATGATCTCCGGCCAGGGGG
This sequence comes from uncultured Acidobacterium sp., assembly GCA_964610635.1. Taxonomy (GTDB): domain Bacteria; phylum Acidobacteriota; class Terriglobia; order Terriglobales; family Acidobacteriaceae; genus Palsa-343. Next base: position 6,885 of record CAZSWI010000167.1, read on the forward strand.
TCGCCATGGCCGCTCAGCTCCTCTACTTCGTCCTCATAGGCCGCGCCCTCGGCAGCCGCGAATATGGCGCTTTCGTCGGCGTTGGCGCCCTTATATCCACCCTCAGCCAGTTTTCCTCGCTCGGCATGGAAATGCTCCTCGTCCGCAACATCAGCCGCGACCCCTCCTCCTTCGCCCGCACCTGGGGCCACGCGCTCCTCATCACCTCCGCGGGATTTCTCCTGCTCCTCGCCGCCGCCATGCTCTATGCGCAGATCGCCCTGCGCCCCGAGCTCCGTCCTTTAGTCCCCTGGATCGCCCTCGCCGACGGGCTCCTTGGCAAGTTCATCCAGCTCGCCGCCCGCGCCTTCCAGGGATCCGGCCGCCTCGCCTGGACCGCGCGCCTCACCGCCGCCACCTGCATCGCCCGCGCCCTCACCGCCGCCCGTGTTGCTTGGTGGACCCGAGCACACGGCATCCACGCCACCGCGATCCTCTGGGCCAGGGTTTATTGGCTCGCCACTCTCGCCGTAGCTCTCTTCGCGCTGCTCCTCGCAACCATCCGCCTCGGCCTTCCGCGCTTCGCCCGCATCCGGCGCGCCGATCTCAGTGAAGGCTTCGGCTTTTCACTCTCCAGCTCCTCCATCTCCGTCTACAACGACATCGACAAGACCTTCCTCGTCACCCTCGGCCAGACTTACGCAGCCGGCATCTACTCGGCGGCCTACCGCGTCGTCGACGCCGCCAGCGCGCCCATCTACGCTGTCTATGCCGCCGCAGCGCCCCGCTTCTTTCGCGAAGGAGCGCGCGGAGTCCGCCCCGCCAACCGGTTCGCCCGCGCCACCCTCGCTCGCACCCTGCCATACTCGCTCGCCGCCGCCGCGCTCCTCGCCCTCTGCGCCTCGCTCCTGCCTCTGGTCTTCGGGGCTTCTTTTCGGGGATCGGTCGCCGCGCTCCGCTGGCTCTGCCTGCTGCCCGTCCTGCGCGCACTCCATTACGCCTGGGGATCGGCCATCACCGCCTCCGCCTCGCAATGGAACCGCACCGCTACCCAATTCGGCGCAGCCGCCCTCAATTTGTGCCTGAATCTGTTACTAATCCCGCGCTGGTCATGGCGGGGAGCCGCCGCCGCCAGTGTTCTCACCGATGGCGCTCTGGCCGCCGCCAGCCTCGTCGTCCTGACGCGCCTGATGCGCCGCGAGTCGAACTCACCGCTGGCCCCAGCTCCAACCTTGCACAATGCAGGTTGGAACTCCTAAACCAACAAGCTCCCTGACGCCATAGATGAGACTCGCCGCCCCGAGTCCTCACGCGCCTGCTGATAGCGCAACGAGTGGAACGAAACGGAGCGGGAAAAGAAAAACCAAACCACCCCAAAACCCGGAGAAGGCCAGGTTCACCCCACAGCAAGAAGCTAACGCCTCTGCCCCCCGAACATCAAAGCAAATTGCTCTCGGTCCAACCCGAAAGTACCGCCTCGCGCCATTTTGAAAGACCTCAGTCTCGAACGCCCACCCGCTTCTTACCCAGCGACTCCCAGCTCCCGCAGTAAAAACACATAATCCAACGCAATTTCCTTCAGATAGTCGTACCGCCCCGAAGCCCCGCCATGTCCCGCCGTCAGATTCGTATGCAGCACCAGATCGCGCCCATCAGTCCGTAA
>CAZSWI010000168.1:0-8475 GCA_964610635.1 uncultured Acidobacterium sp.
TGGGCGTGCATGCCATTTGCCCCAAAGGGATATTTAAGCAATAGGCTGCGCATCCCATTCGGGTTCGATCAGCATAGAAATGCTATATATTGCGTTTGTACAGGAGCTGATCGATGGTTGCCGAAATTGCGACTCACAAGACGGAACTGGTTGAGCTCTTGTCGCATTCATCACGTTCGGCGGCTGGAGGTATTTGGTTCTGCGGCAGGGTTGGAGTTCGATTCGGGGCTCAGCGACTTTGATTTCTTGGTGGAGTTTGAGACGTTGCCGCCCGGCTCGTACGCAACGAATTTCTTCGATCTCAAAGAAGCTCTGGAACTGCTGCTGGGTCGCCCTGTCGATCTCGTAGTTCTCTCAGCTGTCAGAAATCCATGGTTTCGTAAAGGAATTGAGCAGAGCAAGGCGCTGCTGTATGCGGCCTGAAGCTCGGAAGTATCTTCTCGACATTCTGGACGCTGCGGGATTGGCAGCACAATTTACCGCTGGCAAGAGCTTCGCCGATTATCGGGCGGACCCGATGCTGCGGCTTGCCATTGAACGAGCGTTTTCGATCATCGGCGAAGCTCTCGTTCAGCTTGCGCGGCTCGATGCTGCGCTTGCAGCGTCGATCACAGATCATGGCAGCATCGTTGCTTTTCGGAACATTCTGATTCGTGCCTACGCGAGGTCGACGATCGGCTTGTTTGGGACATCGTGGAGTATAAGCTCCCGGTATTGATTCCGACGTTGCTGTATTGATGAATCAGCCTGATGAGGCGCCGTAGAAGGGATTAGGCCCTTGGCGCGTTGGAGGCGCGGAGTTCGGGACGGGGATCCTGTTCGCGGATGGCTATCGGTTGCGGGATGGGCTGGATGGCTGCCGCCGGCTGGATAATATGCTGGATTTCGACGACGGGCGCGAGATGCCGGGTCTGCTGGTAGGTGTAGAGGATGCGGTGGACGACGGTGATGGTGGAGATGACGGCGAGGACCCAGAGGACGGGGGCCATGACTCCCCATCGTTCGAAGAGGGCGCCGAGGATGATGAGGACGACGCGCTCGGGACGCTCCATGAAACCGACTTTGCACTTGCCGATGAGGGCCTCGGCGCGGGCGCGGGTGTAGCTGACCATCAGCGAGGTGACCATGACAAAGGCGGCGAGGAAGACGTAGAAGAGCCGGTTGCCGCGCGCGTAGAAGACGAGGAGCCCGAAGAAGAGGACGACATCGGAGTAGCGGTCGATGACGGAATCGAAGAATGCTCCGAAGACGGTGACCTGCTGTGTCTGGCGGGCGACGCGTCCGTCCACCATATCAAAGATGCCCGCGCCGATGATGACCAGGCCGGCGAAGAAGAACATGCGGACGTAGTTCTGCTGATTACCGAAGCCGAAGAGCACGGCAGCGCCGGTATTGATGACGAGCCCGAGGAAGGTGAGAACGTTGGGCGAGATGCGGGTAAGGGCAAGGCCATTCACGATGGCCTGCAGGATGACGCCACAGCCAGCGCCGAACGCACGGGTCCACGTGATTTGAGGCTCTTTGCTCACTACTTACCGGCTTCGGCTTCGGTTTGCGCTTCGTCGTGAATGGTGGCCAGCTTCAGAATTTCGAGCTCGCGCTTGCCGTTGGGCGTGACAACAGTGGCCATATCGCCCACCTGCTTGCCCACGATAGCCTTACCGATGGGCGAGGTGGTGGAGATGAGGCCCTTGCTCACGTCCGACTCTTCGCTGGTCACGAGTTTATATTCGATTTTCTCATCTTTCGAGGTGTCGTAGACGAGGACGGTGGAACCGAAGGCAGCGCGGTCGCGTGGGATGTTGGAGAGATTGACCAGGGCGAGCTCGGCCATGCGCTTTTTGAGCTGGCCGAGGCGCGCGTTGACGAAGTCCTGGCGCTGCTTGGCCATGTGGTATTCGGCGTTTTCGCTGAGATCGCCCATAGCCACTGCCTTTTTGATTTCAGCGGGCAGTTCATGGGTAAGCTCATGTTCGAGCTGTTTAATTTCTTCCAGAAGCTTTTGCTTGATGTGCTCGGGCATTGAATCTTTTTCTGTCAGGGGCGGTTCGGGCTATGTTGCATCGTGACGAAAGCAATGCGATGCGGAACGGAAGGCTAGTTCCGCGCCGCGGAGCAGGAACAAAACCGCTGGCAAGGAATATTTGAAGGCTGGGGTACCGCCTCAATGAGGATTATACGACGGGTCAGGGGCGCGGTGGGCGTCGAGAAAGCTCTGCAAAATCAACACGGCAGCGACCTGATCGACGACCTCGCGGTGGCTGGAGAGGGAGCGTCCGGCGGCGTGTAGATGGCGGTGGGCTTCAGCGGAGGTGAGGCGCTCGTCCCAGAGATGGACGGGGAGAGAGAAGGCGGTGCGGAGGACCTCGGCGAAGACGTGTGTCTTCGTGGCCTGGGGGCTTATGTCGCCAGACATGTAGAGAGGATTGCCGAGGACGATGCCAGAGCAGCCGAATTTGCGAAGAAGGCGGCCGAGGGATTTCAGGTCGGCCTTCGAGTTTTTGCGGGTGAGGGTGAGCACGGGCTGGGCGGTGAGGCCGAGTTCATCGGAGACGGCGACACCGATGCGGCGGTTACCGAAATCGAGGCCCAGAAGGCGGGGTTCCACAGTAACGATAGTAGCGAAGAACGGGGAGAAAGCCGCATCTTACAATGGGTTAGGGAATCAAAGAGACATTCTTTGAGGAATGGATCCTGGCCTTCGTGCGACGTTTTTTACTCCTTATTTTCCTGGCGGTTTTGGTGGTGGCCGGCGTGGCCGGGTATGCGCTGATGGTCCCGGCGGGTCCTCGGGCGGAGACGTTCGTGGAGATTGCACCGGGGATGTCGAGCATGCAGATTGCGACGGCATTGAAGCAGCAGGGGATCGTCCGGAGCCGGTATGTGTTTCTGGCGCTGCATGAAGTGAAAGGCGGGACGCTGAAAGCGGGGGAATACCGCTTCGATCATCCCGAGCCGATGGAGGAGGTTTGGGACCGCATCCGGCGCGGCGATGTGTATACGGTGGCGCTGACGATTCCGGAGGGGTCAAACGTATTCGATATTGCGGCGCGAGTGGAGGCGGAGGGTCTGGGATCTAAGGCGGCTTTCCTGGCGGCGACGAAACAGGGTACTTCGCTGATCGGCGATCTTGATCCGACGGCGCCGAGTCTTGAGGGTTATTTGTTTCCGGATACCTATCGGTTTGCACGGCACACGGAGCCGGCGGAGATGGTAGCGGCGATGGTGAAGCGTTTCCGGCAGGCGGCGCAGGGAATTGGGCTGACGGCCGATGATCATCGCACGGTTACGCTGGCGTCGCTGGTGGAGAAGGAGACTCCGCTCGATGGAGAGCGGACGCTGGTTGCGAGTGTGTTCGTGAATCGCCTGGCGGAGCACATGCCGCTGATGACCGATCCTTCGGTGATTTATGCGGCTCTGCTCGATGGGCGGTACCGGGGGACGATTTATCAGTCGGACTTACAGGCGAATTCTACCTACAACACGTATCGTCATGCGGGGCTGCCGCCGGGACCGATCTGCAATCCGGGGCTGAAGTCGCTGGAGGCGGCGATGCATCCGGCGCAGACGAATTATTTGTACTTTGTGGCGGCGAGCGCCGACCCGTCGGGCCGGTCCCGCTTCTCGGCGACACTGGAACAGCATGCGAAGGATGTGGAGGCGTACCGGCGCGCGGTGCGCAATGCGGGCTCGCCGCAATGATGGTGATTTGCCGGGTGGTGGTAAGGGAAGATAGCCGGTCGAGTCAGCGAATATACTCGCACTTTGCCGAACTGAGTGGGATGCGACGCATTCGGAGTGGACTTTTTGTTGCGCTGATGCTGGCGTTGCCGGTGCTGAATGGGTGTCTGTGGCATACGAGGAGAGTGCCGCAGGCGCAGATACCGAAGAACGTGCTGAGCGCGCCGCCGGGGCAGTTGGTCGATGCGATTAACAAGCAATACGACGCGATCAACTCGCTGAATGCAACGGTGACCTTCACGGCGACCGAGGGTGGTTCGCTGAAGGGGAAAGAGACGACTTACACGTCGTTCAGCGGGTACATTCTGCTGCGGAAGCCGGAGTCGCTGCGGGTGATTGGTTTTTTGCCGGTGGTGCATACGCGGGCGTTCGACATGGCGAGCGACGGCAAAACGTTCCAGCTGTGGATTCCACCGAAGAACAAGGTGATCGAGGGGACGAATGCCGAGCCGAAGCCGCCTTCACAGAATGCCTTCGAGAACATGCGGCCGTATATTTTTGTGGATTCGCTGCTGATTCGAAAGATCGGACCAGAAGACGAGTTGCTGCCATCGGCGGACAGCAAGACGGAGATCAATCCGAAGACGAGGAAGCTGGAGCTGATACCGGAGTATGTACTGACTGTTGCGGTCCGGCAGGGAAGCAGCAACATCCTGCATCCGACGCGCGTGATCTACTTCAGCCGTATCGACCTGCGGCCGGTAGAGGAAGATATCTACGACCAGAATGGGCAGATCCAGACCCAGGCGACGTATGGACCGATGCAGACGTTCGGGGCGGAGCACTTTCCAGGGACGATCACGATCAAGCGGCCGCTGGATCAGTATCAGATTCTGATTACGTTCCAGAAGCTGACGGTGAACCAGCAGCTGAACGATGAGCAGTTCGAGCTGACGATACCGGAGGGGACTCCGGTGCAGAAGCTGCCTTGAAGGCAGGTTACAGGCAACAGGGAACAGGGAACAGGCAAAAGGGAACCGGGAACAGAACTACAGTGGCCGGTCGGTATACAGGGATTTGTCGGAGAGGTCCTGGACGGTGTAGAGGCGTCCTTGCAGGATTGCTTCGACGTGGTTGTGGAAGTCGCCGGGGACGAATAGGAATTTCCGTGGGCCGGTTCCCCAGGTGCGGAGCATGGCGGAATCATTCAGGAAAATATGCGGCGCGTCGGGATAGTCCGAGCCCCAGATCATGGAGGAGCCGAAGGGCTGGCCGTGCGTCTCAGGATCGGGCGAGAAATACTGAGTGGATCCATGCACGAGCAGGGCCTGGCGGTGCGTGTAAAAGATGATCGACGAGCCGTCGGACTGATCGCCATAGAGCATCAGCTGAGCGTTGACGTTGGCGGGTTGCGCAGCGAGGAGGTTGATGGTCTCGGCCATCGCCTTCGATGACAGCGTGGGCTGAAAGCGCACAAGGGCGATGTGCGCTGCGATGAGGATGACCGCGGTGGTGAAGGCGACGGTGGCGGTCGATTCAAAGGAGTGTCCCTGACGGCGGAGACGCCAGGCGGCGAGTGGGCCGAGGAAGAACGCCAGCGCGGCGAGAATCGCGGGCATGCGAAGCGCAGCGAACGACGGGCCGGTGAGGTCGAAGAAGTGCGACATGGAGAGCGTGTATCCGCCGACTCCGCGATGAGCCATCAGCGTGCCGATGTCTGCGATGTAAGGCAGATGGCGTGATTGCCATAATCCCCAGGCGAGCAGAGCGGCTGCGAGAAGGCCGATGACCATGAAGAAGATTTGCGCGCCCGCGAGCCAGCGGGATTTTCGGCCGCCGGTGGGGGATTCTTCGATGACGGCGAGCGCTCCGGCGATCAGCATGAGGACGGCCGGATACATGGGCCAGGTGTAGTACTCCTGGTTGGTGGAGAGCGCGAAGAAGACGAGGATGAAGCCGGCGTAGAGGGTGAGCAGGAGACTGGTGCGCGCCCGGAAGCGCAGGCGCGCGGCGAGGGCGGAGGATTCGTACGCGGTGAGTTTGGGGTCAAGGAATTGGATGGTGTTGGTGGCTTCGTAGCGCAGGTCAGAGTAGAAGATGTGGCGATTACGCCAGGCACGGCGGATGGCTACAGGGAGGTAGAGGCTCCACGGGAAGAGCCAGACGAGCTGGCCGAGCCAGTAGACGTACCAGGGCTGGCGGTTGTAGTCGTGCGGGTAGCGAAGTCCGAGGAAGCGGAGGAAGTGCTCGTTGATGAAGTAGAAGTAGAAGAAGCCGTGAACGTGGCCGGGGGTGGGGATGTTGCCGATGGGGTTGCCGTGGTCGGGATTGCGCAGGGCGGCGAGGATGTGCCACGGAGCGGCGATAGCGAGGAAGAGCAGGAGCCCGATGAGGAGATGGAACTGACGCCAGCGACGCCATTCTCCCGTGACGATGAGATAAGGAACGATGGCTGCTACAAAAAAGACGGGAGCGATGAGGCCCTTGGCCAGCAGGGCAAGAGCGAGTGCGGCGTAGGAGAGATAGAAGCGTGCGGGTTTGCGGTCCTCAATGCCGGTGAGAAAGCTGTAAAGGGCGAGGAGGAGAAAGAAGGTGAGGATCGATTCCGGAATGAGGGTGCGGGTGAAGAGAAAGACGCCGATCGAGGTGAGCATAGCGAGGGCAGAGTAGAATGCTGCTCTGTCGCCCCAGGCGCGGCGGGCCCAGAGCCAGACGATGACGGCGCAGCCCAGCAGGGCGAGTGCCATGGGAAGGTGAGTGGCAAAGACGTCCTCGCCGAAGAGGTGATAATCGACGGCGACCATCCAATATGGAAGGGGCGGTTTTTCGAGGTAACGGATGCCGTTGACGTAGAGCGTGACCCAGTCGCCGGTGGCGGCGATGTGCTGAGCGGCCTGGGCGTGGGTGGCGTCTGCGTCGTCGAGCAGGGCGGGCGAGAAGAGCGCGGCAAAATAGACCGCGATGAAGACGAGGAGGAGCAGGGTCCACGCGCGCGCCGGAGTAGAGTAGAGCGATGGCTGAGGGCTTGTGGATTGGGGCACGGAGAGCGGTGGAAATGTCATCGGGTGGTGACCTTGCGCGGGGGCTTTCATGGGATCGGGAATAAGATTCGGCACAAATCTCAGAATAGCAGCGAGAGGATGCGAGGAGCGGGCGCGGGGCGATGACGGACGATCTTGAAAACGTGCGGCGGCTGGCAGCAAAGCTGCGCGAAAATCTGGTGAAATGCGGGGACGATCCCGGTGTGGACGAGGTGCACGACGCGCGCACCGGAACGCGGCGACTGCAAGCTACGCTCGAGGATCTGGTGCGCGAGGTTCCCGAGGGAGAGCCTTTGCGGGTTGCGGCGACCGATGCGATGCGGATTCTGAAGAAGGTTCGTCATGCGGCGGGGGCGGTGCGGGATCTGGATGTGCACCGGAAGCTGCTGGAGAAGCTGGTCCGGAAGGGGAATGATCCTGCGGATAGAGAGAAGGTTGAATCGGGGCCGGGCGAGGCGCGGGTTGCCGGCGGCGCCGAGGTGCTGGTGTCAGGATCGGGGAGAGCGGGTATCGATCGCCAGGCGGACGATCTGGATGCATGGTTGAAGCATCGGCGGGATGAGCTGGCGCATGGGCTGGGGGGGCACGCGCGGGAACTGGTCGAGAAGCTGGACAAGCGGATGGCGGAGCTGGAAGCGGCCCTGCGAGCGAAAGGTACGCGACGTTTGCGGAAGAAGCCTCCTGGGGTGGCGGCGCTGGATCGCTTCGCGCGGCTGACGACAGAGATGCAGGTGCTGGATGCGGGAAATCTGCACGATTTCCGGAAGGGCGCGAAGAAGGCGCGGTATGTGGCAGAGCTGGCGGCGCACGGGGACGAGCAGGCGAAGCAGGTGGGCGAGGCGCTGAAGAAGCTGCAGGATGAGATCGGCGATTGGCACGACTGGCTCGTGTTGGCGGACGAGGCGCACTTAGCACTGGGCGATAAAGCGGTGGAACTGACGGGGCTGATCGAGGAACAACGTGAGCGGCACTTTGTAGCCGCGATGAAAACGGCAGCGAAACTGCGCGGGCGGTTGATGGGGGAGTGGCTCGCGGTTTCGCGCAAGAGCGTTCGGCATTCGGCGATTAGCGTTCAAAAACGGCCGGGCAAGCGTGTTGGCTGACCGCGGGCGCGGATGGGGAGCATGTTCGCAGCCACGCAGCGATCAGATGTGGCTCCCACATTTTTGCGGCATGCGAATATCTGAGGGAGCATCCCTTGAGAAAAACACAGCACTTTATGTGAGACGATGCAAACTTTTGCGGCCATCGATATCGGATCGAACTCCTGCCGGCTGAAGATTGGCCGCGTTGTGCGGCATCGGCTGCGCATCGTCCACGAGGATCGCGAGGTCACGCGGCTGGGGGCGAGCGTCTTCGAGACGGGCATTGTCTCGCCAGAGGCGATGGCGCTGACGCTGCGGACGCTAAAGCGGTTTTACAAGGCGGTGCAATTTCACGGGACGGATCGCGTGCGCGCGGTGGCGACATCGGCGATGCGCGATGCGCGCAATTCGCGAGCCTTCCAGGCCTGGGTGCGCGATGAGACGGGCTGGGACGTGGAGATCATTTCCGGGCTTGAAGAGGGGCGGCTTATTCATCGCGGGGTGGTGGAGAACGAGCCGGGAGCTGGTGGGCGCTGCGTGCTGGTGGATGTGGGCGGCGGGAGCTGCGAGATCACGCTCTCCGAATACAAGAGGATTCAGGAGACGATCAGTTTGCCGCTGGGCGCGGTGCGGCTGACGCAGGAATTTGTGCGCAGCGAAGTTCCGGG
>CAZSWI010000169.1:0-472 GCA_964610635.1 uncultured Acidobacterium sp.
TGTTCATATTGCATGTATTGCCGCCTGTGGAGAATAAACAGATGCAGGCGGCATTCACGACGGCGTTGCTTGTGCAGTACGACTAACGTCAGTACGCATTTCGCAGTCGCCTTCGCTTCGTGTTGAAGCGACGCCTCCACCAAGACTCCATCGAATGGCAAACCCAACTACACGGTTCCAGGCCCAGGTACCCGGCGTCCCGCGCCCGGTCGATGATCAAAAATCCCGGGCCTGTCTCTCGCTTTCCACGAACATGCCTGTGTTGCTGTTCCGCCGGATCATCACCCTGATCCGGCTTGAGAATGACCTCTGCTCGCATTCGCGCCTGCGGGCCGGCGCGGGTACCTGATCTCCGCCTCGAGTTTTATCGGCATTGGCTTTTCGCTCTCCCGTACGCAATCGTCGATCCGGACCGGACGATCGGCTCCTTCGTCACAGGTACCCGTTTCTACACAACGAAATCATCGCCCTG
>CAZSWI010000169.1:482-8456 GCA_964610635.1 uncultured Acidobacterium sp.
CCCATGTCGAAAGCAGCCTGCGCACCGTCCCCGCCGCCCTTCCATGCTCCTCTGTCACGACCGATGGCATCAGCCGGCTCAGCGACTCGATCACATCGATGGGGGGATACCCGTTTCTACACAACGAAATCATCGCCCTGCTCCAGCTTGAGAATGATCTTGCCCTCGGCTTCGAGGCTGCGGGCCAGCGCAAGAACCTCGTGCTGAGCCCCCGCCACCTCGCGAGCCCGCACCGGTCCCATCGCCTCCATGTCTTCCTTCAGCATGTCCGCGGCCCGGGAAGACATCGCTGCGAACACATGAGCTCGCAGCTCCTCCGGCGCCCCCCGCAGCGCCAGCGCCAGCTGCCGCTTGTCCGCGGCCGCCACAATCTCGCGAATGCTGGCCGGAGGAATGGTCACCAGATCGTCGAAGGTAAACATCAGATTGCGGATGTTAAGAGCCATCGTCACATCGGCCGCTTCGATCTCATCCAGAATCTTCTTCACCTCCTCCGACTCCATGCGGTTCAGCAGATCGGCGACCGCCTTGAACCCCGAGTAGGCCTTGCGCCCCGTGTCCCCCATATTTGCCAGCCGCCGGTGCAGGATCATCGCCACCCGCTGCGCCATCTCCGGAGAAAACTGCCGCATCGCCGCCAGCCTCTGGATCGCCGCCACCCGCCGTTCCTCGCTCAGGCTGTCGATCACCGTCGATCCTCTCTTCCCGTCCAGATGGGCCAGCACCACCGCGATCGTCTGCGGATGCTCGCTCTCCAGAAACTTCCCCAGCTGTTGCGGGTCCACCCTCTGCAGCACCGACAGATCGCTCTGGCTCGCTTCCTGGGCCCGCCTCACCAGACCCAGCAGGTCTTCGGCGCGTTGCTGCCCGAACGTATCCACCAGCAGCTTGGTCGCATAATCGAGGCCCCCGTGCATCATGTACTGCTGGGTGTCCAGCATTTCATGAAATTCCTGGATCACGTCCAGCGAAAGATCGGGCGGTATGCCGCGCAGGTCGGCGATCTCTTCGGTGAGCTTCTGCAGGTCGGCCTCGGAAAGATTTTGAAGGATCTTTCTCCCCAGTTCCTCACCGACGGCCACCAGAAAGATCGCCGCCTTGCGCACGCCGCTCAACGAGCGGCCGCTCACAGCATTCGACGAATTTTGAGCGGCTGCGGAACTCATGGCTAATCCGAACGAATCCAGCTTTCCAGCAGCCGCGTGCTCTGCGCCGGATCGCGCCGCACAACCTCGGACACCTGGTCAAATACCGTCTGCGCCCTGGTTTTCCGCTGCTCCGCCTCCTCCTGCTCGGCCGACGGCTCCTCCGGCTCAGGCGCGGACGGAGTATGCCGATGCCCGGCCGGTGCCCGCCGCGCCGGCTGCCCGTCCGTAGCCGGCGCCAGCCAGCGCAGGCCGGGACGCGCCACGAGCAGGAAGAAGGCCAGAATCGCCGCGAGAATTGTCCCGTATCGTAACAGCGGCTGCGACCGATCGGCTATCGCCAGCGCCCGCTCTCCCAGCCCCGGCTCTGGCGCGCCTGCGTCGCCGTCGAATTCCAGCTCTTCCACGCTCACCTGATCTCCGCGCGCCTGGTCGAAACCGATCGCCGACTGCGCCAGCTCTGTCAGCCGTTTCATCTCGTCCGGCGTTCGCGCCTGCCAGCTCGTCCGCTTTCCCTCGCTCGCGCGGCGATAGTTGATCAGCACCGCGGCTGTCACTCGCCGCACCCGCCCTGCCGCTTCCACGCTGTGCCGCGTCTTCTTCGAAACCCCGTAGGTCGCGCTCTCCTGCTTCAGGTTCTCGGCGCTCTCCTTCTCCGCCGGATAGAGCGGCGGCTTCGCATTGGGCGCATTGCTCGCCGTGCCCGGTATCCCCGATGCGGCCGGTTGCGACGAGCCCTGCTCGTTGCGCTCCATCGAGAGCGTCGCGGCCTGCGCCGGATCGTACGTCTCGTCCAGTTCGTCGGCGGAATTCGGGTCGTACTCCACATTGACCGAGGCCCGGACATTGCCCGCGCCCGCTGCCGGCTCGAGCGTCTCCACCAGTCTCGCCGCCAGCTCCTGCTCATGCGACCGCAGAGCCGCGTCCCCGCTCCGCCGCCCCAGCAAGCCGCCGCCCTGCCCATCTACCAGAACAACATTCTCCGGCCGCAGATCGTCGACCGCGCTCGCCACCAGGTTCGCAACCGCCTCTGCCTCGTCGCCTGAAATCGTCCGGTGGCGCAACCGCAGCACCACCGAGGCCTTCGCCTCCCGCTGTTCGGTCGTGAACAACGACTCATGAGGCAGCACCAGATGCACACGCGCCGACTGCACCGACCCCAGCGTCGCAATCGTGTGCTCCAGCTCCCCTTCGAGGGCGCGCTGATAATTCACCTTCTCGTCGAACTCCGAACCCATCCAGTTGGGCTTGTCGAAGAGTTCGAACCCCATTCGTCCGCTCTTCGGCCCGCCTTTGGCCGTCGTCGCCAGCCGCGCCTTATCCAGATTTTCCTCGGGCACCCGCAAAGCGGCCCCATCGGGCGAAACGTCAAATGGAATCCCCGCCGCCGTCAGCTCCTGCGCCATCTGCCGGGCATCGTCCGGATCGAGTCCCGCGTAGAGCGTCCGCCACTCCGTCCGCGAACAATACCAGATCAGCGCTCCGAAACAGGCCACCACAATCGCCGCCCCCGCCAGCCACCGGTTGCGCCGCCCCGGTTCAAGCGTCCGGAAGCGGGCCGCGGCCTCGGCGGCGAAAGCTCCGGCTCGTTGCACTGTCAGGGCGGTCTGCGTTTTCTCGGCCATTCACGATCCTCAGTTCCGCCCCTCAAACCGCACGCCCTGGTCCGCCGGCGCCCGGCCTGGCCCTGTCGCCGTCCGCCCGCGCCCGGGCACGCCCGCCCGTGCCATCGCAACGCTCGTCCCCATCAGAACTGCATCCCCATGACCTGCTGATAGGCGGCGACGGCCTTGTTGCGTACCGCCAGCGCCAGCTCGAAACTCATATCGGCCTTCTGCGTCGCGATCATCGCGTCATGCACATCGACCCCGGTCCCCCGCAGCAGTCCTTCCACGGCCGTCGACGCCTGCTGCTCGAGATCGTCGATGCCCGCCACGGTATTCTTCAGCAGATCGCCGAATGGACCCGCGGCTCCGGCAGCTCCATTTGCAGTCGATCCGGTTCCGGCTAAACCAGGTCCGGCCGGCCCCGAGGCCGTCGTTATAACCGAAAAAGAAGGAATCCCTGACGTCAGCATCGAAGTTGACTCCTATTTCAGAATCTCCAGCGAAGCCGAGACCATGCTCTTCTCCGCCTGCACCGCCGAGCTGTTCAATCCATAAGCCCGCGTGGCCCCCATTAAATCGACCATCTCGGTCAGAGGGTTGATATCCGGGTACGAAACATAGCCATCCTTATCCGCATCCGGATGACCGGGGTCATACCGTCGCAGGGGGCTTCCCTGATCGGCCACCACCGCCGAGACACGCACTCCGCCAATCGCCTCGCCGTTACCAGCCGGCTGCGCCATCAGCTGGCCCGCAAAGCTCGATTGCGAAGCCGCCGAGGTAAACACCACATGCTGCCGTCGATAAGGACCGCCATCCGCGGTACGGGTTGTCTCCGCGTTCGCCATGTTCGCCGCCACCACCTCGGCGCGAATGCGCTCCGCCTGCAACGCCGACCCGCTGACCTCCATCGCGCCAAACAAGTTCACCTCTGCCTCCTCGGCGAAACACGTCCTGTTCCCGCCCGACTTTCGTCTCGCTCTCGCGGTGCTATCTTCTTCCTTGTCTTACTCCGGCGTTTCCCGATTTTCTTACTATGGCGTTTTTTGTCTTATTAGTCTGACATAAAACTCCCATTACTCTGGCTCACGTCTTCTTTACAACGCTCGCCCTGTAAGTTACTCTCTTATCGGTTGCCATAACCTTTATATGATTTATGTTACCGGGCCGGTCTCTCGTTTACACCTGCCCCGCGCGCCTTATCTCACCCTGCCCTGGTAAGACGCCCGTCCTACTTCTGGTCCTCGTGGATCGCGTCCAGCACCCGCGTGAATTCGTGCTTCATCAGCTCCACTCCCGTCCGAAACTGCAGCTGCGCTTCGGCCATCTTCATCCCTTCCCGATCCATCGAGACGTTATTCCCGTCGGGACGCTCCAGCAGCCCGCCTACCGGACCGGCCTGCGCCGCAGCCAGAGTTCCCCTTCCTCGCTGCCCGCTCAGGCTGTCGAGCGAACGCGCCATCTCCGAGGCGAAATCGAATCCCACCGTCCGGTATCCGGGCGTGTCGATGTTGGCCATATTCTGCGCCGTCATCTTCAGTTCCTGCGACGACAGGTCCAGATACCTGTTCAGCGCATCGGCCACCGGTGTCGTCATCTGCATCCCAAACCCTCGCCCGAATCTCCCTCCCCTTCGATTGCACGCCCGCCACCCTAACCTCTTCCCTTCCCTTAAAATCCCCTAATCCGGCTCGTCCAGTTCAATCTCTGCCGTATCGATCCACTGCCGATCTTCGGCCAGAACCCACGCCCGCTCCAGTACGTGCTCGAGCTCCCGCACATTTCCGGGCCAGGAATGCGCCACCAGCCGCCCCACCGCCGGCCCGGTAATCCGTTTTGCCGGGCTGTCCTGCGCAAATTTTGCAAGGAAGTGGCGCGTCAGCGTTTCAATATCCTCGCTTCGTCCCGCAAGCGCCGGCGTCCGGATCAGAAAGACCGCCAGCCGGTAGTAAAGATCCGCGCGGAATTCCCCCCGCGCCACCAGCCGCGCCAGCGGCCGATGCGTCGCCGCCACGATCCTCACATCCACCGTCAACGACTCGTTGTCCCCCACCCGCTGCAACTCCCCGCTCTCCAGAAACCGCAGCAGCTTCGCCTGCAGCCCGGTCGGCATCTCGCCCACTTCGTCGAGGAAGAGCGTGCCTCCGTGAGCCGCCTCAATCCGCCCCATGCGCGTGTCCACCGCTCCCGTGAAGGCTCCCCGTATGTGCCCAAAAAGCTCGGCTTCGAGCAGACCCTCGGGTATCGCCGCGCAATTCAGCGCGATCAACTTCCTTCGCGATCGTGGGCTCAGCCGGTGCAGCGCCCCCGCCACCAGCTCCTTGCCGCTGCCCGTCGGCCCTTCGATCAGCACCGGTGTCTTTCGCGGCGCGACCAGACGTATCCGCCGGCTGACCTCGAGCATCGCCGCGTGCGCGCCCACAAATTCCGGCAACCCGCTCGCCCTGACCACGGAGGCTCGCGCGGCCACCCCGCCCCCGCTCTGCGGTTCAGCCGAGACCCGCTCACCCGAAACCGTCTCGGCGTTGGCAACGAGCGCCGGCACAGGGCAGCCCACCTCTCCCGCGCCCGGGTCCGAATCCGTGCCCGCCGTCTCAGCCGGCCGGAAAGGTCTTATCTCCGCATCTTCGGGGGCCGAGTTCCAAATCGCCCCATCGCCGGCTTGCGCCCTGCGAATCGCATGCAGAACCTCGTTCCGCCTGGGACCTCGCGATGCCAATCCCCCCGCATCCGAGGCGTCCGCCATAATCAGGTCCACTTCAGGGTGCAGCCGCCCGAACTCCGCCACAAACTCCCGTATCTCCAGATCCGGCAACCACGAGTCGAGCACCACCGCTTCGGCCGGCGATGCATCGAGATGCGCCAGGATCTCCGCCCCTCCCCGGGCCTCGCGTACCTGCCAGCGAAGATCGACAAGAGCCTTCCGCAGGCGCTCGCGGAACGAAGCATCCGCGCTGGCCAGAACCGCCGTTCGCGCCGCCGTCGAGACTCTGCATTGTGCCGCCGACTGCCCTGTGGACTGACCTGTAGAACCTGCCGCCGTTCCCATCGTGTCGCCCCCATCTCCTCACGTTCCCGTTTTCCCCTCAGGAAACACGCCACGGTATCGCGCCGCCCATCATGCCGCTCCCGCCGCACCGCCCCCTGACGCCTCCGCCCCGATCATGTATCCCACCCCACGCACCGTGCGAATCAGCGGCGGCGCCGCCCGCGACGCATTTTCCTCCTCATTCCGCGACGACGAAGGATCGTGCAGTTTGCGGCGCAGGTAGTTGATATAAACGTCCACCACATTGGTCCCCACTTCCGGGCTCAGGTTCCACACCTCATCGAGCAGCGTCGCCCGCGAAACCGCCCGGCCGCGATGGAGCATCAGGTATTCCAGCAGCGCATATTCCTTACCGGTCAGCGTCACTTCTTCCCCGAGGCGCGTCACCGAACGCTCCACGCGCCTCATTTCGAGGCCCCCCTCGCGCAGCACCAATCCCGGGGCTCTTCTTCGCAGCAGTGCCCGGCACCGCGCTCGCAGCTCCGCGAAAGAGAACGGCTTCAGCATGAAATCGTCCGCCCCCATCTCGAGGCACCGCAGCCGCGTCTCCGGCTCCTGCCGCGCGCTCAAAATCAGAATCGGCAAATCCTGGGTCAGCGAACGGAAGAACTCCAGCACCTCCGTCCCGTCGCGCCGCGGAAGATTCAGGTCGAGTACCGCCATCTCCGGGATACATTTTCTAGCCGCTTCGATGGCCATCTCTCCATCCGTGGCGATGGTCACCTCATGCCCTTCCTGTTCCAGGCCCCGGCTAAGAAAATTTCCCAGCGCCCGGTCGTCCTCCGCGATCAGCATCCGCATCTTCTTCTCCCCACCCCCACCTTCTCTCCCTTCCGCCCGGAACTGAAGCACATTCTTGAGAATTCTCCAACCCTCCTCCCATTCCCGGACATGCCAACCCGTCCCTCCCGTATCGGGAAAGGAACCCCTCTTCCCCCAATTCGCTTTTTATTCGCTATAATGCCGCCATGGCGATCACCAGACGGCAAAAGGAAGTTCTCGAATTCGTTTCCGGCTTCGTCGAGCGCAACGGCTATTCCCCCTCCTTCGAGGAAATTGCCCACGGTCTCGATCTCCGTTCCCTCGCCACCGTCCACAAACACATCACCAACCTGCAGGCCAAGGGACTTCTCACCCGCGCCCACAACCGCAGCCGCTCCCTCGACGTGCTCCCGCCCCGAGCCAAAGGCCGCGCCCCCGAGCGCCTGCCCCTGGCCGGCCGCATCGCTGCTGGTTATCCGGTGGAAACCACAGAAACTCCCGAGACCATCTCGCTCGGGGACATCGTCGGCAACCGCGACGTCTTCGCCCTGCAGGTCCGCGGCGAATCCATGCGCGAAGATCACATCCTCGACGGCGATTTCGTCCTCGTCGAACGCACCGCGACCGCGCGTCCCGGCGAAATCGTCGTCGCCCTCGTCCGCGGCTCGGAAACCACATTAAAACGCTATTATCGCGAAGGTTCCCTGGTCCGGCTGCAGCCCGCCAACGCGGAAATGGACCCCATTTTCGTCCCCGCCGCGCAGGTCGCCATCCAGGGCAGAGTCCTCGGCATGCTGCGGAAGTATTGAAACTTCCGCGACACCCGCACCTCTGTAGCAAGTTTGTTTTGTCGCATCAACTCAGCAGAACCGCTCAGCGGGGTCAGGAAGATGGGTTATCGAACCCTAAATCACCCGCGCAATACTCTGCGTGATAGTTTCCTTGGGAACATACCCGACAATCTGCTCCGCCACCTTGCCGCCCTTAAACAGCAGCAGCGCCGGAATGCCACGAATCCCATACCGCATGGGCGTCGCCTGATTGCGATCCACGTCCATCTTGGCGACCTTGATCCGCCCGCTGAACTCGGTCGCTACTTCGTCCACAATCGGCGCAAGCGCCCGGCACGGCCCGCACCACGTAGCCCAGAAATCCACCAGCACCGGCTGCTCCGACTGCAGCACTTCCTGCTCAAACGTCGCGTCGCTTACCTCAGCGATTCCAACTGCTGCCATCTCTCAGGTCCCTTTCTCTCGAACACTCGTTCAGTGTACCTGAATCAGTAGATGCGCCCAGAGATCAGTAGATGCGCCCAGTGCGCCGGAGTCGCCAGAGTTCGCAGCTGCTCGCGGGGGAAGATCACAAACAATTGCACAAAAATTAAGGCGCCCGGATTCTGTTAAGAATCACG
>CAZSWI010000170.1:0-8453 GCA_964610635.1 uncultured Acidobacterium sp.
GGAGAGGTCTGCAAAACCTTTATGCGTCGGTTCCATTCCGACCCGCGCCTCCAGAATCATGAATAACTTAGCGAGTATGCAAGTTGTTGCAAGGCAGCCTTTTCGGGGCGCATCCCGGTTTCGAGCATCACGGTCGCCACATCGCGGAGCAGCGTGGCCGCCGCCGCCAGGTACCGCTCCTTGCTCGTCATAGCTGAGAACGCGCGTCCGCTCATTCTGCTCTTTCAGGAATTTCACGCGGCTGACCGGGTTCGTCAGAGGCAGGTCCGATTTGATTGCATAGTTGAAGAGGGCTTTGAGGCAGGCGAGTTCAGGGTTGACCGTGGCGGGACGTAGCCTTTTCGTCGTTTGCTTCCTCTTCCCCGTCCTTGCCGGCGCGCACGGTCTTGCGCTCCAAAGATCGCGCCGATTTGAATCGCTCCACATCCTGAGGTGTGATTGCGTTCAGCGACCGACCCGCCAGTAAGCTGACGACCGGTAGATACGTGCGGATCGACTGGGGGACCTCCACCAGATTGGTGCGGCCGGAAGCGAGAGCCTCCGGCCGGTTAGATGGGAACGTAGTTAGAAGGTGATCCGGCCGCCGAACTCCATGGCGCGCGGCGGGTTCAGCTGCGAGTTCAGCACGCCCCACGTGGAAGGAGTGCAGAGGCACAGAGTCCCATTGGCCGCATCGAGGAACTGGCGGTGGTTGAGCATGTTGGTCGCGATGAACGAGAACTGGAAGGTCGTCGATTCTGCGATCCGGACGTCCTTCTTGACCTCTGCATCGAGGTTCCAGTACGGCATCCCCGTGATTGGACCCTGTCCCGGATTCTGCGTGTCGATGCCCAGGATAGGCGCACGAACCTGGGAAAAGACCTGCGCCGGATTGGCGAAGTAATTGACCGGTGTCGCCGAGGTGGCAGTTCCGACCCCATTGCTGCCGGCAACTCCGAAATGAGCCGAGTGGCCGCCATGATAGGGCGTGGTGAACACGCACTGCTCGTTGTCGGCGTAGTCGATTCCATCGCCAGCGCCGAATGCCTGGCCCTGGCTTCCCGACGCCGTGATGCAGTTCAGCGGCGTTCCGGAACCCGCAGTGAAGACGGGGGAAAACTCCCAGCCCCCTGCCGCGCGGCCCAGCAGGCCCTTCTGACTCTTGAACCACGGCTCCTGCGCCACGATGTACGTGTTGTAGACGAACTTGTGGTAGAAATTCTGCAGCCCGTACATCTTCTGCAGATCATAGGGATCGTTCGGCGTGTATTCACTGGTGGCCTGGACGTCGGCACCGGTGCCCAGCGCCTTACTGTAGGTGAAGTTGTGCTGCATGGTCAGCCCGTGCCAGCCGCGGGTGCCGAAGCTGATGAAGCCGCCGTTGTAGTTCCCGTAGCCCACGCTGGAGTTCTCGGCGATCCCGCTCGTCATCGCGCCGCCCGATCCGTATTGGGATCCAGGAATCGGCGTATTCATCATGGTGCGGGGGAAGTTAAAGTTCCCATTGTCCAGATCGGACCACAGGCTCCAGACCTGCTGGTACTGCAGGTTCCCGGTGCCGTTCGGTCCTTCCTGATCCAGCACTGCCGCCGTGCAACTGGAGTATCCGTTGCAGTATCCGGACGCCTTAAGGGCCGATTCGAAGAACGCCTGGGCTGGAGCGGCACTGATGTAAGCGGTGTACGCCGCCGTCCCGGCTGCCGGCACGCTCGCGCCGCAGGCTTGCGCGGATGTCGCGCAGCCCAGATACCTCTCGAGGTTGGCGTACGCCTGCTGGAACTGCTGCCCGCCCTGCGACATCATGTACGGCACCGCGTTCAGGTTGATCGGCTGATACTCGTGGTGAATAAGACGGCCGATGTAGCCCACTTCCAGCAGCGACCTCTGCCCGATTTGCCGCTGAATCGTCAGATCGAGCGAGTCGACGACATTCGGACGGAAGTGCGGATCCATCGCTTCAGCGGCCGCACCGGCGATGAGGTTGTAGCCCGGATAGGCCGGCTGCGGCAGCGTCGGCGCCGCCGCAGGCAGCGGAGCGGTGTTTCCGTCAACGCCGATGCGGAATGCATTCGCCGCCGTCGGATTGCCTCCTCCGCATGTCCCGTTCATAAAGTTCTGTCTGCACTGCACCGCCTGGATCAGCCCGGTGCCCAGCAGCGGCACCAGCACCAGATCCACACCGTTCAGTCGTCCGTAAATGCGCCCGTAGCCGCCACGCACCACCGTCGCCTTCGAGAAGCTCGGGTTCCACGCCGCGCCCACCCGTGGGCTGAATGAGCCGTAAAACGGATCGTACGGGTACTTATCCCCGGCGCCGACGTTGCCGACCAGCGCAAAACCCAGTTCCGGGTTGTAAGCCTGGCCCTGCTCCGCAGCGACCTTCCGCTGAGTCAGGTAATCATTTGCCGCCACCGGCTCGGCCGCTGCGTCCACCAGCACCGTCGCCTTGCCGTTCTGTTCCACCGGCGGCATTTCCAGCGTATAGCCCATGCCGTAGGTCACCGTAAGGCTGGGTTTCATGTGCCAGCTGTCGCTGAAGTACGCGTTGTAGTAGTCGATCCGCATCTGATCGAAGGCGTGAGTGAGCGGCGGGTTCAGGGCCAGGTTCGCCCCGCTGCGGGTGTAGGCCACCTGCGAGTCGGTCACGATGCCCAGAGCAGCAGCCGCCATGCGGCCCGCCGTGGCGTTGGACGGGTATCCGCCGCCCAAATCGCTCATATCCACATTGCCTGACCCCTGCTCGTCGCCCAGCTGATAGGTCGGCGTGAAGTTGATACCGCCACCGTTGTCGCTGCGCTCGTGGTAGTTGTAGTTGTGCTGGTACTGCCCGCCGAACTGCAGCAGGTGGTTGCCCTTCAGCAGCGACAGGTTGTCGCTGAAGAAGTTGTCCTGCCCGTCCCAGAAGCGCGTGCGGATACTCTGCGTGTTCACGTTGAACGGAATCAGCGAATACGTCGCGTTTTCTCCCTCCGGCTCCAGCGCTCCGCCCAAACCGGGGATCTGCGGCGGGGCATTGTCGTCGCCCCACTGCCAGAAGTTGCGCAGGAAGCTGTAGTGGAAGTCGTTGGTCAGGTTGCTGGTGATGCTGGTGGTCAGGCCGGTGACGAAGTACCACGGCTGTTGAGGCCGGGTCGCCAGTGCCGCCGGAACGCCCAGTGTGTCGCCCGGGAAGAAGCCGCCGATATCGATTTGCTCATCGGCAAGCTGGGTCAGCTTGTAGTAGCGATAACTGGCAAACCAGTTCCACTTCGAGTTGAACGCGTGATCCACACGGAAGGCAATGTTGTTGCTGTTCTGCGGGATCGACATGTTCGCGTTGAACGCAACCGCGTTATAGCCGTCGCACACCGTGTTCGTGAGCGTTCCGCACAGCGCGGATCCCGGACTCCCGGAAATCGTTCCCTTCGGCTCGTACTTGCTCCACATGGCCGCGACATCGGGATTGAGGCCGATGCCGCGCGGATCGATCGATTTCAGGCTGTAAGGAACCATGTTGCCGCTGGCGTCCGCCGCATATATGGTTCCCGCCATCAGGCTGGGCGAAGGAACTGACCTGCTGATCGTTTCCGACTGAGGGTAGCGGAACCCTTCAAAGAACCCGAACAGATACGTTCTTCCGCCCCAGAATGCAGGCAGAATGAAGCCGCCTGCCTTCGCCCCGAACCGGTTGTAGTGATATTGCGTAAGCGGAGTGCCATTCTGATTGTTCTGCCAGGTATTGGCGTCGAGCCCGTTGTCCAGGTAATACTCGTAGACTCCGCCGTGCCATTTGTTCGTCCCGCGCGGTGTCGCAAATTCCACCTGCGCGCCGGCCGAGTTGTCGAAGTCCGCCGTCTGGTTGGCGGTATTCACCTTCACTTCTTCGATACTGTCCTGCGGCGTCGGCATCACCCCCGTTGGGTCGTTCGCCCCGATAACGCCCGTCGGGTCGCCTGCGAAGCTGGTGGTGTAGACAGCCATGCTGCCGTCCATGTCGTTGGTGATCTGCCCGCCGTCCAGCAGGAAGGTACTCTGGTCGTTCACCGCTCCCGCCACGCTGCCGGTCGGGTCAACGCCCGGTTGCATCGTTGTGAACGTGTTCACGTCGTGGTTCAGACTCGGCAGGGAGTCGATCGCCTCGTGCGGAATTGTCTGCCCAACGGTGGAGTTCAGTGTTTGCAGCTCCGTGCCGATCGACTGGACCTCGACCGTTTCTGTGCCGCCACCGACTTTCAGTGCCAGATTGATCGTCAGCTGGGAGCTGATGTCGACTGTCTGCGCTTGTGTGCTCGCGCTCACAAACCCTGGTTTGCTCGCGGTGATTGTGTAAGTCCCGGGAGGCACGCTCGGGAAAGCATATTTCCCGTCGGCATTGCTGACCTTCGCCATTTTCACGCCGGACGAAGTATCGGTTATTAGCACTGTGGCGCCCTCTATGACGGCGCCGCTCGGGTCGGTTACTTCGCCGACCACTGTACCGCTGTTCGTCGCCTGGCCATGACCCCGGCTCGCGCCTGCGTACGTCAACAGGACAACCGCGATCGTTGCGATGATCCACCGTAGCCTGAGTTGCGTCATAACAGCTCCTCCGTAAAGTTGCCGATTGTGCGTCTGCACCACTGTCCGGGCGAACCAACTGCGGCCCGGTGAGGACGAGGAAATACCCCTGTGGGGAGAGGTTCCCTTTCGGTCAGCTATTCAAGCCAAAAACGGCTGAGGATCGAAGACAGCCTGTCGGGGCTTGGTGATAGCCTGCAGAACGGCACCTGCAACTTCATTTGCCGCTTCCGCGCCTACCCCATAAGCAATCGACGGTCCAAAGAACGTCGGGTCCAACCGTGACGTTTTCGGGATAAACGCCCGTAAAGATGGGACAGACGAAAGTGGCGCGCCGCCGATATGAAGTAACGTAGGAACAGGCAGGGACGAATGCAGCAATGCGAAATTCGGACCGTCAAAAAGCCAGCACTTACAGGCCCGAAGCATCCTGCCTTATGCGCGCTTGCAATCGTCGACACCGGGTCGTGCACAAAACAGCGGGTCCGCGCAGACAATCGACTCTGCAAGCGCCCTGCTTCAACCAGGCGCACGAATCACAACAGACTTGTCGCAATGATTAGTCCGCTATCGAGAGGCCGTGCCCGTCATACGCGCTACTTATGTAGAAGGTGGCGAAAAACTTCTGCCGGGTGCGCGCTGCTCCGCTGGCGCTTACTGCGGGGCCGGTGTTCCATCCGACCAGTGATGCACCACGATCATGAAAGTCGTTACCCGCCCTTCCGGATCGTTTACCGCGATCATCGGTGAGCCAGGCAGATTCGCTCCCCAGGTCTTCCCAGTGCCGACCGGACCATAGAACATCACGTGTGGGTGCCATGCCTGCGCCTGATCGTTCAGGTACTGTTGCTTCGACATCATGTAGCACATGCCCCCCGGCGTTGTCGCTGTCAACTGCCCGCTATCCAGGGCCGCTGCGACCGCCTGCGCGATCTCCGCCCGCGACTTGCCCGCCAGCACCAGTCGGGTCTTCATTAGATATACCCGCGCAATGCTCTCGGCCGCCGCCGCATTGAAGCAATTCGGCGAGACCATTTTCGGATTCCAGAATTCCGCCGTGCCTGTCTGCTGGGCCCATGACCGCTCCACCAGGCAGACAAAACCATTTCTTCCCTGCGCGGCGGTCGTGTATCCCTGCCGTTCCAGCACCATCACCGTGGCGTCGTCCGAGATGGAGGCCGGTGCCGCGCTCCGTGCCAGCGCGATCTCCGCATCCCTCGGCATCAGATACTCGTCCAGCGGAGCCATGGCGGGATAGCGATCCGTCTGCGCTCGTGCATGTTCGACTGCTGACGGCAGAAGCACCGAAGACAAAAAAAGAAATCCGAGCATTCCTGCTGTCCTGCGCATACGATCCTCCATAAAAGAGATTTCAACTCTGCGTCGATCTCCTCCAGCAGAGCTGCGCTCTGCCAGCTAACCCTCATCGACACCCGCCGAAGCATAGGACTGCGACAACAAGCCGCGTCGCAATACGAGCCGTACCGCCCTGCTGATGGGTAAAGCCTTGCCGGTGCGTAAGTGGACGAAGGCGTTCCCATAGCGGGGAAGATCGAAGTCGACCACATGGTCCAGGTTCACCAGGGCGTTTCTATGAATGCGAAGAAAGTGCTCCGGGTCCAGCCGCCGGTACACATCCTTGATCGTCATCCGGTGCTCGTAACTTACCGTGTTCAGGTGCAGTTGAAGCAGGTTGCCGTGACTTTGAATCCACAAAATATCCCGCACCGGAACCAAGACGATCTTGTCCCCTGCTTTCACCGTCATCCGATTCAGGTACTTCGTTGGCGCTGTCCCCGGAGTCTGCCTTGCTTCCGAAGCCGCCTCCAGTCCATTGCCCGTTCCTGGTTCCGTCGCCTCAAGGGGTGCAATGTCGTGAGGCAACACCAGTTCCAGATTTCCTGCCCGGGATCTTTCCCGATTCGAATACGAGGCCTGCCATCCAGAGATACTCATACCAAAACTCCTTTTTTTTAACGATGGATTCAGCTCATTTCGCCTGGTCCTACCCTTTGCTCACGGCGGACGGAAAGCTGGATTCCGCGCCAAAATAACATTCGATGGATTCGATTTGTCCGTTCTTGAATCGCAGATACTCTACGTTTCGGAACGCTTTACCGTTCTTCGTGTGGCAAAGATACTTCACAAACGCATCGTCAGCGCCAGTGCTGAGCCGCTCCAGATCGAAAGTTCCAATGAAATCGACCTGCGTGTCCCAGCATCGCTTCCTGAAAGTGCTCTTGCTGATGTGGTCGTCGCCGGCCGCGCTCGTAAAAGTGAAGTTGTCGGCGAGCAGGTCATTGAACGCGCCCAGGTCTTTCCTTTCCCATGCCCCGTACCATTTATGGATAATGGCCTCGTTCGTCAGGTTCCGCTCTCCCAATGCGCTGCCGTTTGCCGGTCGCGGCAAGCTCACGGTACCCGCCAGCGCGCAGGCCCCCGTTGCCAGCAGCTTCCTGCGCGACACTGTGATCCTGGTCATGATTCCTTCTCCTTTTCACGCGCTGCACTGGGCAGCCGTTGCATAAACAATGGACGGAATACGAACCGGTTGGTATCTACAGGAAATATCAACCGCTCCCTCGAACCAGCGCGATCAGCTCAGCCTGCGCTTGCCCGGCGCGCGAAGAGAATTCAGCCAACCCACAATATTTCCGATTCCCACAGCCCACACCTTCGCATCCTGAGCATTCTTTGCCAACACTTCGTACCCTTCGACCATCGCGATCAGAAAGCTCGCAGTCTCTTCCGGAACCAGGTCGCGACGGACTGTTCCCTGATCCTGCCCCCTTCGCAGAGCCTTGGCAATGCCTTCTTGCCAGGCATGGAAGATTCTCTCCAACCGCCTGCGGAATTGTTCGTCGAGCTGAGACATCTCCTGCGCCAGATTGACCAGCGGACAACCGCCCTTCAGGTCATTTGGCCGAGCTGGTATCGCCTTTACAATCCCGATCAAAGCGTCGACAGGATCCTTGTCCTCGTTCCGTTGAAGAGGAAGCAACCACCTGTCGCGGGGAAGATTGGCGACGACCTCTTCGATAATGGCGTATCCGAGTGCGTCCTTGTTCTCGAAATGGTAGTAGAGGGCCCCTTTGGTGACCTTGGTGGCGGCCAGAATTGCATCGATCCCGGCGCTTTGAAAGCCGTATTTGTAAACCTCGCGAAAAGCTGCTTGCAGTAAGCGCTGGCGCGTGAGCTGAGGGTCACGTTGCCCTGGCGCTCTGCGGTTCCGATTCTTAAGTGCCGACGACATACCAACCAGTATGTACTCTGATCGTGAAGGGCTGTCAAGGGAGAATTACTCATCAACCAGCCAATCCCAGGTTCTGAGAAACCGTGCTTTCCGTTTTCTGCAGCAGGCTGCGGAATACCGGCCGCTCTCCGGACCAGCCGCGTCAGCCA
Source organism: uncultured Acidobacterium sp. (assembly GCA_964610635.1). Classification (GTDB taxonomy): domain Bacteria; phylum Acidobacteriota; class Terriglobia; order Terriglobales; family Acidobacteriaceae; genus Palsa-343. The sequence goes on from CAZSWI010000170.1 coordinate 7,918, forward strand.
GGCCACGTTCTGCATGTGGACGAAGCTTACCGGCATTCGAAGCGGCGGGCAGCGCGGGTGGTGGGGATCTCGTGGAGCACCATACAGTACACGAGCCGCAGACCGCTCGGGTTCCCGTCGTTGCATTCGTCGTGGTGTGTCCCCAGCGAAGCGAGCCTACCAACTCACCTCTATAATGCGGGCCCATCCCATTAGGTCACTGTCAATCCAGCTGGCCATGACAAGGAGACTAACCGATCTCGATATTTCGGCAATCACGGCCATTGGCACGTAGCTGGACTATTGTGCCGGTCCAGGTTGTTGCTCTACTAACTGGAACCTCTTCCTTTCCGTTTGTTGCTCGCGGGAGGCCTGTTGCAGCTGGGCAAGGCGTTTGACCAGCGCGGGAATTCGATCTGGCTGGTTCTTTTTCGGGGAATGCCGTAAAGCGACAATCAGGTGATAAATCGCTGTCGCGTCGGAGGGGGAATCCTGCAGCGCGAGCCTGCATTGCTCGATGGCAAGATCGTATTGGCCGGACCGCGTATAGATACTCG
>CAZSWI010000171.1:0-8445 GCA_964610635.1 uncultured Acidobacterium sp.
TCCCGGCGTTCACAACGGGCGAGCCCGCCTCATTCTCCAATGCGGCGCGAGAACATCTCGACAAAGCGAGAGACGAGCACTGCGATGCCCCGCCGTCGCTCCCGCAGTGGCGGCAATGTAACGGGGAACACATTAAGGCGGTAGTAGAGATCACTGCGAAATTCCGCGATTACACATAGGATTGGCCGTTTCGAAATGGGCACTGAGATCATAGGCAACAGCGTCGCTCTGGACTCCGGGACCCTGTTCTTCGATGAGGAACTCGCTTTCCAGCAAATCGAAAGGAATCGCCGCGCAGTTAAGACGGATAAAAAGCCGATCCCGGCGCAGGCTCGAGGCATGAATCGAACGGGCAATCAGCTCTTTCCCCGTACCAGTTTCTCCCATCGAGTCTCGGGCGGCGTCTGCCTCCGGATATTGCTGAACAGTTCCGATCGGGTGCCCACCAGCAACAGAACCCACACGACCGGTGTTGCGTAAATGGCGCAGAAGCAATAAAAAAGGAGCCATCCGCCAAAAACATCGAGCGGGATCTCCGGATTCATGCCAGAGCCCTCCATTCTGCGCCTCCTTGCCGAAACTGTTTGGTTTGCTACGCTAATGGACAATCCCTTCCAACGCTAGGCCACTCTGGCCCGCGAGATCAATAAGGCGGACATCACCGAAGCCGAACGCTTGTAGTCGAAGGCCGCGTCCTTTCGCAGACGGGCAAGCAGGCCATGGAGCCCGGCGAGTTCTACTTCCGGCCGACATCGTTTCCCGTGACGCTTCACCCACGTGATTCCCAAGCTTTTCGGGGTGAAGCCAGGGAAGACATGAGTTTTCGTTGCGACCGTTGTCATGGCGCCACCCCCCTGGGGCGGCAGTGTGGTAGTCACTCAACAAAATCGTCAAACAATTCTGGTTTCCTTAATCAGGAATTCGTGCGCCACAACTGTGTCAAAACTCATTACCAAAGTGAATGACTTACGTCCGGGTAATCTGTTTTTCCTCGCATACCTATCTTACTTTCGAATCTGCTCGCCGGGAATCGCACCCAGCTATTATGACCGATCACTCAAAGCCGGATCGCCCGCTCGTCTCCGCCGTCATTCCGACCCGAGATCGGCCGCAGCTTCTCGCCTGCGCCATTCGCAGCGTCCTCCGTCAGACCTGGCCCAACCTCGAAATCCTCGTCGTCGTCGACGGCCCGGATCCGGCAACCGCTGCCCACCTTGAAACCATCGCAGACCCGCGCCTCCGCGTTCTTTTCCTCTCCCAGCAGCGCGGCGGCTCTGACGCCCGCAACGCCGGCGTCCGCACCGCCCTCGGCGAGTGGATCGCCTTTCTCGACGACGACGATGAATGGCTCCCCCGCAAAATCGAATGCCAGATGCGAACCGTCCGCGCCATGCACGACTGGTTCCCAGTCGTCTCCTGCCGCCTCATCGCCCAGACGCCTACCACCAGCCGCGTTCTACCGCTCGTCCCTTACCAGCCACCCCAACCCATCGCCGATTTTCTCTTCTGCCGCACCGGCCTCAGCGATCCGGGCGGCGTCATTCAGAGCTCCACGCTCCTTGCTCCGCGTGAGCTCCTGCTGGCCGTTCCCTTCCAGTCAGGCCTCCCCATGCATCAGGACTGGGATTGGCTCATCCGCGTCGCCTCATGCAAAGGCGTCGGCCTCAACATGATCCGCCAACCCCTCTCCATCTGGCGCGTCGACGATTCTCGCGCAACATTGGGCCGCCGTCCCGACTGGCGATTCTCTCTGTCCTGGATCCGCCGATCCCGAACCCTCGTCTCACCCCGCGCCTTCTCCTGGTTCGTCGCCATTCAGTGCGTATGGCGCGCGCAAGCCGCTCGTGCCGGCCCCGTCGGCCGCCTCGCCATCCTTCGCGCCTTCCTCTTCGAAGGTGCTCCCGAACTGCGCTCGTTCCTCATCTTCCTCATCTTCGCGTTCATCCCCACGCGCATACGCCAATTCATACCCAGAATCATCCGCAAGCTTCGTCACGAATCTTCCGTCGGCCCACCTGGATTGCGGCTTGTCTCGACTCGCGACTCCCTCGCACCCATTCTCCGCAAATCTTCTCTCTGATCCGGAGCCAATTGTGCCTGCCAGCAACTACACCGCCGCCTACCTCGCCGAAGTCCGCGAACTCGCAGCCCGCATCGACCCAACCCTCGTCGATCGCATGATCGGCCTGCTCCTCGAAATTCGTACCCGCGGCGGCCGTGTCTTTTTCCTCGGCGTCGGTGGCGGTGCAGGCAATGCCAGTCATGCGGTCAACGATTTTCGCAAAATTGCCGGCATCGAATGCTACGCACCTACCGACAATGTCTCCGAACTAACCGCCCGCATCAACGACGATGGCTGGAACTCCTGCTATGCCAACTGGCTCCTCGGCAGCCATCTCAGCCCGCGCGACGCCGTCTTCGTCTTCTCCGTCGGCGGCGGCAATCCAGAGCACCGCATCAGCATGAATCTTGTGGCCGCGCTCGATCTCGCCCGTCAAATCGGCACCCGCATCCTCGGTATCGCAGGACGCGATGGCGGTTACACCGCGCGGGTCGCCGACGTCTGTCTCCTCGTCCCCACCCTGTCGCAGGAAACCGTTACGCCACACACCGAGGAATTCCAGGCCATCATCTGGCACCTCCTCGTCTCCCATCCTCTTCTGCGCTCGCACGAAATGAAATGGGAATCGGCAAAGTAATCCGGCCCGTGCTCCGCCACCCCGTGCTTCGGCATATCGCCCGGCCCGCCATCTTCCTCGACCGCGACGGAGTTCTCAATCCCACAGTTTTCAATCCCGCAACGTGCCAGATGGAGTCCCCCCTGACTCCGGATGACTTTCACTTGATCCACGGTGTCATTCCCGCGCTTCTCCTGCTTCAGAACGCTGGCTATCCTCTTATTCTCGTCTCCAATCAGCCCAACTATGCGCTGGGTAAGTCGAGTTACGGCACCCTGCGTGCCATCCAGCATAAGTTGACTGCTCAGTTGGTAGCAGCAGACATTCACTTTACCCGCTTTTGCTACTGCTTACATCACCCCAAAGGATTTACCCCCGGCTATTCATTCGTGTGCGAATGCCGCAAGCCCTCCCCGGGAATGCTGCTGCGCGCACGCAACGACCTGAGTCTCACACTCTCCGAATCCTGGATGATCGGCGATCAGCCCACTGATACGCAGTGCGGCCGCGCTGCCGGCGTTCGTACCATCCGCATCGCTTCTCCTTGCTCAAACACTCGGCCCAGCCTTCGCGTTGCCGATCCCTGCGCAGATTACCTCGTGACCAATCTCTCCGAGGCTGCGGAAATCATCCTCAGCCTGAATCGCCACTGACGCGTTCCGCTTGCCTGGAGCAACCTTCATCCTCGCGGCCACGCGGCTGGTATCAATCTGATATGCGGCTACGCACGCATCGCGTTGAAACATGTCCACTGTCTCCTGCGAATACACTTCCAGATCCTTCCCCACCAGATCCATCTTGCGCAAAATGTCCGGCGCCACCGTGATGATGTCGCATCCTGCCTCCTCGGCCTGAAAAACGTTCAGCAACTCCCGTGGGCTCGCCCACAATAACTGGGCCCGCGGCCGCCACTGCAGGATGCGCTTCGCCTCCTTCATGATCGGCACCGGATCGACTCCCGTGTCGGCGATCCTTCCCGCAAACACCGACACGATCGCCCAGGCGTCGGGAGTCAGCGCTTCCACCACGCGCTTTACCTGATCGAGCGTCAGAATCGCCGTCACATTCAGCGCCACACCAGCCTCCGCCAGCTTTCGAATCAGCGGCCCCAGAAACACGCCCGCACGATTGGTCACCGGAATCTTCACATTGACATTTGCGCCCCATGTCGCGATCGTCAGTGCCTGCAGCTCCATCTCCGCCTCGTCGTCTGCAAAAACCTCCAGCGAAATCGGACGATCGGGTACAGCCAACAGCAGCGACCTCGCAAACACCTCGTAGTTATTGACCCCAGCCTTGCGCATCAGAGTCGGATTCGTCGTGAATCCCCTGATCCATGGCTTCGCATACATCTCCAGGATGCTCGGTAAATCCGCTCCGTCGCTGTACAGCCTGAGCCGCAATTCCTCAACTTTTCTCATCGTTCGGCCCTTACCTCGCAACCCTCCGCCTTTTTCGCCCCGCCCCGTCTTCTGATCCGTCCCTTGAGTGCGTCGAGTTTCTCCCGCCCCCACTGCCGCAGCACCAGCGCTATGAACTCCGTATTCCCGATCAGATACCTGCGCCAGAGCCGGCGCGGCTCCATCAACAGACGGAACAGCCACTCAAGCGCGACGGCCCGCACCCAGCCCGGGGCGCGCCGTCGCAGACCTGCCTGCGTATCGAATGCCGCGCCCACCCCCAGCATTGCCCCTACCTTTAACTGCACCCGGTTCTCCTGCATCCAGATTTCCTGTTTAGGCGCTCCGAATGCCACGCAGAGAAGATCCGGTTCCGCCTCCGCAATCTCTCGCCGTATCCGCTCCATTGCCGCCGGATCCTTTTCAAAGCCCTCGGCGGGGCAGCACGTGCCGCAGATCAGCAGCTCAGGATATCGCTCGCGCAGGCGATGTGCGGCCAGTACAGCTGCGCCCGGCAGGCCTCCCAGAAAGAACACGCGAAACCCGTAGCGCGCGGCCTCGGCGCACATCCGCTCCATCAGGTCTCCGCCGGTGACGCGCTTCGGAACCGGAAAGCCGAGCAGGCGCGATGCCATGACCACCGATACTCCATCGGGAATCGCCAGGTCGGCATCCTGCATCGCTTCTGCGAAACGGCTGTTCCGTTCGGCCATCGTTACGGTATGAGCATTGGGAGCGACCACAGTCAGCGGCGGCAGTTCCCCGCGGTGCTGGAGCGCATGGACGATCAGCACTGCCGCGTAATCCATCGATATTCGGTCGACCGGCGTCTTTCCCAATACGAAGCGCGGAGGCAGCGGAAGACGAAAAGCCCCGTCGTCCCTGACCGAATCGACCTTCTTTGTTTCTTGCATCAGTTCCACAGCAATTCCTTTCGTTCGAGAAAAAGCCGCGGCGCCACCCCATTCCTGATGACCGCGTGCCACATTTCATCGGCTGCTCTGCGGAGAACATACCCGGGCGATGCGCAAACCCCAAGCGCGAATGCCGCGATGGCTCGCATTCGCCGCCCTTGCGCAAGTTCCATATTGAATCGCCGCAACGACTCCTTTGCAGCCATCGCCGCGGGCCGCGTCAACCCGAGCAGCGGCTCCGCAACTTCCCCAAGTGATCTGGGCCTTAATCCCCATAAATCCGAGAGCAGCAGATACTGCACGTAAACCCCGGCCAGCTGCTGCTCCTCCATCGATCGCGAGCTCACGCTCTCCGCGTTCAGACGAAAGCCGACCAGCGCCTCCGGAATGAAATGGATTTCAAATCGCCGCGCCATTCGCCACCATAGGTCCGCGTCCTCGGCATGAATATCCATCCGGTATCCGCCGACCGCCAACGCTTTCTCGACGTTCAGCGCCACCGTCGAGTGACAGATCGACAACAGATAACCGCTCTCTACAATCGCCCGCAGCTCTTCGGCGCTCCCTCGCGAGGAACGAAACCGCCCCGCGCAGCGTTCCCGCGGGTGATAGTCCGCCAATGAGTAAATCACTCCCGCGTCCGAGTGCCCCCGAATCGCCCTTTGCAGTTTCTCTATTCGTGTGGGATAAGCGACATCGTCCGCGTCCATTCGCACCAGCCACTGGGTCCGCCCCTCATCCAGCAACCGGTTCAGCGTCGCGGTTACGCCTGCGTTTTGCTGTTCGATCACCCGCAGCCGGGGAGAGTCCTGTCCGGCGCGCGTGCGCGCGTCCTGAACATCTCTCAAATACGCTGCGCTTCCATCCGATCCGCCATCGACGATCGCCAGGATCTCGAATCCGTCCGCCGTCTGATCGAACAGGCTCTCGATCGCCTCCGGCAGCCACGGCATTGCGTTGCGTACCGGCATCCCCACAGTGAGCCCGACTCCTGTTGTCTCCATAAGTGGCTTGTGCCGGCGCCTCGGCAAATGTTAGGTCAAGGGCAGCCGCACAATTGCTCCAGGTTATCCATGATTTATATCTGCGCGAAGCCCTTTTCCGATCTCGGACACCTGAGGATTTCATAACCCAGGTAATGCCGCCGATTGGCCATAACGATCCCATTAACCTGACTTGCGTAACCCCGCCGGCCACAGAAGTGATTGCCTTTCTCCCGCTTCTCGGCCAAGCATAGGAAACACGATTTCAGATTCGAACCATTAAGCCCCCAGCAGGTTCCAAATCGGATTCTCCATAACCATCGGTAACCTCCCGAGGAACAAAGAATGTTGCTGAACGAGGGTAGTTATTTCATCATCGGAGGCGCCGGTTTCATCGGCAGCCACTTCGCCGACGCTCTCCTCGCTTCTGCGAAAACGCGTCGCGTCACCATCTTCGACAATTTCACCACGGGCCGCGAATGGCATTACGAGGCCCATCAGAGTGACCGGCGCCTCCAGATCGTCCATGCCGACGCCGCCGACGTCAACGCTCTCACCGCCACCATGGGAGGTCATGACTGGGTCATCCATCTGGCCTCCAATGCCGACATCGCACGTGCCGTCGAATGCCCCGAAATCGACTTCTACAAGGGCACTCTGCTCACCAACAACGTAGTCGAAGCGATGCGCCGCGCCGGCCTCCGTCACCTCCTCTATGCATCCGGCAGCGGTGTCTATGGCGATGCCGCCGAAACCGCGGTCCCCGAGGATTATGCCCCCCTCGTTCCCGTTTCCACATACGGCGCCAGCAAGCTTGCCTCGGAATCCCTCATCGCCAGCTATTGTGCGATGTTCGGCTTTCGCGCCTGTGTCTTCCGCTTCGCCAACGTGGTCGGTCCCCGCCAGACGCACGGCGTCGGTTTCGATTTCCTCCGCAGCCTCGCAACAAAGCCCAAACGGCTCCGCATCCTTGGCGATGGCCGCCAAAGCAAGCCCTACATCCACGTCTCCGATGTGGTCGAAGCCGCGCTCTGTGCCACAAAACACGCCAGCGCATCGTTCTCTGTCTTTAATGTCGCTACCGATGACGCTGTTACTGTCACGGAAATTGCCGAACTCGCTGTGGAAACCATCGGCCTTCTCACTAAACCCGCTTTCGAATTCACCGGCGGATCACGCGGCTGGCGCGGTGACGTTCCCGTCGTCCGCCTCGATTCCACCCGCATGCGTTCCCTTGGCTGGATCCCGAAACGGAACAGCCGCGAGGCCGTGCGCCACTCACTCCAGGAGCTGATGTCCGATGAACGCACCATTCGTAACTGACTCGATTCCCGCTTCTCCGGTCGCGATGCACTCAGCTTCCACTACCCAGGCTCACTCCCCTGACGAGCCGCGCGCCGCTCAGCTCTGCGAGGGCCATGAAGAATCGCTTTGGCCTCCGCGGCTCGCTCTGCTCGCGGGAGGCGTCGCCAACCGCCTCCGCCCACTCACCAACAGCACTCCCAAATCCCTCATCGAAGTAGCCGGCGAGCCCTTCCTCGCCCATCAGCTCCATCTCATCCGCGCCGGCGGCATTCGCGAAGTCGTCCTCTGCGTCGGCTTCCTCGGCGACCAGATCGAAGCTTTTGCCGGCGATGGCAGCGCCTTCGGCCTGTCTATCGCCTACTCCCATGACGGCGATCTCCCCCTCGGAACCGGTGGCGCGCTCCACGCCGCGCTGCCCCTGCTCGGCCGCCGTTTCCTCGTCATGTACGGCGACAGCTGGCTGACCGAACCCATCGAGCCCCTCTGGCGTGCGTTTCTGGATTCCGGCAAGCCGGCGCTCATGAGCGTCTTCCGCAATCAGAATCGCTGGGGCGCCAGCAATGTCGAGTTCCGAAAGGGGACCATCGCGCGCTATGACAAGCGGCACCCCTCCCCCAACATGCACCACATCGACTACGGACTCGACGCCCTCGACTCAAGCGTCCTTGCTCACTGGTCCGTCCCGGTCTTTGATCTCGCCGACGTTTGGTCCGGCCTAGCCCACTATTCGTTGCTCGCGGGACTCGAAACCTCCGATCGCTTTTACGAAATCGGTTCCCTGCCCGGCCTCCGTGAAACCGAGGCCGTCATCGCGGCTTCTCCCCGCGCGCGCCGCGGCTTTTCCATTGCAGCCGGCAGACCCCATCCGCCTGAAGATCCGAAAGAACACCCCTTTGTTTCCAGCCTGACCATCGATGGCGAGCCTGAGCCGTCTGTCCTCGCCGGGCCCCACATCGCGATTCCCCGCCACGCGTCCGAAGATGCGGATGGAGCGCGCCTGTGATCATGACGCGCACACCTCTGCGCATCTCCATCGGCGGAGGCGGCACCGATCTGCCCTCCTACTATGCCCAGCATGGCGGCGGCTTCGTCATTTCCGCCGCCATCAGCAAATACGTCTACATCACCGTCAATCGCAGCTTTCTCCCAGGCTATTTCCTCAAAT
>CAZSWI010000172.1:0-8443 GCA_964610635.1 uncultured Acidobacterium sp.
ATTGGGTTTGCGCGGGTGCGGCCCGATCAGGATCCGAACGACACGCGGCTGATCGCGATGATTTACGACATCAAGCATGGGACGGAAACGGGCCTGCGCAAATTTCTCTTTCCCGCTCTGCGCGAGAGCTATGCCGATTTGCTCGCGGCGGTAGAGGCGGATGGCGGCGCGGACCTGCTGGTCACGGGCGAACTGGCGTATGCGGGCCCGATGGTGGCGGAGAAAACCGGCGTCCCCTGGGCCTCGTATGTGCTGGCGCCCTTTTCATTTTTTTCCGCATACGATCCGCCGGTGCTGCCCCCCTATCCCACGCTGGCGCGCGTACAGGAGATCGTGCCTGCTTTTGGGCACGTGGTGGCTCGGGTAGCGCGATTCGTCACCCGTAAATGGCCGGAGCCGGTTTACCAGCTGCGCCGTGAGCTGGGGCTGCCCCCGGGTAAAGATCCGATTTTCGATGCCAAGCACTCCGAGAGCCTGGTGCTCGCGCTCTATTCATCGGTGATGGGCGCACCACAGCCTGACTGGCCGCACGCGGTGAAGATCACCGGATTCGCATTTTACGACGGAACCGGTGACGAAGGGCGGCTGCCGCCCGAGCTCGCATCGTTTCTTGAATCGGGACCGCCGCCCCTGGTGTTTACGCTGGGATCGGCGGCAGTGATGCATGCCGGCGACTTCTACGAGCAGAGCGCGGAAGCGGCGGAGCTTGTGGGGCAACGTGCTGTGTTGCTGATCGGAGCCGACGATCGGAATCTGCCCAGGCGCAAACTGCCGGATACGATTTGCGTGACCCGCTATGCACCTTACTCGCAGATCTTCCCACGAGCATCGGTGATCGTCCACCAGGCGGGCATTGGGACCACGGCTCAGGCGCTGCGCGCGGGTCGGCCGATGCTGGTGATGCCCTACAGCCATGATCAGCCTGACAACGCGCGGCGAGTGCGGCGGCTGGGCGTTGCCGAGGTGTTGGGGCGAAATAAGTATGCCGCGAAAGCGGCCGCGCGCCTGATCTGGCAAGTGCTCTCGGACAATGCTTATCCGGCGCGGGCGGCAAAGGTGGCGGCACAGATCGCGGCGGAGAATGGGGCTGCAGCGGCCTGCGACGCACTGGAGGCGATGCCGAAGCGGCGGTTATGAAGCTATTTGTCTGACCAAACGGCCGCCTGGACCGTCCTTCCATCGAGATAAAAAGTGGAGAGACCGAGCATGTCGGTGCGGTAGGTGCGTATATGCGCGGCCTCGAGTTGTTCGAGCACCTCGTGACGCGGGTGACCGTAGAAGTTCCGCCGGCCCACGGAAATGGCAGCCCACGACGGCGAGACGGCGGCGAGGAAGTCGGGCGTGGTGGAGGTTTGGCTGCCGTGATGGCCAACTTTGAGGAACTCGGATTGGAGACCGCCTTCCGCCATCATGCGCTCTTCGCTGGGCGATTCGGCGTCCCCTTCGAGGAGTGCGGTTGTGCTTCCATAGCGAATTTGTAACACCAACGAGTCATTATTCCCGGGCGTTGCGGCCGGGTGGTAATGCGGCTCGGGCGCGAGGACTCGGATGCGTACGCCGTCGAAGTTGAATATGTCACCGGCTGTGTGACGTATTACGTCTGTGTCTGTGACCTTTGCTTCAGCCAGAACCGAATCGTAAAGAATCGAGTGCGGATTGATACCAATCCATAACTCACGCGGGCGGAAGTTGGCAAGAACCGCGGACATGCCTCCGATGTGGTCCGCGTGAGCATGGGTGATCGCCACCGCGTCAAGGCGTCGGATGCCGCGAGACCAGAGAACCGGCGAGACCACATCTTCTCCTGTGTCAAAATTGCCGGCGTGGGCGTTGGGGTCGCTGGAGTTGGGGCCACCGGCGCCGACAATGCCGCCGGCATCGATGAGCAGGGTTTTACCGTTTGGCGTAACAACCAGCAGCGAGTCGCCCTGACCGACATCGATGGCGGAAATTTCCAGCACGTTTGCCCGATGCGCGAGGGACACCGGCCAAATTGTGACCGCGCCGGCAATTAAGAGAATTGCAGCCGCGGCGGTGAGGCCAAGACGTTTTATACGAATCGCGATCAACGCCCCGATTGTGAGACCGGCGATCGCGGCAATTCCATCAGGGTGCGGCGCAGGGATGCGGAAATCGCCCAGACGCATAGCCCCAAACACCTGCACGAGGGCGTGCGCTCCGTGCAGCAGCAGAGCGACCGCCATAGCAGGGATGGCGGCGAGCTTGGGTAGTGTGAGGACAAGGAGCAGAGTGATGAGGGCGAGCGGCAGCAGGATTCCGAGGAGTGGAACGATGAGGATGTTTACAGGAAGTGCTACGGCGGTGATGCGGTGGAAATAGATGGCCATGGGGAGGGCCATGAGCAGCTCGATGGCAAGCGATGTCGTCGTGAGTTCAGTAATCAGCAGCAGGAAGCGGACGGCGAGGGGGAACGCCCCGAGTGCCAGGCGCGGGCCGATCAGCGGGCGAATGGAAGCCGCAAACATGCGCAGGATTACACGGAACTGCGCGATATTTGGAGTCAAAGACGGATCTATTGGTAACAGCCACAGGTCTTTGGTTGCCCGCAGGTAGGGGCCGAAGGTTCTTTCCGCGGCAGGGACGGCGATGCCGGCGACGGCGAGAACCGAGAGCAGTGTCATCTGGAAGCCAGCGTCGAGCAGCGCGGCGGGATTAGCGGCCAGCATGATGAGCGCAGCGAACCCAATGGCGTTGAGGGGATGCCGCTCCCGCCAGAGCATGCGTCCGAGAAGGTAAAGGGTGACCATCCAGAAGGCGCGCTGGATGGGTTGGCCGAGACCCGTGAACAGCGCGTAAGCGAGAGAGAGCGCGATGGTGGCAAGCGAGGCCGAGGTGCGCGGGAGACGCAGGCGGCGAGTGACGAAAAACACGATGCCGGCAAAGATGGCGAGGTGCATGCCTGAGACGACGAGGAGATGGAACGAGCCGGTGCGCTCAAAGCCAACGCGGAGGTGATGCCCCAGGAGGGTGCGGTCGCCGGTGAGCATCGCTGTGAGCATCGCGGCGTCGTCGCTGGAAAGGCGCAGAGAATTCGGCGCAAATGACGGGCCGGGGTGGTCCGCGAAACTGACGAGGCGTTCGCTGGCCGCCAGCTGAATACCGTGAAGCAGGCAGGGTAAGCTGGGTTGGATATTTGTCACAGTGACGGATACGTCTTGCAGATGCGCGCTGCCAAGAGCGCTGATTCCCTGCTCGCGAAGCCACGCGGATGCGTCCCACACGCCCGGATCGAGGAAGCGCTCTTCGGTGTGCATAGCAACATGGCCGCGCAGCGCCTGGCCGCAGACGAGTGTCGGGAACCTCGCATCGGCGGGGGCGAAAAGAGTGAGGCGGAGGCCTTCGGGTGCGGGGAGCTTTTGGCCGTTCACGGCGGTGACGAGCAGGTCGATCTGCTGGCTGTGCTCACGGCGGACGATGTTCGAATAGGGGGCGAGCGATTCGATCAGGCGCAGAGGCGTCGTGCGGACGATGGCGCCCTCCACGAGATGCGTCGTTTCGAGGCCGAGGCGGCGTGTGGAAGACGAAGGGGTGGGCGCAGCGAAGGCGATTCGCCCAAGGGGAGATGTGGAAAGAGGCCGGGGTTGAACCTCGGCGCAGAAAATTCCAGCGAGGACGCAGAGTGTAGCGGCGGCTGGAGGGGCTACTCGCTTAGCGAAGAACACGGATATCGCGGTCATAGCGAAAAGGAGGATCAGGGCGATGAGGAGTTGTCCGGGGCGGAGCCAGAGATCTTGGTTCGCCGCGTCACCGCAGGCAAAGCACACAGCCACGAAGAGCGCTGGCGCGGCGAGAATCGGCAGAGATTGTTTCGGTGGTGGTGAGGACTCCCCTGGGAGGCGCGTGTCGAGTTTCCGCGGAATGGAGAGGGTTGTGGCCATCGGGACGGCTGATCGGGCCGCTCCGTCGAGCGGCCTTAACCCAGCAAGAGGTGGGTCACGGCCTCCAGGTGAAAAGTCTGCGGAAACAGGTCCAGCAGATGGAGTTGGCTGAGACGATAGCCGTATTCCACCAGTGCCGCAAGATCACGGCTGAGTGTGGCGGGGTCGCAGGAAACGTAAGTAATCTTGCGCGGCTGAAGTTTTGCCAGGGCGGCGGTCACTTCGTGGCCGAGACCCGCGCGGGGCGGATCGACGACGAGAAGATCGGGAGCGGGCCGGCGCCGAGTTATGGCGCTTCTCAGAAAGGCCGCAGTGTCGGAAGAGACGACACGGTGTTTGGCGCCACGCAGGTTTTCGCGGAGATCGCGGACGGCGGCAGCCGAGGATTCGACGGCGGTGATTTCGCAGAAGGTTTCGGCGAGAGGCAGGGAGAATAGACCGACTCCGGCGTAGAGGTCCCAGGCCGTCGCGCCGCTTTCGCCGGCGGTGACCAGTTGGACCAGCGAGTCGATGAGGAAGCGATTGACCTGGAAAAAGGAGCCGAGGCTTACGCGGTAGTGGTGTTCTCCCGATGCATACAACAGCGAATCGGAGCCAGAACTGGCGAGGAGGCGGGTGCTGGTACGGCTTTTTTCCATCGCGAAAGTGCCGATTCCCTGGACTTCGGGGAGTATTTGTCGCAGCTGCGGCGACATTTTGTCGAGAAGCAATTTCGCCTCCGGCGCTGGCCGGTCAGTCCAGAGAGAAACGATGAGTGTGGATTGGTCAGGAGCGGTAAACAACTCTATTTCGGTTACAAATTCGGCGAGGCCGAGCATCTTGCCCTCTCGGTTCAGGATTTTGATGGCGCGCTGCAGCGCCGGAGAGGCAATGGGGCAGCTGATAACCGGGAGATTGACGTGCGACTTTCGTAATTTGTAACAGAGTCGGAACGGATTAGCCTGGACGTGGAGACGGATGCGGTTGCGGTAGCCGAGGGGCTCAGCGGTGACGGCCTGGATTTCGGGGATTTCGGCAATCCTGGCTCTCTCCAGGGATTCGCGCAGGATGGAGGTTTTCATCTCGACCTGCGTCGCGTAATCGGCGTGCTGATAGTGGCAGCCGCCGCATTGGCCGTAGTACGGGCACGGTGGTTGCGTGCGTGCGGGGCTGGGCTCGAGGACGCACCGCAGATCCGCAGTGGCAAAGCCGCCTTTATCGTCGACGATTTCCCCTTCGACTGTTTCGCCGGGAAGAGCGAATGGCACGAAGATCGCCTTTCCGTCGGCGCGCGCGAGTCCCGATCCGCCGTAAACGGCCCTTTCGATGTGAAGTTTCACCCTAATCCTGCCTCATATAGAAGAGGCTGAGGCGCGGCAGATTGTGGTTTTCGAGCAGGCGTTTGTGGAGGAATTGCTGCTCGATCTGGCGAATCTGGAGCGCCTGCATGCGGCGGCGGTAGGGAGCGAGTTCCTGAGCGCTCTGCTCGCGAAGGGCGGTGAGTTCCGCCTCAGACGCGGTTGCAATGAGCGCGTTGAGGAGTTTCTCTTCGAGGACGGTGAGGTTGCGTTCGAGGTCTTCGAGGTTCGGTACTTGTTCCTGCGGAGTGGCGAGAACGGTGAGACGTTCGGCAATTTCCGAAGCGGTTTGCCCCGCGAGGCCGGTGAGGGGAGCCGCTTTCAAGCCTGCCGCAGCCTGGTGAAGATGGGCCGCGATGCGTTCCCATTCGAGACCCTGGCCGGTTCCGGATTGCGGCTTGGCCAGGCCCAGCGAGGCTTCGCGCATATCTTCGGCCGCGGTCATCACTTCCGGGGCGCACCAGGCAAGGCCGTTAATGCGGCGCGAGGTGGATCGCTTCCGAGCGTCGTAGCGATCGAAGGCGGTGTCGATGCCGCGCAGGACCGCTTCGAGAGGGATTCCGCCTTCGCGCCAGGTATCGATCAGCGCCCAGTCGAGTGTGGAGAGCAGCAGGATGGAGCCGCGGCGGCGCTGAAAGTGATCTTCGATTTCAGTGAAGTAGTTGAAGTAGTTTTCCACGGCGTCATGCGCCAGCGGTGCGGGCGATTTGCGGCTCGGTTTGCGAGGAGCTGCGAGCGGAGCGATTGCGATCGTAGATGAGGCGCAGGCCTTCGAGGGTAAGGCGGTCGTTGACCTCGGAGATGTATTTCGATTCACGTGCGATCAGATGCGAGAGGCCGCCGGTGGCCACGCATTTTGTTTCAGGACCGAGTTCGGCGATCATGCGCTCGAGGATCGAATCGACTAAACCGATGTGGCCCCAGAAAAGGCCGATTTGCAGATTGTCGACGGTATTGGTGCCGATAATCTTCGCGGGGCGGCGAATCTCGACTCGTGGTAGACGCGCGGCGCGAGCGAAAAGAGCTTCGGCGGAGATGTTGAGGCCGGGGGCGATGGCTCCGCCGAGAAATTCACCTTTGCGGGATACAACATCGAAGTTCGTAGCGGTGCCAAAGTCGACAATGATAGCGGGTCCTCCATACTTGTGGTACGCGCCAACGCAGTTGGCGACGCGATCTGCGCCCACTTCGGACGGATTGTCGGTGAGAATAGGCAGGCCGGTTTTTACGCCAGGCTCGATGAAGAGCGGCTTTTGGCTGAAGTAGCGCTCGCAAAACTGGCGAAGGATCCAGTCGATGGGCGGCACGACCGACGCAATGACGATGCCGCGAATGGATGTGCTCTCGACTCCCTCATTCTCAAGAAGGCTGCGGACGAGGATTCCGTATTCGTCGGCGGTTTGCCCCTGGCGCGTGCTGATACGCCACGTGGCGCGCAGGTCGCCGGTGAGGCCATCGGGCAGCAGCGCGTAGAGCGCGATGACGGTGTTTGTGTTGTTGACGTTCAGCACCAGAAGCATGGTTTAATTTTATGCCTGATTCCAGGCCCGATCCTCAACAGGACTTGGCTTCGCGCACACCTCCCGAGAGCACAGTGCGCAGGCCTTCGGGCGTGCGCACCTGAAGAAACCCGCGTTCGTCGAGGCCCTGGGTCGTGCCGGTATAGCCTTCGGCTTCGTCAACCCGGACGCGCTTGCCCCGAATCCAGGAGGAGTTGCGTTCAAGGCGTTCGCGAATGCTGTGCGCGGCGATTGCCGGAGCTTCGGCGTTTGCGAGCGCCGCAACCTCGCGATCCAGAGATTGTAACAATGCGAGGAGTAATTCCTGGCGAGGCCAGTTGAGCCCGGTTTCGATGAAGAGCGAGGTGGCGATAGCTTGGAGTTCTGCGGGAAACTGCCCGATGTGGACGTTGATGCCGATGCCGATGACCACATGCCGGACCCGCGTGACTTCCGCATTGAGTTCGGTGAGGATGCCGCAAAATTTTCTCGGGCCGAAGAGGAGATCGTTGGGCCAGCGCAGATCAGGCTGGAGCGAGGTGACGGCGTGGACCGCGTTTTGCGCGGCGAGGCCGGCCGCGAGCGAGAGCCAGAGAATGTCGGCGGGGCCGATTCGCGGGCGGAGGAGGATGCTTACATACAGTCCCGATGCAGGCGGTGAGCTCCAGGCGTGGACGCCGCGGCCGCGCCCTTGTGTTTGCTCGTCGGCGAAGAAGACGCTTCCGTCGGGAGCGCCAGCATCGGCCTGCTGCATGGCGTGGGTGTTGGTGGAGGGGACGGCGGGGAAGAAGTGCAGTTTGCCGGCGAATCGCGAACCTGTGAGAGCAGCGTCCAGGGCACCCAGATCGAATGGGTCATCGATATTGTCGCTGTGGCCAGACACCGCGCTAATAAATCTCCGCAGTGATGCGCATGGAGAGATCGACGGCGGATGCGGAGTGGGTGAGCGCGCCGACGGAGATGTAGTCAGGGCCGGCGAGCGCATACTTGCGGATATTTTCGAGGGTAATGCCGCCAGATGCTTCAATGGGAATAGCGAGGCCGCGTTTACGAACGAACTCGACCGCTTTCTTCACTTCCGCAGGCGTCATGTTGTCAAGGAGCAGCGATTCGGCGCCGTGATCGAGAGCGAGCTCAAGTTCAGTAAGGGTGCGCACCTCAATATCGATGGGCTGACTGCCCTTGCGGCGCTCCTTTGCGCGAGCCAGCACTTTTTCGACTCCGCCGCCGAGCGCGATGTGGTTGTTCTTAATGAGAATGCCGTCGGAGAGATCGAGGCGGTGATTTTCGCCGCCGCCGCAGCGCACCGCATACTTGTCGAGGATGCGCAGGCCTGGAATGGTCTTGCGCGTATCGAGGACTTTAGCGCCGGTGTCCTCGACGGCCTGGACGTATTTGCGAGTCAGGGTGGCGATGCCGCTCATACGCTGCATAAGGTTGAGGATGACGCGCTCGCAGGCTAATATGACACGGGCATTGTGACGAATGACGGCGATGGCCTGGCCTTTGCGCAGGCGGACTCCGTCGAAGATTTCAGGATGGCTGATGACTTCGTGACGGCCGCTCGATTTGCCGTCGAGACGGACGAAGATGTCGAGAAAGCGGGGAATGCACCCGAGGCCGGCGAGCACGCATTCCTCTTTGGCAATGACCGTGGCGGCGGCGCGCAGGCCGGGATCGATGGTGAGCGCGGTGGTGACGTCGCTGG
>CAZSWI010000173.1:0-8386 GCA_964610635.1 uncultured Acidobacterium sp.
GACCCACGCCTTAAAAGGGCGTTGCTCTACCAACTGAGCTACGAGCTCACACCAGTTTCCAGGTTAACACAGGCGTTGAGCGGGTTTGAAGGCGCTCTTCTCCCCGAATTCGCCCGAGCCTCATTTGCCGCTGAGGCCGGCTGCTACCCCACGACCGCAGTTGATCGCCCGTTGCGGTAAGGCGTACCGTCGAGTCGTATGGAATTCCAGCGCCACCTGTTCATAAGCTATGCGCATATCGACAACGTTCCGCTGAGCGGTTCTCAGCAGGGATGGATAACCCGCTTCCATGAAACTTTGTCTGCCATGCTCGGCATGAGAATCGGCCGCAAGGCGGAAATCTGGAGAGACGCAAAACTCACGGGCAATGACATTTTCGCCGACGAAATTGTTCAGCAATTTCCCAAAACTGAACTGTTCATCTCCGTATTGACGCCGCGCTATGTCGAGTCTGAATGGTGCGGGCGGGAAGTCAGCGAGTTCTGTAAATGCGCGGAATCGACTGGAGGACTTGTTGTAGGCAATAAGTCTCGCGTGATCAAGGTAATTAAGATGCCGGTTGAAAATGAAGAGTCCCTGCCATCGGTGATGCAGCAGGCGCTGGGATATCCTTTCTATGTATTCGATGAGCAGCAGGTTCCGCTCGAGCTGGATCCGGCCTATGGCAATGAATTCACCAGCAAATACAACCTGAAGCTCGCTAGACTCGCGTATGATATCGCGGCGCTCATCAGGAAGATCGAAGATCCGGCCGCGGAGGGCCCCCGGGAAACACCTGCCGCCGCGGGCGCCAAACCCACCGTCTACCTTGCCGAATGCAGTTTCGATCGCCGCGGCGCTCGCGAGGGGCTGGAGTCGGAGTTACGGCTTCATGGATATCCTGTATTGCCGGATACCCAGTTACCGAAACTAGAGGAAGACTACATTGCTGCAGTTGAAAGTTGCCTGGCTCGATGCCAGCTCGCGATTCACCTCGTCGGCTCGAAATACGGCGTGGTTCCCGACGGCCCCAGCGAGAAGTCGGTGACCATCCTGCAGAATGAGTTAGCGATCGCAAGGTACAAGCGGGGAGGCCTGCGCAGAATCATTTCCCTGCCCCAGGGCACGAGGGCGGACTCTTCGCTGCAACAGGCGTTCATTGAGAGTCTCCTGAAGAATGCGGAGCTTCAATCCGGAGCCGATCTGGTCACCGGGGAGACCGAAAGTTTGAAGGAGGCTGTTCATGCCGAGTTGAAGAAGCTACAAACTCCGGAATCTCCGCCTGCGAGGCGCCAGCGAGGCAAGTTGATATACCTGATATGCGACGAACGAGACCGGCGCGCCACGATTGCCCTGCGCAAATTTCTTAAGAGTCGTGGGTACGATGCGGAAATACCACTCTTCGAAGGGGATGCCGCCGCGGTTCGACGGAATAACCGGGATCTTCTTGCCGAGTGCGATGCGGTAATTCTGTTTTATGGCTGCGGTGACGAAGCATGGAAGCGCGCCATTGAGAATGAACTGAAAAAAGCTGGCGCGTATCGCTCTGCTCCACTGCTGGCCACCTACATTTATCTGGCGGAGCCGATAACTCAGTCCAAGACAGAACTCGTCGAGCTGGAAGAGCCTCATTTGATTAACGGTCTCCAGGGATTTTCGGAGGCCCAGATGCTTAAGTTCCACAATGCGCTGGAATCCGGCGGCGCCGCGGTATGAGCGGCTCTGTCGATATGCGTCTTACAAATCCGTTTCCGGGCTTGCGGCCCTTCCGCGAAGAGGAGGAACACCTCTTCTTTGGCCGCGAGGGCCAGGTCGACGCCATCGTTGACAAGCTGGCTGCCAAGCGCTTTCTGGCCGTGGTTGGTACCTCGGGCAGCGGTAAGTCGTCGCTCGTGAACTGCGGTCTGCGACCGGCGCTCAGGCGCGGCCTGATGGCCAGGGCAGGCTCGGCGTGGCGAATGGCGCAGTTCCGGCCCGGCGGCCACCCCATCCCGGCATTAGCTCGATCGCTGGCGCAGCCGAAGCTGCTGTTTAACCACCACGACGTTGGCGAACAGGTCATCGAGGCCATCATCGAAGCTACCTTGCGTATGGGCAATCTCGGTGTGATTGACCTTTTTGAGCAGGCACAGTTAATCGGTCAGGCAAATCTGCTGTTAGTTGTCGATCAGTTCGAAGAACTGTTCCGTTACAAGACACCGGGGTCTTCTGTATCTGGCGACGACGTGCAGCAGATGAACGAGGAATCAGTTGCCTTCGTAAACTTACTCCTGAAGGCGGCCCAATCCGAGTATCCGATCTACGTTGTTCTTACGATGCGCTCCGACTTCCTCGGGGATTGCGCGCGTTTTCCCGGTCTGCCTGAGGCCGTAAATGAGGGACAATTCCTCATTCCCCGCCTAACGCGCGAAGAGAGAAGAGCCGCGATTACTGGTCCCGTCCTGGTCGCCGGCGGAGAAATCAGTCCCGTGCTGCTCACCAGGTTGGTCAACGATGTAGGCGACAACCCCGACCAGCTCTCAATCCTTCAGCACGCATTGAACCGTACCTGGGCGCAATGGCAGCGTGAGCGCCACGGCAACGAGCCCATTTCCCTTTCGCACTACGAAGCGATCGGCACGATGGCCCACGCGCTGGACCAGCATGCGGAGATGGCTTTTGCGGAATTGACGGAGTGTCAGAAGAGGATTTGCGAAGTGGTCTTTCAGGCGCTCACGGAGAAGGGCAGCGACGCTCGCGGAGTTCGTCGTCCAACCGATTTCGCAACGTTGTGCGCAATTGCTGCTGCGGAACCTTCCGAAGTTGGCGCGGTTCTCGAGGTCTTTAGGAAACCGGACCGTTCATTCCTTATGCCGCCGGCCGACGAACCCGTCGGGCCGAAAACGATCATAGACATTTCCCACGAAAGCCTGATGCGCGTATGGAACCGGCTGAAAGAGTGGGTCGAGCGCGAAACGAACTCCGCGGCTCAGTATCGTCGCCTGGCTCAAAGCGCCATGTTGCACGCCCGGGGATCAGCCGGGCTGATGACCGACCCCGAGCTTGCGCTAATGGAGGACTGGCAATGGGCCTGGCAGCCAACCGCCGCCTGGGCTGATCGTTATGGCTCTGATTTGTCGCAAGCAATAGAGTTCCTGCAACGCAGCCGGAATGAGCGAGACCGCCTGCTGGACGAGCAGGAAACAGCGCGCAGGCGAAAGCTCCGGCAAACCCAGTTCGTAGCCTTTGTTCTGGCAGTGCTGGCAACCGTCTCTCTCTCGCTCGCCTATGTGGCGTGGAGACAAAAAAGCCGCGCGGATGCCAACCTGCAATCGGCAACGAAAGCCGTGGACGCGAGCCTCTTGTCCGCGGGGAATCAGCAGGCCCGAGAAGCCGCCGATCTACCTGAAATGGAGTTATTTCGGAAAGAGCTGTTAGGTAAAGCGGAAATCTTCTACGCAAACATTGCGGAGCAAAACGCGAACAATGAGGAACTGCGCTTCGAAACGGCACAAGCAGAATCCAGGCTCGGCGATATCAACCGTCTTCTCAAGCAGCCTGAAAAAGCAATACAGGAGTACAACAAAGCGATTTCCAGTTTAGAAACTCTGGCGAGAAATTATCCAGCCAACAGAACCTATCGTCAGGAGTTGGCTTATGTTCACAACTGGTTGGGGGAAACAATGCGGATCGCATTGGAGGAAAACTGGCCCGGACGTCTCAGCCCCGCGGATGCCGAAGGGCAATACGATGACGCCCTGCGCCTGCAGCAGCAACTCCACGATGACATGCCGGAAAAGGT
Source organism: uncultured Acidobacterium sp. (assembly GCA_964610635.1). GTDB lineage: Bacteria > Acidobacteriota > Terriglobia > Terriglobales > Acidobacteriaceae > Palsa-343. The sequence continues at coordinate 3,761 of CAZSWI010000173.1, forward strand.
GACCTATCAGCAGGAACTGGCCCGCACTTACTACAACCGCGGCATCCTCCGTTTTGACAGCGAAGATCTCAACAATGCGGAATCCGACTTCCGCCGGGCGATCGGGCTGCTCGAACCCATAGCCGGCAAGACCGCCAATGCATCAGGGGGAGACACAAATCCGCCACCGGCGCAGGACCTTGCCCGTGTCTACAACAACCTGGCTTACCTGTTGGGAAAGGAAAGGAGACTGCTGCCGGAGGCCGTCCAGCTCTCCGAACGCGCCATTGGGATTGACCAGGAGCTTCGCAGGAGGGACGCAGACAACCGGGAATACAAGATGGAGCTGGCGCGGTTTTATCGCACCATGGCGAACCTGCTGATTGATGAAAACCGAATGCACGAGGCCGAGCAGGCCAATCAAAAGTCGCTCACCCTCTTCGACGATTTGGCCGCGCCGACCCGTTCGCTTGCCTCGGAACTCGAGGAAGCTCGTAAGCTTCAGGAGTACTTGCTCCTGGAAATGGTTGGGGAAAAGAAGCGCTAGCTGAGCCTCACTGAGAGATGGCAGGGTTAGGAATGCGAGACAAGCCCAGCCATCATCGCCATCCCGCATTCCTCGCTCTAACATGTTAACCTTTGGCAACCCTCCGAGGATGGTGCAATCTGGAATCTGAAGCCCGCTCGCCGCAGTTCCTTGTGCACTTGCGGGGCGCCGTTCATGGCAGCCAGCAGGTAGAACAGGAAGAAGTTTGCGGAGTTTAACGAACGATGAAGAAGCTGATCGTTGCTCTTGTCATCCTTCTGCCAGTCGCGCTGGTAGCCCAACAGACGGACTCCAGCCCCACAAAGAAATTGCTGGGGCTGGCCGCCCCGCTGCCCCTGAATCCGTCTTCGAGCATAAACGGAACACCTCCGTCTTCGGCCGCTGAATCGGAGGCGGGTGATACGCTGGCCTCGCAAACGAGCACCCACTCAACCAAGACGAGAGCGACCAGGAAGCCTTCCAGGCCGCGCTCTGAAGGCAGCATGGTGGGCTACGTCGACGACGCGATCGTCGCGTCCCAGATTCGACTTCGCTTCGACGCCGGCTTTCACGACAACGCTCCCGATCGCGCGGAATTCTTTTACGGACAATATGCTGGTCTTGACGGACCAGGACCGAAATCCGTTGTAGCGGACCTGAACTTTCAGCAACTTTACGTGCGCGGCGAATACGCATCCAATCAGCGCCTTTCATTTTTTGCTGAGCTTCCGGTGCGATGGATTCAGCCTCAGCTCATTGTGGCCAACCTGACCCCGACGTCCACTTTTACCAGTCAGGTTGGGTTCAGCGACATTGCGACTGGATTCAAATTGGCAGCGATTGCTTCGCCCAGTCAATATCTCACTTTCCAGTTTCAGGCTCACTTGCCGTCCGGAAATGCCTCTTCAGGACTGGGCACAGGCCACTCCACTGTGGAGCCAGCCCTGCTCTACTACCGGAGGCTTTCCGACAAAGTAACCCTGGAAGCAGAAACAGGTGACTCTCATCCGATCGGAGGGTCCTCCTGCCAAAATCCCTGCGAGAGCACAAACCTCACCGGACCAAAGAGTCAGGGATTCGCAGGCGACGTCTTCTTCTACGGTGTTGGCCCGAGCTACGCGGCCTATCGAAGCCAACAGGTCCTGATCGCGCCCGTAATCGAGCTGGTCGGCTGGAGGGTACTGGGCGGCCTTGAGACCATCTGTGTGGCCGGTGTGCTCGACTGCGCCGACCAGGTTGCAGTCACCGCGGACAGCACCAACATGGTGAACCTCAAAGCGGGAGTGCGCGCAATGGTGGGCGATCACAGCTCCTTCTATGTCGGATATGGACATCAGTTGACCCACGAATTTTGGTATAAAGAAATCCTCCGAGCCGAATATCGCTACACATTCTGATCGGCGATGTCTCGTCCTCAGAAGTCCCGAAGCCCGCAACCTTCACTGGCGGCAGAACCCCGTGCCCCTTCATTTCCAGTGTTTATCGATGGCAGCCTCGTCCTGGCGACCGCCGCGGGGAAGAGCTCTTCTCCTTCGCGAGGGTGGTGGATTGCACCAACGGTCGTAACGGTATTTGAGTTACTGAAGAGGAATACCCGTGCATGACTTAACGATTTACCTTGGTTGAACTTCCATTCCCCGAGATCAATGCGGACGGTAGTCAGAGGTGGCGCGAGGTACAACGGTTACCCCCGCGCGGCTGAGGACAGCCCTAAAGACGGTGCAGGCGACTATAACAATGAAAAGGTGGGCGCGCAGGGCGATCGATGCCGTGGCTGACGGTCCGCTAACAAGACCGGTTGCCTGAAGATCGGATTCCCGTTGCGCTCCGCGGGTGAAGGGGTGATGCGATGAGACTGGACCAGGACGACATGGGTGCGGGGAACCCGGGGAGCAGCGAACCGCCGGCCGACGATGTCGCCACGCTGTATTCCTGGGCGAACCTGCATGGGGCCAAGTACAAGGATTTCAGCGCGTCGCGCCAGCAGGTGCGGGCGCAAATGCGCCAGCGAGTGCTGACGGATCAGGCGAAGATTGCACGCGAGGAAGCGCAAAAGGCGCCACCGCCGGAGCTTCCGCGATGGGAGGATCTGCTGCCGGGAGGGGGCAGGCCTGCGGGTGGATTGGGGCCGGTTCGCCATGAGATTCCTGCCGAGACGCGATTCGAGAGCCCGGCGCACATGGATCGGCACCCAGGTGCGTTGCCACTCGCGCGGGAGACAGCGAACGGGCCACAGGAGACAGGGAACAATTCACCGCGGGAGACGGGGAACGTGCTGAGGGAGACTGGGAACGCACCGCGCTATGGATTAACAGGCGCACCTCATTTCGGGGATCCGATGGCGGATTCCCGGGAGAAACTGCCGCCGGAGCCGCGCTATCCGGCTGAGAGAAGTGCGGCGCCGGAATCGGCCCCGGAACGTCCGGCGTGGCTGATGGAGACGCATCCGACGGTCGTGGCGCAGGTTCCGACGCCACCTTCAGTGGGGAGTGGGGTGCCCGGGGGCGGAGTGACGGGGATTGGAACGCCGCATCCATCGCCTGGCCGTGGCGGGTCGCGATGGTATGCCTTGCGTGGGATTTTTGGCCGGGAACCGGAAGAGGTTCAGACAGAGCGCGTGGAAGGGATGGTTCCGGTGCTGGCTGTTTTCTCGCTGGCGGGCGGGGTGGGCAAGACCAGCCTGGTGGCTGGTGTGGGCCGGGGTCTGGCGGCACGCGGGGAGCGCGTGCTGTTGACCGACACGTGCGCCTATGGCGTGCTGCCGTTTTATTTTGGAGCGAATGAAGTCAGGCCTGGCGTGTTGCGGACGTTCAGTGGCTGGACGAACGATCCTCCGATCCGCGTGCTGACGCTGGAAACGGGGCGATACGAGGCCGATCCCGATCTGCTGCGGCGGGAGATGACGCGCGGGGCACGGGACGTGAGCCGGGTACTGATCGACATCGGGAACGCATCCACAGTGATGCTGCGCCAGGCGATGCGGCTGTCGCCGACCGTGCTGGTGCCGCTGGTTCCGGATATGGCGTCGGTGGTAACACTGCAGGCGCTCGAGCCGCATCTTCGCAATCAGGAGGCATTGAATGGCAATCCGATCCAGACGTGGTATTTGCTGAACCAGTTCGATCCGTCCTCTGAGCTGCAACAAGACGTACGGGAGCTTCTGCGGGAGCAGCTGGGTGAGCGGCTGCTGCCAGTGGAGGTACGCCGAAGCGCGGCGATGAGCGAGGCGCTGGCGGAGGGCATGACAGTGATCGATTACGCGCCGAACTCGCCGGCGGCGGAAGACATTATGAATCTAGTGACGTGGATTCGCAACACGTCGGTTGCGGCCGGAGGGGGACACCGCGTAATGCGCTGGAGCGAAAGATGAGCCAGGCGGAAACGTGGGATGGGCTTGAATCGGGCCGAGGGCCATTTTTCCGCTTGTTTCGTTTTGTTCTGATCGCCTCCGGCATGATTGCGATGTTTTTCTTTGGATCGCTGGCGCTGGCCTGGCCACAGCAGGCAGTGCTGGGACTCCTGATGGTGCTGCTTTGCGTGTGGCTGAGCCGGGTTTCGGATTCTTATCTGATCACGCTGACGCTGATGATGCTGTCGATGTTCGCGACGTTTCGTTATGCGTGGTGGCGGGTGAGCGCGATCGTCGGGTTCTTCCAGGATCCCGGGACGAAGTGGGGTCCGGCGGATGTATTTTTCATTTTTCTGCTGCTCGGCGCAGAGGTGTATGCGTTCTCCATTTTGTATCTCGGCTTTCTGCAGACGGTGTGGCCGCTGCGGCGTGCGCCGGTTGCGCTGCCTGACGATCCGGACGACTGGCCGGAGATCGATCTGCTGATTCCCACGTACAACGAGCCGCTGAATGTGGTGCGCTACACGGCGCTGGCATCGCTGAACATTGACTGGCCGGCGGAGAAGCTGCATGTGTACATCCTCGACGATGGGAATCGCGAAGAGTTCAGGGAGTTCGCCGCCGAGGCAGGAATCGGTTACATGACGCGCGGCGACAACATTCAGGCGAAGGCTGGGAACATCAACCACGCGCTGAAGAGCCTGACCGCGCCCTACGTGGCGATCTTCGATTCGGATCACGTGCCGACGCGCAGTTTTCTGCAGATGACGGT
>CAZSWI010000174.1:0-8366 GCA_964610635.1 uncultured Acidobacterium sp.
GCCCCTCGGTCGATGTCATCACCGGCCTCATCAAGGCCAACGTCCCCACCCGCATCTCCTTCCGTCTCGCCACCAAGGTCGACTCCCGAACCATCCTCGACTCGAACGGCGCCGAAGCCCTCCTCGGCCGCGGCGACATGCTCTTCCTTCCCCCCGGCACCTCGCGCCTCCACCGCATCCATGCGCCGTTTGTTACCGAAAAAGAAATCGCCGCTGTTACAGATTTCTGGAAGAACCAGGGAACCGCCGAATACGTCCAGGGCTTCCTCGAAGCGCCCAAAGACGCAGGTTCCAGCGAACCCGGCATGGCCGGAGAAGAAGGCGAAGATGGTAACGACGACCTCTTCGAAGACGCAGTCCGCCTGGTCCTCGAATTCGGCAAAGCCTCAACCTCGCTCCTCCAGCGCCGCCTGCGTATCGGCTACGGCCGTGCCGCCCACCTCATCGACATGATGGAGCGCGACGGCATAGTAGGCCCCGCCGAAGGCGCCTCCAAACCCCGCGAAATCCTCAAACCCCCCGACTGGCTCAACGAAGTCGAACCCACTTTGCGCTGAGGGCTCGTGGTTTTGTATCAGGGCACTACTTTCAGCCGTGCCGAATCCCAATCTTGAAAACAGAAGTGTCATCCTGAGCAAAGGTCGTTCGCATAGCGAACGACCGCAGTCGAAGGACCTGCATTTCGCCGGAACCATACAAAACGCGGGCGCCTCAGCGCTGAGCGCTGGTTTCTTTCCAACCACAAACGCCGGGTGCCCCATCCTGGTGCGCGGCGCTTTTCCGCGCAGCAGGGTGGGATTCCACTGCCCTCAAACCAGCTCCAGGTCTTTCTGAAGGGGCGCGATTCGTTTTGAAGTTAAGCTTTCGCCCCCTCCCGCGCCGTCCTCACCGCCACCACCCCCAGCACCACCACCACCAAAAGCAAAGCCACCCACAACAACCCCGGATGCCTCTCCGTAAAGGCCCGCCCATCCGGCCGCGTCCGATACTCCGGATTCTGCTTCTCCGCACCCAGCGTTGCCTGCACCGCATCCGCCTCCGGCGCAAACAATGCCGCATAGTCATACCGCGGAGCCGTCAACGCCGCATCTCCGAAATAAAGCGTGTACGCCGCTCCAGCCGCCGCGTCAAAACACAGCTTCCGCTCCGCCATCTCCAGCTTCACATCCGTCAACGCCAGCGGAGCATCGTCGCCGTTATCAATCGTGACGGTCCATGTCGAATTCCAAACGCCGAAATCAACGAAGGGAGCATCGACCGTCAGATCCTCCTCGTCGATCCGCCGCCCATCGTGCGTCCCATGCACCCGCAGCAAGTTCCCCGACGAATACCCTCCCGGAGCATCGGTTCCGCCCGGCAGCTCCTTCGTCAGAATCGGTGCTGCTCGAACCGTCACATCCCGGCTGAAATTCACCGGCTCCGCACCCACCACAAACTCCACCCGCTCTACCGGCACGTTCGCCGGCACCTTAAATTGAGCCGTTGTCGCATGCCCCTTCTGCGTCACCTGATTTGTATCAGCCACGGTGACATAAGTCTGCTTCTCCGATACCCGCTCCACCGACAGCCCCGCTACATCCTCCGGCTTCACCGGCCCCGCAATCGCAAAATACAAATATCGAAAATCCGACTGCGGCAGATGCAGCACCGTGCTCCGCCCCAGCCTCTGCCCGCTCAGATCGAAGATCGTGAACAGCCCCAGCTCCGTCCCCTCTCTGCCTCCCTCCGTCTGGCTCCCCGTCACCGCCACCGTCGCGATAAAGTTCTTCGCCGTCACGTCGAGGTTCACGTCGCTGTACCGTCCCTCCGGCATCGCCGCCTCAAACGTCGTCTGCGCGCCTCGCTTGCCCAGATTCAACGGCGCAATCCTGGCTGCTGCTGTTCCACCGGCATCGCCTCACGAATTACATAGGGCGTCTCCGTCGTGTCACGATACAACCGCAGATCGGCCAAACCCGGCGCAGCATGCTCGAAGACCCCCGCATCGAGCGTCGCGCAAGTCTGCTTCGGCCCAGCCCCGGAAGCCTGCGACGCAACCGCGCCAGAGTTCGTCTGGACGACCACTCCTCGTTCCAACCGGAAATACCGAATAGACGGCGCAGCCGCAGCCACCGCCACCAGCACCAGCGCCTGCGGCACAAAAACGGCCCGCAAATTCATGGCGTCTTGCTTTCCGCCTTGCGCAAATTCAGCCAGTCCCGCTGATACACAAAGCTCACCCCCAGCAGCAGCGCCCCCAGTCCCAGAAAACTCAATATCCGATACCCCTGGCTCAGTGCGCTCACATCTACCGTGAACACCTTACCGATCGCCAGCGCCAGCAGCACCAGCCCCTGCCAGCGCAGAAACGCCGCCCGCCGCCAGAATCCCAGCCCCAGCAGCACCGCGCCAAACACCATAAAAAATGCCGAGTATGTGAACTGCGCATACATCCGGTAATCGCGCATCAGCGTCCAGTCGCCGCGATAGCCCAGATGCCAGCGCAGATACCACCAGTACGCGTGAATCTCGCACCCCACCGCCAGCAGGATCAGCACATTCACCGCCAGTCCCGCCGCCCCCGCAATCGTGCGCCAGGTATGTTCCGGCGCGCCCTCCGGCTCCTCGGCATGCGCGCCCAGCCACGCCACAAACGCGCATACCGCAATCGCAAACAGATACGTCCCAAATCTCTCGTTGAAAATCGGCGTCAGCGATGCCGGCGGATTCACCGTCACCAGCGCAATCAGCCCGAGCCCCAGGCACAACACCGCCAGCACCCGCAGCAACGCCGACCGCACCCGCGTCGCCAGCCATACCAGCGCCGCGCCCTCCGCCAGCCATCCGATCGTCAACCACCGCCCATGCGTCTTCAGCGGAATCGCAATTACCAGAAACACCACCGCAATCGTCAGGTGCAGCGTCGAGGTCGCCTCCGCGCTCCCGTGAATCGCGCCCCGCGCCGGAAAACGCAGCAGCAATAAATAGAACGCCGCAAACGCCACCGCCACCCACGGCTCCGCCCCCGCAGACCCGGCGTTCTCGAGCATCAGATAAAACCCGAGAAAACCCAGCCCCGCATTCGCCAGCGGCACAATCACCAGCGCCAGATGATCCCAACCTGGATGCCTCGCGCCGTCCTCCACACGCAACCGCACCAGCCGCGGAGCCCACGCAAAAATCAAAAAGAACAGCGCCAGAAAAAATGCCGTAGTCCCAAACTCGCTCTGCGCGTAATACTGCAGCGACCATTCCGCAAAGAAGAACACTGTCCCCAGACACGCCCCGCACAGCAGCCGCGACCACGGCTTCACCGCCACCAGCACCAACACCGCCGCGTCCAGCAGCAGCAGATACGTAAACAGCGCGACCTCGTGATTCTCCCCCGTAGAAAGCAGCAGCGGCGTGCTGAAGCCGCCGACAATCGCATAGAGCGCGAGGAGCTCCGCATCCTGCATCCACGCCAGAAATCCGTTGAACGCCGTCACCGCGATCATCGCCGCAAATGCCACCGCCGAGTCGACCAGGTGATACAGCGAAAACGCCGCCCACAGCGACAAATACAAAACGCCGCTGCCGATCGCCTTCAGCGAATAAGAAAACGCCGAATACCCATGCGTCCTGAAGCGCTCCGACCACGCAATCAGCCCAGCGCCCGCAATCAGCCCAATCAGCACCCGCCCCAGCGGCCCAATCCAGTGATTGTCAATCGCCAGCTTCAGGAACCACGCCGCCGCAATCAGCACCGCCAAAATGCCAATCCGGTTGAACCACTGCGACCCAATGCGGCTCTCCAGCGACTGATCGTCGTGGCCAGCATCCGTCCCGCTCAACGCAAACGGCGGTACAGCCACCGGAGCCTGCGGAAGCTGCTGTGAACTCAACCCCGCAGCCGCGCCGGCTTCTGTAACAGCGACCGGCACATTCGGGTTCTCACCTGGAACCGTCCGCGCCGCTTGCGACGTGACTGGCCCCGCAGCCTGCTCTGCCCGCAGCGCAATCCCATGATCCGCGAGCGTCCCCTCCAGCCGCCGCACCCGCGCGCGCAACTCCGCCAGCTGCTCTTCAAGACTCCCCTCCGGCCTCGCATCCATTGCCGCCCACTTTACACCGCCCGCCCCACCGATTCCACCAATGCCGGCATCGCGAACTCCCCGGCCCTCCACGGGTTCTCAAGCCAAAAATAATGCGATCCGTTCTGCCCGGCGGCAATTATGGGGCGCTGCTTGGCGCTATCCGAGAGACCGGAGTAACACCCACCTCGACCGACGTCTTCCTGGTTGGATCGGGCACCATGACATCGGGGGTTCCCATTGTGGCAAAACGAGGCGGGAAGCTTTACTTCACGGTGAATGACGTTCAGTCAAAGGACAAGGACTATCCCAATATGTTCTTCGAGGACAACATTGGCTTCTATTACGCGAAAGTAACGATCAGCAAAAAGTGAACGGCATGCTCCGCTGTCCGTTCACGTTGTATGCGCCCTCGCGCATAAGGCTGCTGATCGAGATCGTCGTCGCTATTGAGCATGTGCCACACTGAATCCGATGAAGAACAGGCCTGCCCCCAAAATGCGTATCAAATTCCCATATTGTCTTTTCATGTCCCGAAATTTACGGTACCTTCCGCGAATCTCCCGTTAAAGCCGCGCGAATGGCACGTGAATCCCTCACAAGCAGCATGTAAAATCACCTTCACATGGTTTCCGGGCCCCCCACCCCCCGCCGCGTGCTCGCCGTTGATGACGATCCCGTCAGCCTCGCCGTCACCGCCGTTTTGCTGGAAGCCGAAGGCTGCGTCGTTCTCCAGGCCGAGAGCGGCGAGCAGGCCCTCGATCTCGCCTCATCCAATCTCTTTGACTGCATCCTCGCCGACCTCCGCATGCCCGGGCTCGCCAGCACCGATCTCGCCCGCTCCCTCCGCAAGGCCGCTCCCCGCGCTCTGCTCCTGGCCATGAGCGCAACTCCGCCGCCCCAGCTGGACGGCTACGACGGCATCCTCAAAAAGCCGCTCTCTCCCGAAAGCCTCCGTGCCGCTCTCGCTCGCCGTGTCGCCATCGACAACGGGATCCCCCATGATCCCAAAGACGACGCCGTCATCGATTCCGAAATCTTCAACCGCCTCCGCCGAGCCATCACTCCCGACGGCCTCGAAGAAGTCTTCTCCGTCTTCATCAAGGACACCCGCGACCGCATCGCCCTCATGCGCCGCGCCGATCCGGACACCCTCCGCCGCGAAGCCCACACCGTCAAGGGTGGGGCCTCCATGGTCGGTGCTCTTCAGATTTCCCGCGCCGCTGCCGCCATCGAATCGGGTATTGACGATCCTGATGATCGGTTGCGCAAACTCGACGATATGGAGGCCCAATGCCGTTTCGCCGAGATTATCCTCAGACAGAGGCTCAAAGCATGAACTCCCCTACCAGGTCCGCTCGTCCCTCGCCCTCGCGACCGGTCAAGACCGCTTCCCCGGCCATCCGCATCCTCCTTGCCGACGACCATCCCGTCATCCGCATCGGCGTGCGCAACATGCTCCAGAGCGAAGAAGGCCTCGAAGTCGTCGGCGAATGCTCCGACGGCGATGAAGCCATCACCCAAACCCTCGAGCTCCTCCCCGACATCCTTCTCCTTGACGTCTACATGCCGCGCCTTCCCGGCATCGAAGCCATGCGCGCCATCATGAACGGCTCCCCCTCCGTCAAAATCATCCTCCTCACCAGCACCATCAGCACCCAGCAGATCATCGAGGCCCTCCAGATCGGCGCCCGCGGCATCGTCATCAAAGACGCCGTCGCCGAACACATCACCGCCGCCATCCGCGCCGTCTCCGGCGGCGATTACTGGATCGGAGGCCGTCGTGTCGTCAACCTGGTCGGCGCTCTGCACGACCTCATGCAGCAGGCCGCCGTCCCCGACCGCAAGACCTTCGGTCTCACCCCCCGCGAAATGGAAGTCGTCGGCTGCATCGTCGAAGGCTGCTCCAACCGCGATATCGCCAGGCAATTCGGCCTCAGCGAAGAAACCGTCAAGCGCCACCTGTCCAACATCTTCGACAAAACCGGCGTCTCCACCCGTCTCGAGCTGGCCATGTTCGCCATTGCCCACCACCTCGTAGCCACCGAAAGGTAGAGGCAATTTTGGCTGGGCGCGCGCCGTTGCCTTTCCTGCATCGGGTCATCCCGTTCTCCGTCCCGTTCTCCGCGCACCGGGTGAGCCAAACGGCTGTCGACAGAGCACATGACATGCAAGTTTCCCGCCCTCCGATCCTTCCAGCGGCCATCGCTGCGGTGGCCACCCTGATTGTTGCTGCATCCTCCTTTTCCATCGCCCGCGCCCAGGCCAGCCCGGTGGCGCCCCAACTGCAGCCCTACACCGCGCCCGATAACAGCGCCTCCGCTGGCGTTCCCTCCGGGTGGAAGGTCACCACCGCCAAAGATACCTTCATCGAACTAACCGGCCCCAAAGGCGAGACCATCTTTCTCGGCGACACCTTCGTCGCCCACGACGGCGCTTTTAAGCTGGGTCAACGTGGAACCGCGGGCATCGATCTCACCATGCCCCACAGCGCCACCCTTGCCCAGAAGCTAACCATGATCGTCGATCAGAGCGCGGCCGTCGGTGGCAAGTCCGACCCGCATTTCACCATCACCTCCGCCAGCCCAATCCAGCTGCCACCCGCTCTCGGGCAGTGCGGACGCTTCGTCGCCACCGCCAACGGAGTCCCGGGCCCCATGAAAATGATGGGAGCCTTCTGCTCTCTCCCCCTTGACCACGGTGGCAATTTCAAAAACATCATCCTGATGGCCCAGGCGCCCACGGCCGTCGCTGCTGCCGACGCCCCCATCGCCGCAGCCGTTTTCGCCAGCTACAAGATTCCTCCGGCGATGCTTGAAAAGAAACTCGCCCCCTTCACCCCGGCTCCCGTGGTGATGACGCCGGGCGTCGTGAAGCCAGGCGCCAGTCCGGTCGCCATCCCTGGCGCATCCGCCGGCGTCAGCGCCACCTGCTTTGACCTCGGCGTGATTCGGGCGCTCCCGCCCCGCCAGCTGCCCCAGGAGTGCGGTGGACAAGCGCCAAACCCGTGACACCCGTCACCGCGCCCCGTTGCCTCGCTCCGCGATAGTGTTGCCAGTCCCGTTACAATCGAACCAGGGTTCCACGGGTCCGCAAAAGGGGCAATAAAGAATGCAGTCGGAGACAATCGAGACACTGGAAAACGCAGCCACCGCCTATAGCCGCAAGAATCCCTTTTCCGCCACTGTCCTTGAAAATCGCCTCCTCACCGGCCCCGGCTCCGAAAAAGAAACCCGCCACATCGAGCTCGACCTCACCGGCTCCGCCATCGAATATCTCCCCGGCGATTCTGCCGGTATTCTTCCCGTCAACCCCTGCGACGCCGTCGAGCTTGTCCTCGAACGCCTTCAGTTCACCGGCGACGAGCCGGTTGTCGATTTCTACGGCCAGCCCCTCAACCTTCGCGAAGCCCTCTCCTCATGGCTCATGATCGGCAAGCTCTCCGGCGCTACCCTCAAAGGCTGGGCCAAACATTCCGGCAACCCCGAACTCAGCGCCCTCATCGAGCCCGGCAACAAAGAGAAGCTCGACGCCTACCTCTGGGGCCGCGAGTTCCTCGATCTTGTCGAACACTCGCCTGCCAAACTCGACGACCCGCAGAAGCTCTTCAAGCTTCTTCCGCGCCTTGCGCCCCGCCTTTATTCAATCGCGTCGAGCCAGGCGCTGCGCCCCAACCAGATCGACCTTTCAGTGCGCGTTGTTAAATACGAAAGCTACGGCCGCGAGCGGCAAGGCGTCTGTTCCGCGCACATCGGCGAGCGCACTCCGAAAGGCGGCAGGCTGCCCATCTTCATCCATTCCAACCAGCTCTTCCGCCTTCCCGCCGATCCCGTCGCGCCCGTCATTATGGTCGGACCGGGCACCGGCGTCGCGCCCTTCCGCGCCTTCCTTGAACACAAGCAGGCCGGCTGCGGACGCTGGCCCATGTGGCTCTTCTTCGGCGATCAACGCGCCTCCCAGGACTTCCTCTACCGCGACGACCTCGAGCGCTGGCAATCCAACGGCATCCTCCAGCGCCTCGATACCGCCTTCTCCCGCGACCAAAAAGAGAAGATTTACGTCCAGCAGCGCATCCGCGAAAACTCCGCCCAGCTCTGGGCCTGGCTCGAGCGTGGCGGATACTTCTACGTCTGCGGCGACTCCAAACGCATGGCCCCCGACGTCGAAGCAGCCTTACTCGAAGCGGTAGCCAACCACAGCGGCCGAGGTCCCGACTACGCCAACGAATTCCTCGCCGAAATGAAAAAGCAAAAACGCTACCTCCGCGACGTTTACTAAGAAGGCGGCGGGCTCTCCTTCACGGCGAGAACTGTT
>CAZSWI010000175.1:0-8293 GCA_964610635.1 uncultured Acidobacterium sp.
ATGGGAAGTTTTCCGGCGATTCCGACGCGCCTTCCGGCTCCTGGGACGCCCCCTGGTGTTGTTTCTCCTTCTGGTTCCTTTCCCGCCGGTTGCGCCGCTCACGGCCCAGGTGGCCGGTCAGTCCGCCACCGCAGACGCCGGCCAGAAGATCATCGCGATCCGCGTCATCGGCAGCCGCCGTATTCCCAAAGAAACTGTCCTCGCTCGCCTCTTCAGCCACGTCAACGATAACTACGACCCCCTCACCGTCGAGCGTGACTTCAACTCCCTCTGGAATACCGGCTACTTCGAAGACGTCCGCATCGAGAAGGAAGACACGCCGCAGGGCATCATCCTCGATGTGTACGTCCGCGAAAAGCCCACCATCCGCGACATCACTTACAAGGGCAACAGCTCCGTCACAGAATCCGACATCCTCGACCGCTTCAAAAAGGAAAAGGTTGGTCTCTCGGCCGAGAGCCAGTACGACCCGGCCCGCATCGCTCACGCCGTTACCGTCATCAAGGACATGCTGGCTGAGCACGGCCACCAGTTCGCGATCGTGCGGCCCGAAGTCAAGACCATCCCCCCCGCCGCCGTCCAGCTCAACTTCATCATCAAAGAGGGACCGACCGTCAAAGTCGGCAAAATCGGTTTCAGCGGCAATCAGCACGTCAGCTCCCGCAATCTCCGCGCCGCCATGCGCAACCTGCGTCCCATCGGCGTGCCCCACTCCATCTTTCTCGAGAACCTCTTCGCCCGCACCTACGACGCCAGCAAACTTGAAGAAGACTCCGAGCGCGTCCGTCAAGCCTACGGTGAACGCGGCTACCTGCGCGGCGGTCCCGTCGGTGAGCCTCAAACCCACATCCGCAACGAGTCCGGACTCTCCTTCTTCACATTCCGCCCCCGCAAAGGCAAGCGCATCGATATTCACATGAATATCGACGAGGGTGAACGCTACCGCCTGGCCGCTATCAATTTCACCGGAAACAAAGCCGCCGGCAATGTTAAAGGTCTGCGCGCTATCTTCACCCAGAAAGACGGCGCGGTCTTTAACATCACCGACTTCCGCAAAGGTCTCGACAACCTGCGCAAGGCCTATGGACAGCTGGGCTACATCAACATGACCGCCGTCCCCACCCCCGCCTTCAACGATGCGAACCACACCGTTACCTGGAATATCGACATCGATGAAGGCAAGCAGTTCACTGTCTCCCGCATCGAGTTCCAGGGCAACACCGTCACTCGCGACTTCGTCATCCGCCGCGAGCTGCTGCTGCAGGAAGGCCAGGTCTACAACAGCCATCAGTGGGAGCTCAGCCTCCTGCGCCTTAATCAGCTCGACTACTTCAACCCTCTGCGCGTCGATCAGGATTCCGAAACACACCAGAATACCGAAGCCGGAACCGTCGATCTCCTGCTGAAGGTCCAGGAGAAGGGCAAGAACTCCGTCGGCCTCAATGGCGGCGTCAGCGGCCTCTCCGGCGCTTTCCTCGGCCTCAATTATCAGACCAATAACTTCCTCGGACTCGGCGAGACCCTCAGTGTCCAGGCCAACGCCGGCAGTCTGGCTCGCAACCTGCTCTTCGCCTTCAACGAGCCCTATGTTCGCAACAAGCCTCTGAACATCGGCTTTCAGGTCTTCGACAGCAAGACCGATTACAACGCCTCCAAAAGTTACTCGCTTTCAGGCAGCACCAACCAGACCGCCGCTGTCTCCTCGCTGCTCCAGAATTACAACCAGTCCCGCAAAGGCTTTAATCTCTCCGCAAGCTACCCCCTCCGGAAATTCAGCCTCTTCGGCTTCTCCCGCGTCGGCGGCACTTACGCGTGGGATAACTCTTCCGTTCGCGCCTTCAGCCAGGCCTCCAGCAATCTCTTTCAGACCCTCGCCTTCCGCAGCGGCATCCAGGGCCAGAACGCCCTCGAGGGCATTGTCACCAGCTCCGTCCTGTTCAGCTATAACTCCAGCAACGTCTCCAGCAATTACCTGCCCCACACCGGCCAGTCGCTCGCCGCCAGCGTCCAGTTCGCCGGACTATGGGGCAGCGTGCGCTATGTCCGCCCCGTCGTCGAGTACAAGCGCTACACACCCGTCAAAGGCCTCTGGTTCAACCCCGCGGGCCGCAACACATTCGGCGTGCGTCTTCAGGCCGTCTACATCACCGGCTTCAGCGGCGATGTGGCTCCGCCCTTCGATCGGCCGTCCGCGGGCGGCGAGTCCGACCTTCGCGGTTTCGACATCCGTTCGGTCACTCCTTACGGATTCGTCCCCACCCGTGTGCTCTTCACCCTCACCAATCCCGACGGCTCCACGGTTCCCCGCGATCCCACCAATCCCAGCCTCGGCCCCATCCAGGTCCCCCTGCCCGTCTATGGCATCGCCACTATCGGCGGCGATTCGCAGTTCACCGCGAATTTCCAGTACATGATTCCCATTTACGGCCGGACCGTCGGCTTCAACTTCTTCGACGACTTCGGCATGGACATGGCCCTACGCGACAGCCAGCTCCGTCAGAGTCCGGAAGGCATTGACGCGCTCGACTCCCCGCTCTACGGCTGCCCCAACTACGTTAATGGCACCTGCCAGGGCGGCCAACAGATCAAGTTCAGCCCCATCATTAATCCGATTCCGGGCACCAACTATGTCCCACGCGACTCCGCCGGCGGCGAACTTGACGTTATGATGCCCATCATCAACGCGCCCTTCCGCATCTACTACGCCGTCAATCCCCTTAAGCTCTTTACCACCTTCTCCCGCCAGGACCTGATTACCCGCAGCATGTTCCCCGCCGGGGGAGCGGGCGACTACTCGTATGCCCTGGCCGAACAGTTCTACAACGGCCTCTACGTACTGCGCGAGCCCAGCAAGACCTTCCGCCTCACCGTCGCCACCACATTCTGAAAAAGTCAACGGGTCCAGGGTGGGAAAGAAGGGGATCGCCGTTCTACGTCTCCCCTAAGCTGAAACCTGTTCCCTGTTCCCTGTTTGTTGACTGCTCCATCTCACGGCCCTATAATTTGCCCAGTTCCTGAGATATGTCTCTCTGTCCGCTTCTTTGCATTCCCGGGCCCGATTGAATGCCCGGACCCGCTCCGGCAGCTTGAGAGGAGCAGGGATTTTGAGAGAGCGAGATTGCGGACCAAGCCACCCAGGAAACCGAAGGAGTCCTTGAATTCCATGAATCGTTCGTTGTCACTCGTTTGCGTGCTCGCGTCCGGCATGGGCGTCGTAGCCGTTGCCCAGGCCGCTCCGGCAACCACCCCGGATCCAGCCCCCAGCGCCCCTGTCGCGATTACCGGCGCCACTAAAATTGCTGTTATTCAGTTCCAGACGGCCGTCGGCCAAACCAATGAGTTCCAGCGCGACCTCGCTGACCTGCGCAAGAAGTACGAGCCCCAGGAGCAGAAGCTCCAGCAGCAGAATCAGGAGATCGAAACCCTGAAGAAGCAGCTCCAGGACGCTGGCGCCAACATCAGCGATGCCGATCGACAGACCCGTATGCGCACTATCGACGACAGAACCAAAACCCTGCAGCGCGCCGCTCAGGATCTCCAGGCCAGCGAGCAGCAGGATGGCCAGGAGACCTTTCAACAGGTCGGCCAGAAGGTCTTCGACGTGATGCAGACCTATTCCCAGCAGCAGGGCTTCAACCTGGTCCTCGACGCCAGCCAGCAGAACAGCGGCGTCCTTTGGCTGACTCCCGGCGCGGACATCACCAAGCCCGTGGTCGACGCCTACAACACCAAGTCCGGGATCCCGGCGCCGGTCAACGTTCCCTCCGCTCCACCTCCGCATTCCACCGCGCCGAGCGCTCCCAGGACGACCACTCCGCCGTCTCACTAGGAACGCCGGAGTAAACTCCTGACGGCGGCTTTTCGCTTTGAGAAAGCCGCCGTGTCGCCCTCAAAAAAATCCTGAACCGTGCTCATGCGCGTTGTGGAAATTTCTGTGGAAGAAATCTGGCCGTCGCGCCGTTAACTAAGTCATCATCCGGAATGAATTGCCAGGGCTTGCCGGGCGACGCTCTATCCTCATCATTTTGAAATGGTTAGGGTGCCACGGGAGGTCTGTACCCGTCGGTAACTCCTCGTTGTGCAACCATTTCGGTTTTCCACAAATCTTCGTGAATGCCCGGTGAAACCTCTATCGAGCGGCCTATCGAATAATCCCACGTTTCGACCCCTCCACGAACTCCAGCAGATACGCGACATCCGCTGTCGCGCCGCCCTCTTCGCGCAATTTCGCCACCGCCTGCGCAGTGTTCATTTTTCCCGCCAGAATCACCCGGAACGCGTGGTGCAGCGCGCGCAGCCGTTCGCGATCGAACCCCCTCCGCTCCAGCCCAATTTTGTTCATCCCGAACGCTCGCGCCTCGCGCGTCGCCGAGGTCAGCGAAAATGGCAGCACATCCTGCGTCACCACGGTCCCGCCGCCGATATACGCATGGCGCCCCACCCGGCAGAACTGGTGGATCGGCGAGAACGCGCCCACGGTCACATAGTCCTCGATCGTCACATGCCCCGCCAGCGTCGCATTATTGGCCAAAATGCAGTGGTCGCCGATCGTGCTGTCGTGCCCGACATGCGCATAAGCCATGATCAGGCAATGGCTCCCCACGCGCGTCATGCCGCCGCCGCCCGTCGTCCCTCGCGAGATCGTCACGCACTCGCGAATCGTGTTCTCGTCCCCCAGCGTGACCCTGGTCGCCTCGCCCTTGTACTTCAGATCCTGCGGCGCCGCCCCAACGCACGCAAAAGGATAAAACCGATTTCGCGCCCCCACCGTCAGGTGGCCATCAAGCACCACATGCGAGATCAACTCACACTCTTCGCCAAGCACCACGTGCGCGCCAACTGTGCACCAGGGCCCTAGCGTGCACGACTTCGGAATTACAGCGCCTTGAGCAATGACTGCGGTGGGGTGGATGCTCACTCCGGCCCAACCAGTCCGTTCTCCGCCGCCGCCGCTGCTGGTCCCGCGCTGCTCCGCACCCCCTGATCGGTTCGCGGAACCAGCGCGCACATCACGGTGGCCTCGCACGCCAGCTTACCTTCCACCAGCGCCCGCCCTTCCATTTTGGCCACGCGCGGCTTCCAGTTCAGCACGTTGATCTCGATCCGCAGCTGATCGCCCGGCACTACCGGCCGGCGAAATCTCGCCCTCTCTATCCCGGTGAACACCATCAGCTTCCTGTGCCGGTCCGGAACCTCCGGCATCAGCAGCACCCCGCCCGCCTGCGCGATTGCTTCCACCACCAGCGCCCCGGGCATAATCGGATACCCTGGAAAATGCCCCTCGAAAAAAGGCTCATTGATCGTCACATTTTTGATCGCGACAATTCGCTTCTTCCGCTCGATCTCCACGACCCGGTCGATGAGCAGGAAAGGATAACGGTGCGGCAAAATGCCCATGATCTCGCCGATCTCAAGCACCTGCCGCCCTTCCAGAATGCAATCGGAGTTTTCCATATCGGGCAGCGCCGATTATAAACGCCCCGCGCCCCGATCTCCCCCGTTCACCCCAGCGCCATCAGCGCCAGCGCCAGTGCCACCGGCATTGCTACCACCCCCACCTTCAAAAACTCCCACCCGGTAATCTCCGCCCTCTCCCGTCGCAATGCCATCAGCCAAAGGATCGTTGCCAGCGATCCTGTCACCGATAGATTCGGCCCGAGGTCCACTCCGATCAGCACCGCGTGCGCCAGCAACCCCGCCTGCCCCATCTGACGCAGTGCCGTTCCCACCGCCAGCCCTGTCGGCAGGTTATTCATAGCGTTCGCCAGCAGCGCTACCCCGAACCCGGCGCCGAATTTCCCCCATCCGCCATGTACAGACCCAAGCCCTGCCAGCCCCATCTTCGCCAGCCGCATCGTCCCCGCCCGGTTCAATGCCTCCACGATCATGAACAGCCCCGCCACCAGAGGCAGAACGCTCCACGACACATTCCGTACCGCAATCTTCGGCGCGTCGCGATCCTTAACCGCCACCAGCCCCATCGCCAGCAAGCCCGCTCCGCACGTCGGCGCTCCCAGCGGAATCCCTGTCCACGACGACACCAGCAGCGCCACTGCCGCCAACCCGACCCCCCCCAGCGCCACCCCTCCCGCCCCTTCCAGCCGGTACGGCTTTTCCGCCGGAGCCGCTTCCCCGGCAAGCGCCTTCCGCGAAAGCAGCCTCAAACAAACAAAAGTCGCCGCAATCGACGCCGCCGAAGGCAGCAGAAACATCCGCAGCCACTGTGCCAGCGCCGGCAAATGCGTACCAAATACCACCAGATTCGCGGGATTCGCAATCGGCAACAGGAAACTCGCCGCATTCGCGATCAGCGCGCACGCCAGCAGATGCGGACGCGGCTCGACCTTCGCCCGCCGTACCGCTGCCAGCACCGCAGGCGTCAGCACCACCGCCGTCGCGTCGTTCGAAAGCAGCGCCGTCACGACGATTCCCACCAGGTAAACCCACAAAAACAGCCGGCTCGCCGTCCCCCGCGCGTGGCGCACCGCAATATCCGCCACCCAGTCGAATACCCCCTCCTCCCGCGCCAGCTCCGCCAGAAGCATCATCCCCGCAAGAAACAGGTAAATATCCACGCCCTCGCGAATCGCATGCAGAGCCCCATCCAGCGGTAGCAGCCGCGTCGCCACCAGCAGCAAAGCGCCGCTCCCAATCCACAGGTATTCCGGAATACCCCGCGGACGCACCAGCATCAGCACAATGCTGGCCATCGAAATGACCCAGATCAGGGTAGTGGCCATCGTCACCGCGCAACTTCGAATAGTTCGAGACAGATAGTTCGAGACAGTTGGATGCGCTCGCACTACACTAAATCGGGATCGCTCTCCGGGGCCGTTCCACTGTTGATCCGGCGTCGCTCGATCTACGCTGGCCTGGAGTCAAAAATGTCCGCAACTGAGCGGCTATACTACACAGATTCTTTTCTGAAGACCTTCCCCGCTGTCGTTACCGATGTCCGAGAGCTCGCCAGCACCGAAGGCGAATCCACCTGGCAAATTGCTCTCGACCGCACCGCCTTCTACCCCACCAGCGGAGGGCAGCCGTTCGACACCGGCTTTCTGCGCGCCGTCTCCCGCGGTGGCGTCTCCCTCGACATCCCCGTCGAATCAGTCGAAGAAGATGAGCAAGGCCAGCTCTGGCACTTTGTCCGCAAGCCTCTCTCCGCAGCTACTTCGGTCGAAGGCCACATCGACTGGCCCCGCCGCTTCGACCACATGCAGCAACACACCGGCCAGCATCTCCTCTCCGCCGTCTTTCTGCGCGAGCTCAACGCGCCCACCGTCTCCTTCCACCTCGGCGAGTGCGTCTCCACCGTCGATCTGGCCACTGGCCCGGTCGCCCATCGTCTCGAATACGTCGAACGTATCGTGAACGAGATCATCGCAGAAGACCGCCCGGTCTCCAGCCGCAACATCTCTCGTGCCGAAGCCGAGTCCATGCTTGCCGCCGGCGAACTCCGCAAGCTTCCCGAGCGCTCCGGCGACATTCGCATCGTCGAGATCGACGGCATCGACCGCAATGCCTGTGGTGGAACCCACGTTCGCTCCACCGGCCAGATCGGCGCCCTGCTCCTCCGCGGTAACGAGAAAGTCAGCCGTGGCTACCGCGTCGAATTCCTCTGCGGCCTCCGCGCCGTCCGCGCCGCCCGTGCCGATGCTGCCATCGTCGCCCAGGCCACAGCCGCGCTTTCCGCCCCCGCGCCCGACATTCCCAGCGCCATTGAACGGCTCAAATCCGACTCCAAAGCCGCTGTCAAAGATCGCCAGCGCCTGCGCGAAGACCTCGCCGACTACCACGCCGCGCGCCTTGCCGTCGAAGTCCCCATCGAGCGCGGCCTGCGTTTCCTCGATCGCTCCTGGAAGGATCGAGACGCCGACTACATCAAGCTCCTCGCTTCCCGCGTTACATCGGCTGCGCCCTCCACCATTCTTCTCTTCTGCTCCGAAAGTTCCGACCCTGCTTCCATTGTTCTGGCGCGCAATCTCGACATTAACCTCGATTGCGGACGCATCCTTAAAGAGGCTCTGGCCCAGCTCGGCCTTCGCGGTGGCGGATCACCCGACTTTGCCCAGGGCGAGGTTCCCGTTCTCGAACTCGCCGCGCTGCGCGGTTCGCTGGTCGCTGCCATCCGCAGTATCGTGACCGCTGCCCGTTAACCAGGTAACGGTACGCGCAGCGGCCCGGCATTGGCGCCGGGGGAGGCTTATCAAGTAAAATCGGGAGAGTCTTTCCTTACCCAGTGGGGCTATAGCTCAGCCTGGGAGAGCGCCTCGTTCGCAACGAGGAGGTCGTC
>CAZSWI010000176.1:0-8284 GCA_964610635.1 uncultured Acidobacterium sp.
GGCAACCGCGTCGCTGGCGATTGCGAGGGAACTCGTCACCCGCATCTCCCAGCAAATGTCGCTCCCTGAGGAGTGCTTGCGCTAAAACGCCCGGGATTTCGCGGAATTCGGCCCGGCCTGAAAATCAGCACCGCACAATATTGCTGGCCTCAATTCCCCTCATCGCATTGCGCGTATCGACCACCAGCTTTGCTTTGGCGGCGATCGCCGGATAGTCATACTGCGAGTGATCGGTCACGATCACCACGCAATCGAATTCTGGGATTTTCTCGAGCGGCGTGCTGGTCATGTTGAGGGCGTATTTGCGGCCGTGCCCGACGCTGGGGAAAAACGGGTCGTTGTACTCGACGTGGGCGCCGCGTTTCTGCAGCAGCTCGATGATGGTGAGCGATGGGGATTCGCGCAAATCGTCGATATCCCGCTTGTAGGCCAGCCCCAGAATCAGAATGCGAGCGCCAAGGAGGCCTTTGCCGTGCCGGCTCAGTGCCTCGACGATGTTATCGACCACGAAGTAAGGCATCGCAGTATTGATCTGCCCTGCCAGCTCGATGAAGCGCGTATTGAAGTCGAACTCCTTCGCCTTCCAGGAAAGATAGAAAGGGTCAATGGGGATGCAGTGTCCACCAAGGCCGGGGCCGGGATAAAAAGCCTGAAATCCGAACGGCTTGGTCTTAGCCGCGTCGATCACCTCAAACAGATCGATGCCCATCCTCATGCAAAGCTGCTTCAGTTCGTTCACCAGCGCGATGTTGACGCACCGGTAAATGTTTTCGAGGAGCTTGGTCATCTCCGCGACCGCGGGCGAAGATACCGGAACTGTGCGGTTGAAGATAGCCCCGTAGACTGCGCAGGCCAAATCGCGCGCCGCCGGGCCGCATCCGCCCACCACCTTCGGGATATCTCGCCGGGCTACCGTATCGTTGCCAGGATCTTCGCGTTCAGGAGAAAACGCGACATAGAAGCCAGGGCTGGCAGAGTCACGCGCGACGCGAACGCCGCGGGGATTGCCCTCTTCCAGCAGAGGAACGACGATCTCTTCCGTGGTTCCGGGGTAAGTCGTGCTCTCCAGAATCATGAGCTGCCCCTCGTGGAAATGCGGCGCGATGCTGCGGATCGTTCCCGTGACGTAGCTCAGGTCAGGCTCGTGATGTTTGTTCAGTGGGGTAGGCACGCAGACGATCACCACGTCCATCGTCCCGATCTCGCCATAATCCGATGTCGCGCGGAAGCCGTTCTCCTTGGCCAGCTGAATTTCAGTGGCGGGAATGCGGACGATATACGAGCCGCCCTGGTTCAGCGTTTCCACCTTTTGCGCATCGATGTCGAAGCCGGTGACGCGGAAGCGCTCCTCGCTGAAGAGCAGGGCCAGGGGCAGCCCAACATACCCCATCCCAACGATGCCGATGCGCGCCTGCCGGCTCTGGATGCGATCCCTGAGTTCCGCGGTCCTGTCTGCAGAGGTTCTGTCGGATGAGGTTCTGTCTGAAGAGGTCGGGGACATAAGCGCCTGAGAGTGATTCTACCGATGAGATGGATCGAGGCAAACCGCATCTCGCGGAACCTCCACGCCCACGAAACGTGGGTCGTCGGCCAGTTGCTAACCGAACGGCGGCGATGTAGTCTTACTCGGTAACCGACAGGAGATGCCGTGAGCAAGCCTCCAGAACTGGTCCAGGGAACTCTGGACATGCTGCTGCTCAAGATACTGGCCCTGGAGCCGCTTAACGGCTGGGCCATCAGCCTGCGCCTCAAGCAAATCTCCGGCGACGTTCTGGGCGTCAGCGTTGGTTCGCTTTATCCGGCGCTGCACAAGCTGGAACAGCGGGGCTGGATCAAAGCCCAATGGCGCCCCAGCGGAAACAACAGGCGCGCGAAGTATTACTCGCTGACCCGGCTTGGGGGCCGGCAGCTTGAAAAAGAGGCAGCGGCCTGGAACCGCCTGTCCGGCGCCATCTCCGCCATCGTAAATCTCGGGGAGGCGTGAAGATGGGTTTCGGCGACTGGCTTTATACCCTGCCCCTGCGAGTGCGCAGTCTCTTCCGTCGCAGCGATATCGACAGCGAAGTCGGAGATGAGCTCAGGGACCATCTCGAACAGCAAATCGCGGCCAACGCCGCGGCGGGCCTCTCAGCCGCGCAGTCACGCGACGCTGCCCTTCGTGCTATGGGCGGAATCACGCAGATCAGGGAACAATGCGTAGAAGCGCACGGTTTCAATGCGACTGAAAACCTGGTGCGGGATCTGCGTTACGGACTGCGGCAACTCTGGCGCAACCCCGGATTTTCCGCTCTGGCCATTCTGTGCCTCATCCTCGGAATCGGCGCGAATGCGTCGGTGTTCAGCTGGCTCGAGGGAATTCTGTTCCGTCCTTACCCCGCGGTTCAGCATCAGGAGCGGCTGGTGGCTCTCGCCGGAACATCGCGGGGGGAAACCGGCCCAACCGGGATTTCCTGGCCGGATTTTCTTGCGCTGAGGCAGAACTGCACGCAGTGCGAGGCGATCTTCGTGAGCAAGATTACCTCCAGCACCCTGAATATCGGACCCCGCGCCGAAGTCACCATTGGCAGCATCGTTTCGGCAAACTATTTCGATGCAATCGGCGTTCGCCCTGCTCTGGGGCGCGGGTTTGAGGCAAGCGAAGACGTGGGAAGCAATGCCCATCCGGTGGTCGTGATCAGCGATCAGCTTTGGCGGCGCCGCTTCAACAGGGATCCGAACATTATCGGAAAAGTGCAACGGCTGAATAACGTCCCGCACACGATCATCGGCGTCGCGCCGGAAGGCTTCTACGGAACCTTCGTGGGCTGGGCGATGCAGTTCTGGGTTCCTGTCTCGATGGAGGAGACCTTTGAGAGCGGCGGGTACAAGCTTGAGGATCGCGGGGCCCGCTGGATTGAAGCCTATGCCCGGCTAAAACCCGGGGTCACACGCGCGCAGGCGCAGGAGGAAATCTCAGCCATCGCGACCCGGATGGAGAAAGACTACTCATCCACCAATCGCGGCCGAGGCATAAGGTTGTGGCCCTTGTGGCAGACCCCTTTTAATAATGCCGGGACGTTGCTGCCCACGCTCAAGGTCATGACGGTAGTGGCCGCATTCGTTCTTCTCATCGCCTGCGCGAACGTCGCGAACCTGCTGCTGTTCCGATCTCTCGGCCGCCGCCATGAGATGACGCTTCGTCTCGCCATTGGCGCCAGCCGCTCGCGCTTGCTGAAGCAGTTGCTGACGGAAGCCCTGATCCTCTCGGTAATTGGCGCCGGTGGCGGACTTCTCGTCGCCTGGTTGTGCCGTCACGCACTGGTTCTGCTTCTGCCCGCGCGCTCGGGGAGAACCATGTACCTGCCGGGCGAGATCGACTGGCGCGTGATGTTGCTCAACGCCGGCGTATGCGCGCTCATCACGCTGATCGTTGGGCTGGTTCCCGCGTTTCAAACTCGGGACCTCCAGGTTGCCGATGCCCTGCGGTCCGAATCTTCGGCGGTCGTCGGCGCGCGGAACAGGGCATGGTTGCGATCCGGCATGGTCGTATTGCAGGTCAGTCTCAGCTTTATTCTGCTGGTGAGTGCGGCGCTGCTGCTGCAGAGTCTGCGGAAGATCCGGACCGCCAGTCCAGGCTTTTCCACCACAAGTGTTGTGCAGACGGGGGTGTCGCTGGTCGCCGCGGGATATGACGTACCGAGGGCGAAGGGGTTTCAGGACGACCTGATTGATCGCGTCAGGGCTATGCCCGGCGTGGAGTCGGCTGCATTCGCTCGTATGTCGCCACTCAGTTACGGTTCTTACGCCGACACGCCGATCGCTGTCGACGGTTATGAAGTGCCTCTCGAGGATCAACCGACCGTCGAGTACAACCAGGTCGGTCAGGGTTACTTTGCCACACTGGGCATTCCTGTACTTTCCGGTCGCGAATTTACGAAGAACGATAACGAGAACGCGCCCCTGGTGGCCATCGTGAATCGGACCATGGCCGCGCGTTTCTGGCATGGGCAGGATCCGATCGGCCGCCGCGTGAAACTGAAAGACCATTGGGCAATCGTCGTCGCCGTGGTTGCCGATTCGAAGTACGAGAGCATGCGCGAAGACCCGATGCCATTCTTCTATGTGCCCCTGAGACAGGATTTCGCTCGAGCGCCGGTTTTGTATCTCCGCACAACCCAGCCCCTGCAGGTTATTTCGGATGCTCTTGTCGGACAGGTTCGCGCACTGGATGCGAACGTGGCACTGAATGAGCTAATCACGCTGCAGGAGCAGGTGAATCGGTCAACTTCACCACAGCTGGTGGCCGTAACTCTGGTGAGTCTTCTGGGAGGATTGACGGTAATACTTGCAGCGGTTGGCCTTTACGCCGTCATTTCTTATTCGGTCGCGCAGGGCAGGCGGGAGTTGGGCCTGCGTATGGCTCTGGGCGCCGACGGCGCCCGGCTGCTTCGCATGGTCCTGCTGCGCGGACTGAGATTGATGGCGGGCGGCATCCTCATTGGAATGGCTGTGGGCCTGGTCCTGACGCGACTACTCGGAAACCTTCTCTTTAACGTGAGCCCCCACGACCCGGTCGCGTTCGGATCTGCCCTGATGACGATGACCGTCGTCGCCGTCGCCGCGTGTCTCCTGCCTGCCTGGCGAGCGGCCCGCGTCGATCCTATGCAGGCATTACGAAACTGATGTTCTGCCGGCCGCATGGGATAATGATGGTGCTCCGAGCAGGTCTTCGAGCGGCAAATGCGCGGCAGGGAAGACACGGATCTGCCGCGATCCAACACTCCGGTGAAAATTCCTCGTCAATGCGCAATTCTGGTCGGCGGCCTTGGCACGCGGCTTGGTTCTCTGACTGCGGACACACCAAAGCCTCTGCTCGATTGTGGCGGACGGCCATTTCTTGCCTGGGTTCTGCGCGAGCTGGCTCGCTTCGGGATCGCAGACGTGGTCCTGCTGGCGGGTCATAAATTCGATCGCGTTGAGGGTTTCTGCCGCGAGCTTTCGATCTGGGTTCCCAGGAGCCTTTCCGTCACCGTCTCCGTCGAACCTTCACCAGCCGGGACGGGCGGCGCCCTGTGGCATGCTCGCCATCTGCTGCGCGATCCTTTCTTGCTGATCAACGGAGATTCCTGGTTCGACACGAACCTGGCGCGTTTCTTCGCCGCAGCCGCGGCCAGCGACGCCATGGGCTCCGTTCTTCTGCGCGAGATGGAAGATTGTGCTCGCTATGGGACGGCGGAAATCGAGGGCGACCGGATTGTGGCCTTTCGTGAGAAAACAGGAGATGCAGGACCGGGCCTGATCAGCGGCGGGATCTACGTCTTCGACCAGCGGCTGCTCTCCCTGCTCTCGCCTGAATGCTCGCTCGAAAAAGACATCCTTCCCGTCTTGGTAAGCCAGCGCCAGCTTACTGCCTCCGTTCTTGAGGGGTTCTTCATCGACATTGGAATCCCTTCGGACTACGTCCGGGCAGGACAGGATTTGCCGCGCCGTCTGCAGCGAGCCGCCGTATGTTTTGACCGTGAAGTGTTGATCGGGAATAACGGCTGGATACCAGGAGCGAAGGAGGCCGTCCGCATGGTGAACGATGCCGGCATGCATGCTTTCCTGATTCGCGGCGACGGCGTTTGTGCGCCAGACGCCGCGCTGCTTCCGGAAAACATGCTGGAAAGCCTCCTGGCGTTCGGCGCTACCCTCGACGATGTTCGGCTTTCGGACAGCACAGCCCCGCCCGAAGAGACGCAGCGCGAGCCGCCGGCTGGCGAGATCTCTGACGTTCTCAAGCGCTGGACTGTCGACCCCCGCCGCGCTATCGTCATCGGCGGTCAGGACGCGGTTCGCGCGGGGCACGCTGCCGGGGTAGAGTCCCATCTGGTTGCCGCGGGATCGGCGCCGGGGCTCATAGAACCTCTCATCAACCGCCTGCGGGAGGCTCCCTGATCCTGGATTTGCGTCAGGATGCCAGTTACTCGACCGCCCCTTAGGTGGGATTGCCGTGGACGCCTGTCATCAAGAAGAATGGACTGCGGCGTGTGACTGTCGTTACAGCCGTGTGAGGAAACTATGCCAACAACTGTCGAACCGGGTTTGATCTTCGAACAAGCGATTGCCGAACATCTGACAGTCATCCGGAGTATCCATGCTCAGCAGCCTTTGCTGGAACGCATTGCCTCGGAAATGACGGCCGCCGTGCAGGCGGGCAAAAAGGTCCTGTGGTGCGGAAACGGCGGGAGCGCCGCCGATTCGCAGCATCTGGCGGCGGAGCTGATGGGGCGCTTTCGCAGGGAGCGGCGAGCGTTGGCGTCGATTGCATTGACAACGGATACGTCGATCCTCACCGCCATCGGCAACGATTACGGTTACGAACATGTCTTTCGCCGCCAGGTGGAAGCGCTGTGCCAGGAGGGCGACATCCTGGTTGGAATCTCGACATCGGGAAACAGTAAAAATGTATGTCTTGCGCTGGAAGAAGCAAAGAAAAGAGGCGCTTTCACCGTTGCCTTAACCGGGCAGGGCGGGGGCGCGATGGTGGGGATCGCGCACGCCGCGCTATGCATCAATTCAAAGGACACAGCGCGCATCCAGGAAGGCCACATCCTGTGCGGACACATGCTCTGCGACTGGATCGAGCTGAGTATCTGCCGGTAATTTCGCAATCGACAGCAAAGATCGGACCGACCGCATGGCCGACGCCTCCTCCAGCGTCGGCCGTCAGTTCTTATGGGATCGCCGCCGTGTAGGTATTGGACGGCACGCTCTGTACGCCGGACGCATCCACGCTGGTGACTTCGTAGGTGTAGCTCGTGCCGTCCTGGACTGTCGTGTCTGTGTAGGTGGTCTGCGTGTTGACGGACGAGTTGAGAAGCGTATACGAAGCGCTTCCGCTTTCCGCCCGATAGATGTTGTAGCCAACCGCCGGGTCGGTCGTGCTCGTTGGCGCATCCCAGGTCAGCTGAACCTGATAGCCGGTTGCCGATACGCCTGTTCCGCTCAGAGCGATTGTCGCTGTTGCTGCTCCCGTGACGTTATCGCTGAGGGTCACTAATCCTGTTGCCGCCCCTGAGGTTGCAGGATCGAACTGCAGATCCAGCGTGGCCACCTGGCCCGGAGTCAGAGTGACAGGAAACGTTACCCCGGACATCGTGAAGCCCGGGCCGGTCAACGTTCCGGCGCTGATGGTCAGCGCAGTCGTTCCGGAGGAAGTCAACGTCACCGACTGGGTTGCCGGTGTATTTAGATTGACGTTGCCAAATGAAACGGTGGTCGAGCCGACCGTGAGCCCCGGTCCCGAGATGCTCAACTGCAGAGCGAATGTTCTTGTTGCCCCGCCCGCTACGGCAGACAAGGTCGCCGTCTGTGCAGCGCTAACGGACGCGACTGTAGCGCTGAATCCCGCGCTGACTGAGCCAGCCGCAACCGTCACAGTAGCCGGGACAGCGACCGACGCGCTACTGCTGGCCAGGGTTACCGCGATGCCGCCCGCCGGAGCCGCCGCGGTCAGCGTTACGGCGCAGCTGTCGCTGCCCGTACCGACGATGCTCTCACTGTCGCACGAAACCGCGCTCAGCGACGCCGGATTTGCGGCCACTGCGCCTGTACCACTCAGAGTAATGGTGGCAGTGCCCGAGGCGGAGTTGCTGACCACCGTCAGGTCGCCCGCCGCAGAGCCGGCCGCCGTGGGCTCAAACTGCACCGTCACGGTGTAGACGCCGGCGCTGGCGATCGTGGCAGGGAGATTGTTCTGCCCCGTCAGCGTAAAGGACTGCCCACTGACGTTGACTTGAGAGATCTGCACCGGGTTGGTGCTTTCGTTCCTGATCGATAAGGCAGCCCTTGCGGTCTGGCCTACGGTGACTGTTCCGAAGGAGATGGTGCTCGATGAGGGTACCAGCGCACCAGGTACACCGCCGGCGGGACCGCCCTCGATGCTACCGCAGCCCGACAGCAGGGTGGTGGCGCAAATGCAGGCTGACGCCAATCCAACCCACCACCGTTTGTACGCTCGCTGAGGTGAGCTTCCTGATTGAAAGTGCGAATTGAATCGGAATTTCTGATTGGCAGAGAACGCGCGAACAGCACTGCGGGTGGAACCCGCACGGGGAGCGAAAAACCTCGAGTGCATCTACTTCACCTCGTGCAAAACGTCAGCATTCGGACCGGGCATCAGCCCGAGGCGCGGTAAAGTCGGTGCGCCTCAGTAACAGAAAGCGGTCCACTTTCGAATTAAGCCCAGCCTTCCTTAGCCGGACTCGAAGGACGAACGGAGCGGTAGGTTAACCTTTCTCTCGCACGTTGGTGACCACAGTTT
>CAZSWI010000177.1:0-8270 GCA_964610635.1 uncultured Acidobacterium sp.
CGCGGGGATACGTTTTATGCGGTGATCTGGATGGAGCAGAACGGGGAGATCGTGGCGATCGATGCGCGGCCGTCGGACGCGCTGGCGCTGGCACTACGGTCGGATTGCCCGATTTTCGTTGCCGAAGAGGTACTGCACGCGGCGAAGGTGCTGCCCAACACGGCCGAAACGCAGCCG
This sequence comes from uncultured Acidobacterium sp., assembly GCA_964610635.1. Classification (GTDB taxonomy): domain Bacteria; phylum Acidobacteriota; class Terriglobia; order Terriglobales; family Acidobacteriaceae; genus Palsa-343. Next base: position 178 of record CAZSWI010000177.1, read on the forward strand.
ACGGAGCAGGATGTTCGGCGCTGGCTGGAGAATCTGGGCGACGAGGACCTGGGCAAGTACAAGATGTAAGTGCTGGGGCTTCCGTCTATGTTTGGCGTGAGGGCCGGCTGAAGATTTTGGCATGAATTATTGTGCAAGGAGGCTCATTGGATTCGGCCCTAGTTAGAATTCTGGGACACCAGGCTACGATCATCCACGGAGACACGCTGGTATTGGATCGATGGCTGTGGGTGAAAAAGTATCTAAGGGCTGTGTCGCCGGGATCTCAGTCTTTGATCGATATTGGTTGCGGAACAGGGGCATTTACGATTGGCGCAGCTCGAAGGGGCTACCGGTCGCTGGGGTTGAGCTGGGATGAGCGCAATCAGCGGATGGCAGCGGACAGGGCGGCTATCTGCCATGCGGATCTGGCCAAATTCGAGGTACAGGATGTCAGAAACCTGGGCAGTCGCGACGATCTTAAAGAACAGTTCGACGTCGCGATTTGTCTGGAATGTATTGAGCATATTCTCGACGATCAGAAGTTGATGGTCGATATCGCGTCGTGCCTTCGGCCCGGCGGCCAACTTCTGCTGACGACCCCGAACGTCTGTTTCCGGCCCATCAGCAGGACCGATGAGGAGATCTCGCCTGTCGAGGACGGGGGGCATGTGCGCAGGGGTTACAGCCCAGAGGATCTGGAGAGAATTTGCCACGCCGCCGGCTTCGAGGTTAAACGCATCGAGTACTGCAGTGGAGTGCTGAGCCAGAAGCTCACAGCAATTCTGCGGTCGGTCAGCAGGCATACAACCCACCTGCTGGGGTGGGCGGTGGTCCTCCCCTTTCGCTGGGTACCTCCGGTGTTTGACAATATGGCGACTGCGGCGACGAAATGGCCACGGTACTGCATTGCCCTGGTGGCGCGCAAGAGCGACAGACCTCCCACGAATCCGGCGGCACCCTAAGGCTGCTGCGAGAGAAATCGCTCTTTCGGCTGGATCAGCGCCAACGGTCCCCTGGCCGCTGAAGAGAGGGCTGCGATTTTGGAACAGCTTATCAGATGGTAAACGGACCCTGCGCTGAGATTACTAAAGTTGCCCCTACTTCCGTTATCTTGCGCTTCCGGGTCTGCATCGTTACAACTGAAAACACTTACAACGCAGATCTGGGGAACGGGGCTGATGGCAGGCAGGCGACTGCACCCACAGCCCCCATTTTTTTTGTTGTGAATCTGCCGGATTCCGCAGTCCCACCTCAACCTTCGGGGCCGCATGCGCATCGTATTCACGGGGCGACGGGGCGGGTCGCAGCCCAAAGCGAATCCGGGCCCACTCGGTTCGCGCTGGATGAGGTTGGCGTGGTTTTTATCGATTTAGGGTATTATCACTTGGGACAGGGCTACTGTTACCATCTTTTGTGAATGGAGAAATATAAGAAATGAAAAGACTTGCTGTTTTGTTATGCGCATTTGTTATGGCGGTTCCCGGGTTCGCCCAGGATAAGGAAAAGCTAATTGGGCGCCTGGACGCAGCGCGCGATGTCCTGAACCAAATTATGGCGACGCCCGACAAACAGATTCCGGATTCGATTCTGAGGCAAGCGACGTGCGTGGGTGTGGTGCCGGGCATGTTGAAGGGAGCTTTCATTTTCGGCGCGGAGTATGGCCAGGGGGCAGTAACGTGCCGAACCGGGCATGGGTGGAGCGCGCCGGTGTTTATCAGGATGGAAGGCGGTTCGTGGGGTTTTCAGATCGGCGGACAAGGTACCGATCTGGTGCTGGTGGCTGTGAACCAGAAGGGTTTTCAGGATCTGCTGAGCAGCAAATTCAAGCTGGGGGCGGATGCGTCGGCAGCGGCAGGACCGGTGGGGCGGAACGCGCAGGCGTCCACGAACTGGAAGCTGCAGTCGGAGCTGCTGACGTGGTCACGGAGCAAGGGGCTGTTTGCGGGTGTGGATCTGAGCGGGGTTGCGGTGAGCCAGAACCATCCGGATACGGACGCTTTCTACGGGTCGCCGCACTCGTTTGAGAGCATCCTGCGGGGTGAGGTGCCGGTGTCACCGGATGCGCGGCCTTTTGTACGGACGGTTGCAAAGTATTTCCACGATACACAAGAGTAGTTTTTCAGGCTGTGTGAGCGGGCGGCGGAGGCGTTAGCTTCCGCCGCTTTTGCTTTGGGCGAGGTTACGTCGGGGACTGACGGGTTGATCGCCGAGAGCGGCTTCCGGGCTCCGTTTACACTGAGTCTTCGCCGCGATCGATCTCTTCGCCGCAATCAATGCGAGAAGCTCTGGAATACGCGTTCGCCTGGACGCTGCTGAGGGTGATGGGAACGATGCCGCGCAGCATGGCGCGGCGTGCGGGCGCTCAACTCGGAGCGGTCGCGTGGCTGGCGCTTCCGAGGCTGCGGCGCACCGGGATGCGGAATCTGGAGCTGGCGTATCCGGAGGTTCCGCCGCCCGAACGCAGGCGAATTTTGCGACAACTATATCGATACCTGGGGTGGCAGCTGGGCGAATTCTGCCAGATGCGCCGCTACACGCGGGAGAACGCGCGGGAACTGATCGGGTACGAGGGGCTCGAGAACTATCTTCGAGCGCGAGAACGGGGGCGCGGGGTGCTGATCGTCACAGGGCACCTTGGAGCGTGGGAGCTTTCGAGCTTCTGGCATTCGCTGATGGGCTACCCGATGTCGATGGTGATCCGGCGGCTGGACAACGCGCGGGTGGATCGGATGGTGAATGAGATCCGGTGCCTGCACGGCAATCGAGTGGTGCATAAGGACGACTTCGCGCGGGGGCTTCTTTCGGCGGTGCGGCGCGGTGACACGGTCGGGATTCTGATGGACACGAATATGACGCCTCCGCAGGGGGTGTTTGTGCCATTCTTCGGCGTGGTGGCGTGCACCGCATCGGGGCTGGCGCGGGTGGCGTTGCGAACCGGCGCTACCGTTCTGCCCGGGTTTCTGGTGTGGGAATCCGCGGAGGGAAAATACGTTCTGCATTTTGGCGAGGAAATCCCGGTTGTGGAGACGGGTGACGACGAGCACGACATTAAGGAGAACACGGCGCGCTTCACGGTGGCGATCGAAGGGTTTATCCGGCGGTATCCGGAGCAGTGGCTGTGGGTGCACCGGCGGTGGAAGACGCGGCCGGAGGGAGAAGCACCACTCTACTGATCGTCAAGCAACCTGCGTGGACTAATCGGCGGCTGCGGAGCTTGATTCAGGTTGAGATGGAGACTGCGTTCCTGCGCCCGGGGCGGTTGGGCCCAGCGGATTGCGATCGGGGCTGGCCTGGCTGGAGTGGGTCTCATCGCCCACGGAGTGGGCCTCAGTGCCATCCTGGTTGGTCCAGCCCGGCAAAGCCTGGCTGCCATAAATGATGCGGACGCCGCTGGTGAAGGTGAAGTAGCTCCAGATCCACTGGGAGAGCACGGCGAGGCGATTGCGGAAGCCGATGAGGAAGTAAATGTGGACCACGAGCCAGGTGATCCAGGCCGGGAAGCCGCTCCAGTGGGCCTTAAAGGGCCACTCGATTTTGGCGACGGCGGCGTGGCGGCCGATGGTGGCCATGTCGCCTTTGTCGAAATAGTGAAAGGGCTTGCGAGGCTGGTGGTTGAGGTCCGCGGCAATCATACGGGCGACGTGGTCTCCCATCTGCATGGCGGGCTGAGCGACACCGGGCACCTGATGGCCCTCCTGCTGAAAGTGGGCGAGATCGCCGCAGACAAAGATTTCGGGATGGCCTTCTGGATTGAGGGTGGAGTTAACCAGCACGCAACCGCGTTTATCGGTAGGCGCATCCAGGAGCTTGCCGAGTGGAGACGCCTGGACACCGGCGGCCCACAGAGTGACCGCGGCGTCAATGCGCTGCCCGCCGGCGATGACGTATCCGGGCTGAACATCGGTGACGCGCAGGCCGACGCGGACTTCGGCGCCGAGAGCCTTGAGCTGTTCTTCGGCTTTAAGGGAAAGGTCTTCGGGATAACTCGCGAGGACATGCTTCTCGCCTTCAATGAGGATGACCCGTGACTGGGCGGGGTCGATGTGGCGGAAGTCGCGGCGCATGAAGTGGCGGGCGATGCCGCAGATAGCTCCGGCGAGTTCGACGCCGGTGGGACCGCCGCCGATGATAACGAAGTTGAGGGGTGGATGTTTGCCAGTCTCGATCATTTCGCGCTCGGCGAGCTCGAAGGCAAGCAGGACGCGGCGGCGAATCTCAATGGCGTCCTCGATGGTTTTGAGTCCGGGGGCGAGCGGAGCCCATTCGTCGTGGCCGAAGTAGGAGTGGGTGGCGCCGGTGGCGAGGACGAGGTAGTCGTAGGCCATTTCCGCACCGCTGCGAAGGCGGGCGCGCCGATTTTCGCAGTCGAAAGCGACCGCTTCATCCATGAGGACCTCTGTGTTGACGCTGTCCCGGAGCATGGCGCGGAGCGGAGAGGCGATGTCGGCGGGGGAGAGTACAGCGAGGCCGACCTGATAGAGAAGCGGCTGGAAGGTGAAGTGGTTGCGGCGGTCGACGATGGTGACATCGACCGGCAACTTTGCCAGGGCCTTGGCGGCGTGGGTTCCGGCGAAGCCACCGCCGATGATGAGGACGCGGGGGCGGCGTTGGGTGTTTCCAGTGGGCATTCGTTTCTCGATCCTCTATTGACATGATGCCGGCCGGGGCAGTAACGATGGAAAACTGTCGGTCAATTGCGAATAGCGCCGTAGCCGGCTGCACCCAGTACGGCAAATGCTGAGATGCCGCCTACGAGGGCGGGGGTATGGCGGAAGGCCCATCCTGTGAGGACGGCGGAGAGAAAGTAGGCGCCGAGGACGATGCCCTGGAGCGCGAATCGCCTCTCGAATTCGGATTCGTGTCGCCGGATGCTCGGCTGGCGGGCTGCGAGAAGAGTGAGGCCGTTGGTCAGCGTGGTCCATGTGCCGGTGATGTAGGTGGTGACAACGCCGGGGATACGGAGCTGGACTATGGCTCCGCTCTGAATGCCGATGGCGAGGGCGACAGAGGCGAGAAGGATGGAGCCGGCTCTGGGCGAGGGGTGGCAGCCTGTCGCGACCCACGCGGCTTCCGCGGCGAGCAGGAGCAGCGCCTCGATGAAGAGCGCCCAGGAAATCGGCGGCGCCCAGATCGCGCCTTCGGGAACGCGACGGCTGATCAGGGTGCCGAGGGCGGTTCCGGCGATGTAGCCGCCGATAGCGGCGAACGGGTGCAGCATGTCGCCATGAGACTGGAAGACGGAGATGCCGAGGAGCACTGTGTTGCCGGTCATGTTGGCGACGAAGGCGTGGGCAATGCCGAAATAGCTCCAGCCGTCGGCCGAGCCGGAGGCCGCCGCGAGCATCAGGAGCAGTGCATCTCGTTCTCGGCTCTTCACGATTGGATTGGATGCCCGTAGGGGAGGTTTTCCGCAGCGGTTTACGTTTTTGGGGTCAGCCGAAGCGGGCGCGGCCGACGGTACGGCGGAAGTCCTCGCCATGCATTTCCACTACAACGCACATTTCGGCGAGGCGGGAGCGCATGCGTTCGCCGATGCGGTCGCCGAGGGTTTCTTCGCGGATGGCGCGGCTGGCAGCGCTGCCGCCACCGGCGCCGCCGGGGCCGAGATCGGCGTAGTTGGTGGTGATGATGGTGGTGCGCTTGTCGTTGTAGCGGGTGTTCAGAACCAGGGCTACAGTGTCCCAGACCCAGTCGGTGGGTTTGGCGGCGCCGAGTTCGTCGAGGACAAGGACTTCGGCGTCGAAGACTGGCTGGAGGATTTCCAGCTCTGTGGTCGCGACCTGCGCGTTGTAGGAGTGCTGGATTTCCTTGAGAAGCTCGCGATAGTCGCAAAAGAGGCCGTGGACGCCCTTTTCGACGATGAGGGCCTGGAGGATGCCGACAGCCAGATGGGTCTTGCCTACGCCGATGGAGCCGGTGAGCAGTAGGCCGCGGCCTTCGGTTGTCACAGGGTAGCCGTCCACAAATTGCCGTGCCGTCAGGTGCGCTGCAACGAGGGAACGGTCTGCTCCATGGAAGCTGGCGTCATAGCTGTCGAAGGAGCAGTGCTCGTAGCGTGGGGGAATGGAGGCGCGGTTGAGGAGGCGCGCCACGCGCTGCTCCAGCTGGCACTCGCAGGTCTCGATTACACTGCCTCCGCCTGGGATGGGTGTCATCCGCACGCCCAACCCGCCACACCTGGAACAAACCTTTTGCATCGGAAGATTCAGTATCGCAGGTCAGGAAGGGTGGAAAAGGGGACGGAAGTGTGGAGGAGAAGACGAACCTTTTTGGTTACGCGCCGAGCAGTTTGCGGAGGCCGCGGTAGTTCGCATAGACGAATGCGATGGAAGGAACCCAGATCATGCAGATGTGCGTCGTGAGCAGGGCGACGCGACCGGAGCCGATGCAGAAGCGGCTGGAGAACGCCTCAATCGAACGCCAGCGGTCGTTAAAGACCCATACAGCGAGAAGGATTCCGGCGGCGACAGAGAGGAGGATAGTGGCATCGGGGTTGTGGGCCGTCCTCGTGCGCTTGAGGAGTTCGTAGACGATTTCGGAGAGCGAACAAATTTCGAAGGTGAATGCCACGAAGACGTAAGCCCATGCGCGGTGGGGTCCACCCGGAATGCGGCGGTACTCGCCAGCGGCGTCACCGATGCGGACTTCGTCGAACGGTGGAGGCGGGGGCAGGACGACGCTGGATCGCCGCCCGGTTCGAATGGGCATGGGATTTGATTTTATGTTGGCTGGTGTGGGGCGGCAAGGGTGGATGCCGGCGCTGTTCACGGACACGGCCGAGCGATAAATTTCGGGCAAATGCAGGCTTGCACGATCGAGGGGACCGCGCAGCTGACCTGCCCGCGAAGTGAGTCTCGCACTAAGACTGGCGCGCATCGCAGTGATAGCTTGAGCTTGTGTCCTCAGAATCAGAACTCATCGTTGAACTGTACCAGCGCCACGCGGACGTCTGGGATCGGCTGCGCGCTCCCGGAAATTTGTTCGAGAAACCATGGCTCGATAAGTTTTTAGCGCTCGTGCCCGCGGGCGGAGCGGTTCTCGACCTGGGATGCGGCGCGGGCCTACCAATTTCCGGCTACCTGATCGGCCGCGGATACAAAGTCACAGGAGTGGATACGTCGGGGCCGCTGCTGGCGATAAGCCGGAACCGGTTTCCCCAACATGAATGGATTGCTGCGGACATGCGGACACTGGATCTGGGGCGGGGGTTCGATGGGATTCTGGCGTGGGACAGCTTTTTCCATCTGTGCCCGGAAGATCAGACCGCGATGTTTCCGGTGTTCCGCAGCCTCGCCGGTCCACATGCCGCGCTGATGTTTACCAGCGGTCCGCGGCACGGCTCGGTGTTGGGTGAATTCGAGGGCGAGCCTCTGTATCACGGAAGCCTCGACGAAGATGAGTACCGCTCGCTGCTCAGCCAGAATGGCTTCGAGGTCGTTGAGCATGTGGTCGAAGACCCGGCCTGCGGCGAACACACCGTCTGGCTCGCGCAACAGACGTGACGCCGCCCGCGATGCTACTCCGCTGTGAATCTTCCGGCCTGCGTCCCGGCACTATATGATTAGGAATCGGATGGACTGATTCGCATCCGGCCCACCCAGGGTTCACCCAGCTTTCATATTCAGCAGGTTTGGAAGGCGACAGCGAAGGTGTGTGCGGGGTTGCGTCGGGTTATCAGGAAATGGAAGGAAAGCAGGCAATCCGGTGAGCGAAGCAAAGTCGGCAGTGGTAGTCGGCGCCCAATGGGGAGATGAGGGCAAAGGGAAGATCGTCGATGTGCTGAGCGAGCGGTTTTCTGTGGTGGCGCGCTACGCGGGCGGTCACAACGCCGGACATACGGTGATCATCGCCGGTCAGAAGTTCATCCTGCAGCTGGTTCCGTGCGGTGTGCTGCGGCCGGGATGCCGCGGGGTGATCGGGAATGGGGTGGTTCTCGATCCGATGGCCTTCCTGAAGGAGACAGGGCGGCTGCGGGAGCTGGGCATCGATGTGGACAGCCGGCTTTTTGTCTCGAACCGCGCGCAGGTGATTTTGCCTTATCACCGGATGATTGAGCTGGCGGCGGAGAGCGCGCCGGGGCGGCAGAAGATTGGGACGACGAGCCGCGGGAT
>CAZSWI010000178.1:0-8175 GCA_964610635.1 uncultured Acidobacterium sp.
AGCCGCGCCTGCGGAGCCGCCGCCTTCTCGCTCCCGATCCCCTGCACCCACTGCACCTCAATCGTCTTCGTCTGCGGATTGTAGAGATACTTCCCATCCGCCAGCTCATGCGATCCCAGCGCATTCAGCAAAATATATTGACCACCCGGCAGCGTCTCCGCCGCCCCGCTCCCACTTGCAATGTGAATCTCTTTCCGCGTAAACGTCCCCTGGTTCTGCACCCCGTCATGCGCCGCGCCGATATCCCACCCCCGCGACATCGAGTGAAATTCCTCGAACCCGCGGTTCATCATGTTCAGCGTCACGCCCACGGCAAACGTCGACACGCACACGCCAATCATCAGCGCCACCTGCTGCTTCCACGGCGTGCCCCCCACCAGAAATCCCGTCTTCAAATCCTGCGAAGTATCTCCCGCATTCGCCGACGCGATGCAAACCACCCCGCCCACCGTGATCGCCAGAGCCCCATACGCCGGCGCCGTCCATCCCTTCACCAGAAAAACCGCCGCCGTCGCCATGAGCGTCGCGATCGTCATTCCGCTGATCGGATTCGCCGAGCTCCCAATCAGCCCCACAATCCGCGACGACACTGTTACAAATAGAAATCCAAAAATCACAATCAGCAGCGAAGCCGCCAGGTTCGCCAGCATACCCGTCTGCGCGCCCGGCACCGGATGAAACGTCAGAAAAATCCACATCAGCGCCACCAGCGCCACGCTGCCGCCCACCACTACCGACATGGGCAGGTCCCGATCCGTCCTTTCCTCGCTGGCCAGCGTCGCCTTGCTCTTCTGCAGATTCCCCAGCCCCGCCTTCAACGCGCCCACAATCGTTGGAATCGTCCGGCACAGCGTGATCAGGCCCGACGCCGCCACCGCCCCCGCCCCCATCGGCCGCACATATGAAGACCACAGTTCCCCCGGCGACATCTGAGCCACCGGCTTTGTCGCCGGATACAGCGCCCCCGGCAGATGCGACCCGAAAAAGTAAATCGCCGGCATCAGCACCAGCCACGAGAACACGCCGCCGGCAAACATCGTCCCCGCCACGCGCGCCCCAATGATGTACCCGACGCCCAGATACTCCGGCACCGCATCCACGCGCAGTGCCGCGCCCTTCATAATGTGCTGCCGCCCCAGGTCCGGCTGATAATCCGGCGTGTCCGGCCACAACCCAAAAATGTTGCTGTTCTGGAACAGCGTGTACAGCCCGCCCAGCCCCAGCCCCAAAAACACCCGGCTCGCAAACGATCCGCCCCGCTCCCCCGCCAGCAAAACATCCGCGCACGCCGTGCCTTCCGGATACGCGAGGTTCCCATGCTCCTGCACAATCAACTGCCGCCGCAGCGGGATCATGAACAGCACGCCGATCCAACCGCCCAGCATGGCCAGCACAAAAATGCGGAAGTATTCGAGATCGAATCCCAGAAAGATCAGCGCAGGCAGCGTGAAGATCACACCCGCCGCAATCGACTGCCCCGCGTTCCCCGTCGTCTGAACAATATTGTTCTCGAGAATCGACGCCCGCCCCAGCACGCGCAAAATGCTGATCGACAGCACCGCAATCGGAATCGACGCCGCCACCGTCAACCCCGCCTCCAGCCCCACATACACCGTCACCGCGCCAAACAGCAGGCCGAAAATGCACCCCAGCACAATGGCGCGAAACGTCAGCTCCGGCCGCGTCTCACTGGCAGGAACAAACGGCTGAAAACTCTGCGGACCATGCGTCGTTGCCAAAGGAGTTCCCTCCGACGAGATTCGGGGAAGCCTGAGTGTACCAAAGCAAATCGAAAGATATCGGCTCAACTTTTGCGGTTGAGTCCTGAAGAGATGTGCGGGAACATGAACCTGTGAAGCTAGCCCGAACGAAAGCCATCGCGCGTGCATCGATCGTCATCGCATCCGCGGTCTCATTCGTCGGCCCGATGATTTACCTGTGACCTGTACCCTGTACCCTGTCTTATGCGGGTCCGCAAACTCCTCGCCTACGCCGCCATCTATATATTGTGGGGCGGATCCTTCCTCGCCATCCGCGAAATTGTCGCCGTCGTCCCGCCCTTCTTCGCCGCGGGCTTCCGCTTCACCGTCGCCGGCCTCGTGCTTCTTCTCTGGAGCCGCCTCACTGGCCCCATCGAACTCAGCCCCCGTCGGATCGCCGGCGCCTCGCTTCTTGGCCTCATCATGTTCACCTGCCTTTACGCGGGGCTCTTCTGGGCCGAAATCCGCATCGCCTCCGGCATCGCCGCCGTCGTCTCCGCCATGATCCCCGTCTGGATCTTCGCCGGAGAAGTCTTCCTCCTCCGTACCCAGCGCGCCACAGCTCTCTCCCTCGGCGGCATCATCCTCGGCTTTGCCGGAGTCGCCCTCCTCGCCCTGAACTCCCCAGGCGCCGCGACGCACACAGCCGCCCCAGTCCACACCTCCGCGCTCGCGGTATTAGTAACAGTAGCAGGCACAATCTGCTGGTCCGGCGGAACCCTCCTCTCCCGCCGCCTCACCCTGCCGCGCCCGCAAAAAGCTAATGCCGGATGGCAAATGTTCTCCGGCGGTTTCCTGCTCCTCATCCTCTCCGCCGCCGCCGGTGAATTCCGCCGCATCCCGCCCGTGCCCATCCTCCTCGGCACACGTGTCCTCGTCAGCATGGCCTACCTCGTCGTCGCGGCCTCCATCGTCGCCTACACGGCGTACGTCTGGATCATCACGCACGACTCCCCCACGCGCGTCTCCAGCTACGCCTATGTCAACCCTGTTTTCGCCTTGATCCTCGGAGCAGCCCTCGCAGGCGAACGCCTCGCCCCTCTGCAATTCGCCGGAGCCGCATTAGTCCTCGCCGGCGTAGTCGCCACCCTGATGGGCAAAGCTGTCGCCAGCGGATCCCCGACCAGGGGTTAGGAATTAGAGTTTAGGGATTAAGGGTTAGAAGGCCAACGAAGCTTGTTCAGAATCGCCGAGAGCATCTTGCCGACCTCAGAGGCGAGCATTTCCACTTTCTCGTAATCAGATGGTTCCAGGAAGCCCAGCCTCACCGCAATCGTCAGCTGTGTCTGGAGCTCCATGTAAGAGCCCACTGCAATGGACAGAAACTGCTTGTATTGGTCTCTTGCTCCGCGTCCATAACCCTCGGCGATGTTGCCTGGAATCGACACGCTCGCGCGACGGAGTTGGTTCGTCAGTCCGTAGCGTTCTTCCCGTGGAAATTTTTGCGTTAAGTCATAAATAGCGGTGCACAACTGCACTGCCTTTTCCCAAACTATCAGCTTGCAGCGAAACCCGGCCGTGCGTTGCCCCATTCCGTCTTTCTACAATCGCAACGGGGGAAAAGCAGCCTGCCTTTGGTAACAAGCGCACGTCGGAGTTTTGTTCCCTGATTCTAATCCCTAAACTCTAACCCCTAAACTCTAACCCCTAAACTCTAACCCCTAAACTCTAACCCCTAAACTCTGCCTCTACGCATATATCCCCCGCTGCTTAATCGTGAATGCCACGCGATCAATCGCCAGCATGTACGCCGCAATCCGGTTGTTCACATCGTGCGCTTCCGCATAACGCGTCACGTCGTCGAAGCTCTCCGCCAGAATCGTCCCCAGCCGCTCGTTCACTTCCGCCTCTTTCCAGAAGTAGCCCGACCGATCCTGCACCCATTCGAAATACGACGCCGTCACGCCGCCCGCATTCGCCAGAATGTCCGGGATGATGAACACCTTCTTGTCCGCCAGAATCTCATCCGCCACCGCGGTCGTCGGCCCGTTTGCGCCCTCGCACACAATCCGCGCCTTGATCCGCTCCGCATTCCGGCTCGTGATCACATTTTCCGTCGCTGCCGGAATCAGAATCTCGCAATCCGTTGTCAGCAGGTCTGCCGTCGGAATCCCTTCCGCACCACGAAAGCCCAGCACCGTCCCATTCCGCAGCTGATGCTGCACAAGCCCCTCGACATCGATGCCGTTAGGATTGAACAGCCCGCCATCGTACTCGCCGATCCCGATGATCTTGTACCCGCGTTGCTGCATCAGCCGCGCCGCGTTCGAACCCACATTCCCGAACCCCTGAATAATGACCCTGCACCCATCGCGCGGAATGTTGAGATACTTCAGCGCCTCTTCGCACACCACCATGATGCCGCGCCCTGTCGCCTCTTTGCGCCCGCGCGATCCGCCGATTGTCAGCGGCTTGCCTGTTACCACCGCCGTCACCGTCTGCCGCATGTGCATCGAGTAGGTGTCCATGATCCAGGCCATGGTCTGCTCGTTTGTGTTCACATCCGGCGCCGGAACATCCTTCTCCGGCCCCAGAAATTCGATAATCTCCGCCGTGTAGCGCCGCGTCATCCGCTCCAGCTCGCCCTGTGACATGTTCTTCGGGTCGCAGATCACTCCACCCTTCGCGCCGCCAAACGGAATATTCACCACGGCGCACTTCCACGTCATCCAGCTTGCCAGCGCCCGCACCTCGTCCAGCGTCACATCCGGCGAGTAGCGAATCCCGCCCTTGCCCGGACCCCGCGCCTGCGAGTGCTGCACCCGGTATCCGGTGAAAACCTCAATCCGGCCGTCATCCATCGAGACCGGAAAGTGCACGATGATTTCCCGGGAGGGATAGCGCAGCACCCGCCACAATCCATCGTCCAGGTTCAGTTTGCGCGCCGCATAATCGAATCGTGCCGCCTGGGCTTCCCAGGGGTTAATTTCCTGCTCAAGTGTTATCGTTGCCATCGGGACAATCTCCGCTACCTTATCCTGCTTCTTCTTGATGACCCCGGCATAAAAACGGTTCGCTGAACCAGAAACCCGTTCCAGGGCCAAACGGTCCGAGTATAGGCCCCCAAACCACTAACCGGCAACCCTTCTGTGCCACTCCAACGTAACCATTGTGGGGCATATCCAACCGTGCGCTCGGTTCGGGTGCTGCCGCCCCACAGCCCCGCCCTGAGCAAGCTCTGAGCGAAGCGAGTGCGCGTCGACGGGCCCATGAATTTGGAACGCGGAATAACAAACGCTTATACTCGACTCCCGGAGACTCCCGTGATGCTCAACACCGTCATGCCTTTCTTCATCGTCGACGATCTCGGCGCCACCCTGGACTTCTACCAGTCCAGACTCGGCTTCGCTGTCCTGCACAAGGGCGGTGGCGACCAACCCAGCGAAGATTATTGGGCCATCGTCGGACGCGATCAGGTGATGCTCATGTTCAAGGCCATCACCCCCGAGGTCCATCCCCTGCCGAACCATTCCCGCCACGAATGGGCTGCGTGGGATGCCTACATCAACGCCAGCGATCCCGACTCTCTTTACACAGAATTTCAAGCCGCCAAGGTCCCCATCCGTCGGGAACTGGCCAACAACAGCGACGGACTAAGAGCCTTCGAGATCGCCGACAACAGCGGATACGTCCTCTGCTTCGGCCGCCCCGTCAACTAAGAAACGGGTCTCCAAAGTTCGCTCAGCGATAGTTCTTCGGCTTTTGTGTCAGGGCACGACTTCAGTCGTGCCGCAAATGGCGCAAAACCAAATGGGCTTCAGCCCCTGAGCAATGTTTTTCGAGCCCCGATTAGTCGAATTGTTCAGAGACAGAAAACTAGCCAGACGTCTCCGCGGGGAAAGGGATAGTCGGGTGCCCCATCCATTGCGCAGCAGTTCGCACAAAGGGTGGGCGATAAGGAACCCATCCCCGAAGATTACGGCTGCCCCCCGCACATCCCCCGCGCTTTCTCCATCTGCTCCGGCGTGTACTTCTTGGGAATCCGCACAAACTTCAGATGATCCTGCATCGACAAAGCCTGCAGCGCGTCCAGATCCTCCTTCGTCTCGCCGTACTTCTTCTTCGGCAGCGTCGCATGCTGCGTTTCGAGGACCTCCATCTCCCGCAGCGTGTGCGTCGTGAATCCGTCGGTGCCGTTGTTCTCTGTCGATACCGTCACCGTCTCGCCAAAAATCACGCACCCCTCATTCCCCGACTGCATCCCCCACGCCACCGGTTCCTGATTCGCCGTCTTGTCCTTCGCCAATCCCGCCGGCCCCAGAACAACCCCGATCAAAACCACCCCAGCCGCTGCGCTCAGAAAACTCAGTCCCCTCATATCGACCTCTCAAGCTCCAAAGTGTACCAACAATTTCCGCCGCCTCTGTCAAATGACAGCCGCACACCCTATAGATGCACAATCTCCACGTCACCCCATCGCTCCCGCAGGTATTCGGCGGCAAGCCTCCTGTGACAGTGATCCGGCTCCGCCTCGCTGCACAATAAACATGAATCACCGAAAGTCTCACGGTCCAGCGTCGACTCAACATGCCTCTCCGCGATCAAGGCGTGATACGCAGCGGCATACTCATCCCAGCCCTGCTTCGCCTTCCTGTACTCGTCGAGCATCGCCTGGGTCGGCGCAAGCTCAGGCACGTGCACGTAATCGATGGCGCAGATCGCTTTCAGAAAATAGCGCAAATCGTCGCGCTTCGAGAACCCTGCAAGCTGGGAAACGTTATTCAACCGAACGTCGACCAGCCGCTTCACTCCCGCCGAATAAAGCCGCGTGAAAAACTCCTCCGCGCTCTTCTTCGTGAACCCGATCGTGAACATCCTCATTCAGGACGCTTCCCGTCCCCACAATTCATACTGCTCGCCCTCATCGGCATCCTTGCGAAACGCGATCCGTTCCCCCTGAATCTTGTAGGCCATCGTGAGTAAATCCTCATCCCTGCTCGACGTGCAAACGTCGCGAATGCGCAGAGCCTGAACCAGCCGCTGCACCGTCGCATCTTGATCCTCCACCAAACCATTTTCCAGGATATGCCGCACCGGAACCCCTCTCGCCCTCAGATGCCTGCCTACCAATATGCAGCGATGACAGGTCAGCGGATCGCCTTCCGCGCACATCAGCGCTATCCGATGGTCGTTGCGTCCCTTCTCTACCCGATCCAGACCCTCCTGAAACCCGCGCGTTGCCGCCAACAAATCGTACTGTACCTTCCCTCCCACATAGCAGGCCTCGTCGAGCGTCCGCGCACCGAGTTCCCGGCCCAGAAAAACATATCCGATTCCGGCCGAACGAAGCGTGCTCCTCAACAGGTCCCGCCCATACTCCGGTCTGGATTTGCTGTGAGACTGGGATCGCACATCGGCGATCGCAGTCACCGAACTCTCCCGCAGCAGCGCGAGAAACTCCTCCATCCCGCGGTTCGAATAGCCGACACTATAGACCGCTGCTCCCTGCTCCATACTTTTTACTTCACCACCCCCGCGATCAGCTTGTAGCAGAAATTCGTCTTCTCATAAACCTCACCCACGCTTATACACAGCATCGGACGAGTTACCATTAACGTCGTCCCCTCGGCAGCCCCGCGCAGTTCGTCTTCCACGAATGAATCCGTCACAGAAAGTGTGTAGTCAAACCCCGCAATCGTAAACGACCCTCGTATCGCCCTCCTCGGCTTTACCCGGCCCGTGCCCTCCATCTGCACTTTCAGCAATAACCTGTTCGGCTGAATCAGCTTGAGCGATGTTGTCAGTCCGCCAATCTCCCTCGCCGGGATCTTGTCGTTCTTTCCATTGCTGGAAGAACCTCCATCGAACCACAAGCAGCCCTTCACCTCCTCAAGGGCGGAATATAAACTCCACCGATTCACCAGGCCCCTCCGAACCCATCGCTGCCTGGCGTTCACGCGATGGTCTTCCCGGTGACATCCCCTTGGCGCTGGTTGCAGAAACCCGATTTCGATCGTTTCGAGAAGCTGCGGGTCTTTCCCATCGCAATACAGTCTCTCCCCGTAAAGCTCACCCATTCCCGCAATCCCAATCGGACGAACCCATCCTCCAAATTCTCCTCCGTTGCATTCGAGTCCGGCGATGCAGCGTCCCTGGTATTTCCGCGAATTCGCGAGGCAAACGATGGTGCGGCTGTACGCCAAACAGAACCCATTCCGGCGAAATTGCTACGACCATAAATCACCTACCCGCAGGAGTGAAGATTCCGTTCGTTCGTTTGCCGCTCACGGGTAATGCCCCAGGACCACCTTGGGAAACCCGTCGAATATTCAGCCGTTCCTGGGAAGGAAGATTTGCCGATCGAGCGCCAGGTCTCAGCGCCTCAAGAGCCGACACCGTTGCTCAACGCGCCCGCCACCAAAACATTATCCGACGCCGAATAACCGATAATGATCCTGGCGCCCCCCATGACCAA
>CAZSWI010000179.1:0-8156 GCA_964610635.1 uncultured Acidobacterium sp.
CCTGCAACCCCATGTGCGAATCGCCCATTTCGCCGTCGAGTTCCGCTTTAGGCACCAGCGCGGCAACCGAGTCAACCACAAGCACGTCGATCGCCCCCGACCGCACCAGCGCTTCCGTAATCTCAAGCGCCTGCTCACCATAATCCGGCTGCGAGATCAGCAGGTTGTCGATATCGACCCCCAGCTTCTTCGCGTACTGCGGATCGAGCGCGTGCTCGGCATCCACAAACGCCGCCAGCCCGCCCGTCTTTTGCGCTTCGGCGATGATCTGCAGAGTGATGGTCGTTTTCCCCGAAGATTCAGGACCGAAGATTTCGACGACCCGGCCGCGTGGCACGCCGCCAACGCCCAGAGCCGCGTCAAAGGAGATCGAGCCGGTAGAGATCACGGAGATGGGAACGATGGCCTCTTTGCTGCCGAGACGCATGATCGATCCCTTGCCAAACTGCTTCTCAATCTGCGCTAGCGCCAGATCTACAGCGCGCTGACGATCGTCTGCCACGTCGATGCTCCATTCAAGGCGCCAAACGGGTGGATCCCGTCACGCCTTCGTTCTTAAATTGGTTCTTAAGAAAGCTGCGAATTTGCCCCGAGTCTACCATCCGGATCAGGTCAACCTTCTCACCGGAAAGCCGAAAATCCCCCGCTGGTAACGACCGGGCATTTTGTGAAGTCTACAAGGTTTTGGCGGTACGGGTTTTCCTCATAACCGAACGCCGAATCAGCGCAGAGACTCGCAGTACTTTAGAGCGGTTTGCGATAGAGCACGCTGCGCGCAACCACCTCATAGCCCAGGGCAGCATGCGCCTTCTGCGAGAGCTCGTTCTCGATCAGCGCGTCGGATGCCATCTCGACGCATCCCTGTCTTCGCGCCCACCCTTCGGCGGCCGCCAGCAGCTGGCGTCCTATGCCTTGGCGACGGCGGCTTTCCTCAACATACCACCCCTCGACATAGCCAACCGGGGACGAGGTGTCGCAGCTGTCGGCGTGTGAGCGCAGTCCGGCTTCCAGGAACCCGACCAGCCGGCCATCCTCGGTTTCGGCGACGAAATGGATGAGCGGTAACCTGGGAGTGGCGCGCCCCTCGAGAAGGGCACTGAGCTCGGCAGCGTGCTCCTCGCGAGGCGAGTCGGGCCAGAGGGAGAAGCACAGTCCAGCCAGGCTATCGACGTCAGAGGCAAACGCGGGCCGTATGACAATGTCTCGCATAGTTAACCCGGATTGTTAGTCGACGCCCTGCAGTACCGCGGATCCGGCCTCGGAACCGAGGTTCCGCGATCTCGCAAGTGCCGCCATTTCGAGGATCGTCCGGACCACCAGTTCCGGCTCATCGAGATGCACCCAGTGTCGGCTGTCCCGTGCCACAACCTGGCGGCTCAGCGACCCGAATTTTTCCATATCCGCAATCGGGCTCGCGCTGCCGGGGGTGACCACAACCACCGGCACATTTTGGATTGGCTCCGCTTCGTGCATTTCCTGAACCGCCGCAGGAACTGCTCTTAGATGCGCAATCAGCCCCCGATAAAACCGAGGCGCCGACCAATGAGCGGCAATCGAGGGACGAACCTGCGCGGGCATCTTGCCGATCTCAGTGTTCAGCCGTTCCGACAGATACTCGCCCTGGGCGCCTGCGAGGCGAATGAGAAATCCCGAGAAACGCGCCGAACGACACAGATGCGACCTGGCCGCCAGCCGCGTGACACCGAAGCGGGCCAGGTGAACCCCGTATCCGGTCAGTCGATTCGCACGCTCCATCGTTCCTCGCCGAGCTGGGTTCAACGGCGGCCATTCGTCGGTGCGCATCGGATCGAGCAGCACCAGCCCGGCGGTCCCCGCTGGATACTCCAGCGCGAAGCGCTGCATGACGAGCCCGCCAAAAGAGTGCCCAACCAGCACCCACGGCGGCTGCACGCCGGCTGCGCGGAGCAGAGTGTGTAACTCGGCGGCGATTCGCGTAGGAGTGCGCTCGGAAGCCGGCGGGCTGCTCCATCCCAGGCCGCACCGATCGTAAGAGATGGTGTGCACGTGTTCCGCCACCGCGTCCTGAACGTCAGTCCAGTTCAGGCTGGTGGCTCCGAAGCCCGACTCAAAAATGACCGAGGGCCCGCCGCTGCCTTTTTCGAGGAGATAGAGTCGCCGTCCCTCGCCGATGTCGACCAGCCGGCCAGGCGCGAGAAGGCGCTTGCGGTCGAGGAGGCCGCCGATCCACTGATAGGCGAATCCGGTGACGAGAAGCAGCGCAATGAGGGTCAGGGCGATACCGAGCACGACGATCATGGGCCGTTGCTCCGTGTGAGTTGGGAAACTGCAGTGAGGTTGAAATCATTGCGCTGCAGATGAGCGTGCGCCGACCCGCGCTCGAGAACCAGCACCGACGAGCCAGGCCTGCCACTCAGCTTTGCCTCCACCTGACGTGGCTCCCAAACCCCGCCCATCTGCTCAAGATCGTAAAACACAAATTGTTTCGCCGGACCTCCGCCCATCGGGGAAGCCTCGACATACACCGGAGCCCCCGTTTTCTGGTCGATCCACGTGGTCACCGAGGCGTAGATCGTCGTCTGGCCCGGGCCGGGCTCGCTTCTGAGAACGAAGCAATCGCGCGCGCCATACTTCTGCGCCGGCAATACCGTTTGCTTCGCCCAGAAAAACTGCCCATCGGCGAAATCTTCCGGATAGAAAAGCGTCCCCGCTACGCCCTCACCCCAGCGTTCCGCGGATAACCTTACCGGCTTTTTCTCCCCCTTCGTGAATGAGTCAATCGCGGTATGTCCCTCCGCATCCTGCGCCAGCAGGTAACGCACGCTGGAATTGCCGGCGCTTGTAACCGTCACCATCGTCCGCAACCCATCGGGGAACGAGTGCGATTCGAGCACGATCGTGTTGTTCGTGCGCGTGCCGTTCGCCGCGATCTCCACCAGCCGTCCGGACGCTCGCACATCCGACTTCGCCACCCGAGCCCGCGCAGTGGCCAGCACCGCCTTCAGCGATCCTGCCGGCTCCGCACCCGATTTCGCACCCGCCTTCGCCCCGCTCTGCGCCTCACACGCCAAAGACACAGCACCGGCCAGCAACACCGCTGCACAAGCCCTCAGTTGCATATCCGACCATCCCGCATCCTGACGTGCCGATGCGCCGACGATGCGATGCTCTCATCGTGCGTCACCATAATGAGGGTCATTCCATGCCGTATTTGAATCTCCGCCAGCAGCTCCAGAATCTTCGCTGAGTTCACGCTGTCGAGGTTCCCCGTCGGCTCATCGGCCAGCAACACCTGCGGATTGTTGACCAGACTTCGCGCGATCGCCACCCGCTGCCGCTCTCCCGCCGAGAGATGCGTCGGGTATTGCCCCAGACGAGACTCGAGGCCCAGTTCCACCAGCAGCGCCCGCGCCCTCTCTTCGCGCCCATGCCGATGCCCTCCAATACCCAGCATCGGAACCTGTACGTTTTCGAGCGCATTCAGAGACGGCAGCAGATGAAACGACTGGAAGATGAAACCCGCCCACCGCGCGCGATACGTGTCGAGGTCGATCGACCCCGCGCCAATCGAATCCGCACCGCTTTGTGATTTCCCAACCACTTGCCCCCGAAACAACACCGTGCCCTCGGTCGCCACGTCCAGCCCGCCCAGCAGATGCAGCAGCGTCGACTTCCCGCTGCCGCTCGGCCCCGTGATTGCCAGAAAATCCCCGGCCGCAATGCCCAGGTCCACACCGCGCAGCGCCTCGATGCGGCCGTTCTCGTAGCTCTTCTTCAGGTCGCGCACTTCAAGAATCCACTGCGAGGCCATTTCGCCGCCCGCCACTGCCGCCTCATTCATGGCGCAGCGCCTCCACCGGCGAAAGCTGCGCGCCGCGCCAGGCCGGCACCGAACCCGCCGCGACTCCCACGATCGTCGCCATCAGCAGCCCATCCATCAGGGTCTTCATCGGTAGCGCCGTCGAAACAATACTCGCCGTCTGCGGCAACGACGCCAGCACGTGCAGCGCACCCCATCCCAGCGCCACGCCAATCACGCCGCCCGCCAGGCCCAGAGCGGCTGCCTCCAGAAGGATCAGAGCCATCACTCGCCGCTGCGACCATCCCATCGCCCGCAGCACTCCGATTTCCCGCGTGCGTTCGAAGACCGACATCGCCATCGTGTTTGCGATTCCCAGAGCCGCCACCAGGAGCGCGATCAGCGACGTTCCCCATGCGGCGGCATGCGCCAGCACCACCAGCTGGTTATTGCTCGCCCGTTCAGCCGCCGGAACCGCGCGCAATCCAGGCAAAGCATGTTCCACTGCATCCTCCGCCTCCTGTTTCCACTGCGCGGTCGATGTTCCGGCAGGGGCGGGCTTGAGCTGCACATGAAAGGCGGTGACTTTGCCCGACATGCCGGACAGCGACTGCATCTCGTCGAGCGGCATGATGATAGCCCCCGCTTCGAGCGCCGATCCGCTCCTGTAAATCCCGACTACCGTGAAGGAGCCGCCCTGCAGATCGACGGAGTCGCCCACTTTCTTGTTCAGGCTGCCCGCCAGCAGTTCTCCCAACATGACCTCCTGCTGTCCATCGCGAAAACGCCGTCCCTCCAGAATCTGGAGTGCCGAAAACTCGAACGTGTCCGCCTGCCAGCCATAGACCAGCGTATTCAGCTCCGGGGTAACAGCCATCATGTTGATCACCATCGGCGCCGCAGTCTGAATCTGCGGAATCCCGCGTAGTACCGGACCAACGCTTTGATCAACCGAGGTATTGAGAAATGTCTTCTGCACGACGGCGAGATCCGTGCCGGAGCTCTCATACATCTCGAGCCAGGCGTGCTCAAACGAGCGCGAGAATCCCACCAGCGCCACAAATGCGCCGATACCCATCCCGATCCCGCACAGCGTGAGTGCGGTGCGTAGGCGCCGGCGCCAGACATTTCTCCAGGCGAATCCCGCAAACGTCAGTCGCATCGTGTGGGCTTTCGAAAACTCCGCACCCTTCCAGGAAGAACACCAGCCTACGGTCCCCGCCCCGCGCATGTCCACCCTCAAATACAAAGGGTGGCCCATTCAAGCCCTCTTTTGGCTTGAGCGGGCAAATGCCTCTGGTGATCCGGAATTCCACCGCCGCCTCTCGCCCTTGTGACGGCCGCCACTGCATCCAGCCCCAAACGCCTGGTCTGTGAATCGTCGCCCGGAGGGAGGATGCCCTCGCCCTTTTCCATTTCGCCGACGAACAGCCGGCACTCTCATCCCATATCTTCAGCCGTGAATCCCATCGAGCAAATGAGCCATGAGCAGCCTGAGCGCCATGCGCTTGAGATTCTGAGCCGTGAACTGGGACCCCATGGGCTGGCTCGCTTTCTCCGCGCATGCCGTTCCGGATCTGGCGACTACACCTCCGATCGAAATCGTTGGCTTCAGGAAACGTCTGTGCAGGATCTCGCCAGGAATGCTGGTTCCCCCCACGTCTCCTGAACCCGCTTCTCGCTAACCCGGCCCGAACAGGCACTCTCAAGCTCCACCCTGCGTTGTATCGGGCTACCCTGCTCACCGGGTCGGATGAACGGCATTACCCTCACCAGGAATTATCATGGTTTCTGCGGAAGGAGAGCCCGCATGCCACCCAAGCATGACTCGCCGGACGTTCAGGCCCTCAAGCTACAAGCTGCCCAGCGCGCTCTCGAACTGGTCAAGCCAGGCATGACCGTTGGCCTCGGATCGGGATCGACCGCCACTCTCTGGATTCAGCTTCTCGGAGAGCGCGTCCGCGACCATGGCCTCAAAATCCAGGCCATCGCCAGTTCCGAAGACAGTGAACACCTCGGCCGCAGCTTCGGCATTCCGATTGTGACCTTCGAAGACTGCCCTCGCCTCGACCTGACAGTCGATGGCGCCGATGAAATCGCCCCAGGCCTCGCGCTCATCAAAGGCGGAGGCGGAAAACTTCTTCGGGAAAAAATTGTCGCCAGCGCGACGGAACGCTTCGTCATCATCGCCGACGGCTCAAAGATCGTGAACAAGCTGGGCAACACAGCTTTGCCGGTGGAGGTCATCCACCTGGCCGCCCCCCTGGTGCGAGCCTCGCTCGAACGGCTCGGATTTACGGTGGCTCTGCGCAAAAACCAGGACGGCTCTCCTTACATTACAGACGAAGGCAACCTGCTCTTCGATTGTTCCGGGATGGAAATCGACGATCCTCCCGCCCTTGCCGCCAGGCTCGACACCACGGTAGGACTCGTTGAGCACGGCCTCTTTCTGAACATGGCCAGGCTTGCCCTGATCGCAACTGAAGACGGCCTGTTGGAGCGAACGTCGTAAGAAGAGACGAATTCAGACTCTGATTTATTAAGACTCAGGATTGTGAAGAGTCACGAGCGGCGCTGCTGCTCTTCAAGCCGCACAATGCGCTGGCCGTGATCGGAAATCATGCCGAGCAGGTCCTTCACGTCCCGGTTCCAGATATCCATCATTTGATCGATGCGCTGTCCCAGACGCTGCTCCACGCGATCGATGCGACCGTCGAGGCGATGCAGTCCCGATTGATTCAGCAGGATTCCGACGAGAGCCAGAATCGAGGGCGCCGCGATAACCACCCAGAGCTGCAGTTGAGACATAATCACCCTCATTCGATTTTACCCGACCGCGGATCAAACTCCATCCCCGACCCGCCTGCTTAGAACACCGGGGTACCGTGAAAGAACCGTCATCCCCGCAGCCTCCGGGTCCTCTGTGGTGAAGCTTCTACTTCCCCTCCGCCAGCCGCCGAAACAAACAAGCCATCCCCTCCAGTTCCACCGCCTCTGCCCGCACCGACGCCGCAATCCCGCATACCGCAAACCCCGCCGCAATCGCCTCAGCCTCGTATCCCGCGTTCCGCAGATTCTTCCCCAGCATCTTCCGCTTCTGCGCGAAACAACTCTGCACAAAGGCCAAAAATCCCTCCGCCCCAACCCCCAGCTCCTCAAACCGCGGCGCCATCGTCAGCCGCACTACCGTCGAGTGCACCTGCGGCGGTGGTGAAAACGCAGTTGGTGGCAACGTCATCAGCTTCTCCACCCGCGCATACATCTGCGTCGTTGCCGACAGCACCCCGTAATCGCTCGTGCCCGGATGCGCCGCCACACGCTCGGCAACTTCCCGCTGGACCATCAAAACTGCCCGCTCCACAACCGCCTCGAACTGAAACAGCCGCAGCAGAATATCCGACGTGATGTAGTACGGCAGATTCCCCAGTACCAGCAATCTTTCTTCGCCATCCCCGCGCAGCGCCGCAAAATCCGTCTCCAGAACATCCTGCTGCAGAACCTCCACCGAAGCCCGACCCGCAAACTGCTCCCGCAACCGCCCTGCCAGCTCCCGATCGAGCTCAATCGCTATCAGCCGCCGAGCCCGCACCGCCAGCAGCGCAGTAAGAGCTCCCCTCCCCGATCCAATCTCGACCACCGTCCGACCCGCCAAATCCCCCAGCGCATCCACGATGGCACTCTGCGCCGTAAGACTCACAAGGAAGTTCTGTCCGAGTCTGGGTCTTTCAAGTCTGGGTCGTTCGCGGCGCTGCTGCATCAGTAACGATTGTGCCTCATCGCTTCGGTTTCCCCCGCCCATCGATGGCCACCCACGCCTGAGCGCTTACCCCGAGATACCGCCCAGGGTTTAGACTCAGTTTCGGTTCCATCACCCCCCTTTAGAAACGGAGCCTCGAATGCAAGTCGTCTTTGCGGCATCGGAGTGCGCGCCCTGGGCCAGAAGCGGCGGCCTCGGCGAAGTCATCCGCGCCCTCCCACGCCAGCTCGCCACTCTCGGACACAAGGTCGCGGTCTACATCCCGTATTACCGCCAGGTTCGCGAGCAGTCGTCCGAAGCACATCTGGAAAAACGCTACGCCATCCGCAGCATCACCATCCCTTTCCAGTACTACAGCCGCTTCGCCGCGGTGATCGACGGTGGCATCCACGATGGCGTCCAGATGTACTTCATCGACTGCCCTGAGCTCTTCGACCGCGAATCCCTCTACGGCACCGCTTCCGGCGAATACCAGGACAACTGGGAACGCTACGGCCTCTTCTGTCGCACCGTCCTTGAAGCCACCAAACAGCTCGGCGTCCCCGATATCTTCCACGCCCACGACTGGCAGGCCGCGCTCCTGCCCCTTTATCTGCGCACCCTCTACTACTACGATCCGGT
>CAZSWI010000180.1:0-8150 GCA_964610635.1 uncultured Acidobacterium sp.
GGCGCCAGCGGACGCGACCGGGCGTCCAGTGCCTCAGCGGCTACGCAGGCCGGAGAACCACAATAACCTGCTACTGCACCTTCACCGTCGCACTCAGCGGCAGATTTGCCGACGAATCGCCAACCATCAGACTCACCGGCTCCGCCTCCACTCGAAATTCCCCTGCCTTCACATCCCAATAAGCCAGCCGTGAAGCCGCCAGCGGAATCTCCACCGTCTTCGTCTGACCAGCTTCCACCGTCACCCGCTGAAAGCCCTCCAGCTCTTCGTGCGGCCGCTCCACTTTCGAACGCAGATGCTTCACATACAGCTGCACCACCGCATCGCCCGTTCTACTCCCGGCATTCGTCACATCCACAGATACAGTTACCGTCCCGTCCTTCGCCAGCTCCCCCGAACTCGTCTTCAGATTCGCAAACTTGAATGTCGTGTAGCTCAGCCCGAATCCAAACGGATACAGCGGCTCGCCCTTGAAGTACATATAGGTGTAGCCATCGCGAATGTTGTAGTCCATCTTCGGCGGGAGCTGATCGAGCGACTTCGGCCAGGTCTCAACCAGATGCCCGCCCGGGTTGAACTCCCCAAACAGCACCTTCGCCAGCGCCGTCCCCTCATCCTGCGACGCATGCGTCATGTGCAGAATCGCCGGCACATTTTCCTCGCTCCAGTTGATCGCAAACGGAAAACTCGAAACCAGAATCACCACCGTCTTCGGATTGACCGCGTACACCTGCCGCACCAGCTGTTCCTGCGCCAGATCGATGCTTTGCCGGTCGCGTCCCTCGCGTCCGTCGCTCGGCACGGTGCAGGGAAGCGTTCCGCCTCCATCCGGCGTGTTGACCCAATCGTGCGCCATGTCCGGCCCGCACGTAGGATCGTTCCCCACCACCACCACGGCAACATCCGAATGCCGAGCCGCATTGATCGCCGCGTTGCCCAGCTCATCCGCCGCGTAGTTCACCTTCACATCCGGCCCCACCTCAGCCTTTATCCCCTCCAGCGGCGTCACCTTATAAGGAGGCGTCCCGCCATACCAATCCCAGTGCACCGAATCCGCCAGCGGCCCAATCACGGCGATCGATTTGATCCCGCTCTTCTCGAACGGCAGCAGATTCTTGTCATTCTTCAGCAGAACCACGGACTCGAGCGCAAGCTTCTTTGAAACGTCCCGGTCCCGATCCGTATTCCACGGTTCCGGATCGTCCTTGATCTTCGTGTACGGCACCATCTCCGGCGGATCGAGCAAGCCCAGCTTGATCGCAATCCGGAATTTGTAACGGAGAACGGCATCGATGTCCGCTTCGGTCAGCGAACCATCCTTGAGTGCCGCTTTCGTCTCGTCTACATAACGATCCAGAAACTGATTAATCCCATTCTTGATGCAAGCCACCACCGCCGCTTCCGTGTTGGGGAACGTGTGCCGCGGGTCGACCAGCAGCTTTACCGCTCCGCCGTCCGTCGACAGCACATCCACGCCCCATTTGTCCTGCACAATGCTCTTCAGGATCGGATTCACCGCCATCGGCGTGCCGTTCCACGCGTTGTACGAAGCCATCACCGCCTTCGCGCCGCCCTCCAGAAACGCCATGCGGAAGGGAACCGAGTAGTATTCCCGGAACAGCCGCTCATCGAAGTCCGACGAAGAGCGATCCCGCAGGTTCTCATTCTCGTTGGCCAGGAAATGCTTCAGCAGCGGCGAGGCCTGCCAGTATTTCGCATCGTCGCCCTCCAGGCCCTTGCTGAATGCAATCGCCATTGTTCCGTTGAAAAACGGATCCTCGCCGTACACCTCTTCGCTGCGTCCCCATCGCGGATCGCGCGCCAGGTCCGCCTGCGGTCCCCAGTCCATCAGAATCTGCCGGTCGTACTTCGCCGTCTGCGTGATGAACCGCGCTTCATACCCTTCCACGCCGCCCGCCTGTCGCACCAGTTCCGGATCCCACGACTCGCCCATCCCCGGCGGCTGCGGAAACTGCGTCGTCGTAATCGGCTCGTGCTTCCCGCGCGATTCCCGCTGCACGATCCCATGAATCCCTTCAGAGCTGCCGATATTCGGCACTCCCAGCCGCGGAACTCCCGTCCTCGTTCCTAATACATCGATCTTCTCCTCGGTCGTCATCAGCGACAGCAGATTGTCGATGCGCTTGTCCTCTGCCAGATTCGGATCGTTGAACGGATACTGCGGTGATTGCGCGTAAGCCGGTACAAGGCCGGCCGCGAACACAACTGCAAACGCCCAGAGCGGTGCGGCATGACACTTTTTTGCCATCTTAGGAATCCGTTTCCACTTCGTATTCTGCCGGACTATTCTGCCGAACGTGGCCGGAACTGGCCCGCTGGAACGCACCAAGGCTATCACGTTGTCGCTCCCGGTCGTGAGGGCAGCGCGCGTAGCTGATCGCCTGCGGTCGAAAATGACAAACGCCCCGAATCGGAGGCGCTCCGGCGAGCCGATTCCAGTCTGGTCGACAAACGTGCAGGTACTCCGCCGCGGCCATCGTCACCGAGGGCGGCGAGAAAGGCGAACTGCGCCGGGTGTGCACCAATCCCGACTGCCCGATCCATCATTCGAAGAAGAAGCAGCAACCGGCACAGTCCGATGCCGCCTGCAATGCTGAGCAGGAGAAGCGTCGCCACGTGCACGCACTGGCCCAAACGACTGGCCTAATTCAACGACCCTTAGAAACAGGGTGCCAGGTGTCCCACCACGCGAAGACCTGTTCCGCCAGGCTCAAACTGCCGATAGATACCGGTGGCGTGGTGTACACCGTGGCTACCGCTCGATTAATGGCTATCCCGCTGGTCAACCACACTGTCAGAATGGTGGTCATGCACTGGCAGGCAGCGTGGGTCCTCCTCATCTTCATGGCAACATGCGCAGCGGTGATCCTGTTCCTGCTGCACAGGACCCGCGCCGGCCGCGTCCTGCATGAGCGCATCCCCGACCGCCCGCGCCGCCGCCTCTTTCTCGCCGCGCTCGGCTTCGCCCTCACCTTCCTGGGCGTGCGCCTCCTCGTCCTCCTCATCCTCTTTCACATCGGCCCCTTCGGATGGGTCATCGTTGCCGGCGCCCACATCCACCATCTCGTCTGGGGCATTCTCCTGCTCCTCATCTCCGGCTATGCCATGGTCGCGGAGGTCGGCACCAGCGCCACACCCGCCTCGCTCTTTGCCGGCCGCCTCATCGCCATCCTCTACGGCATGGGCGCCGCCCTCACCCTCGACGAGTTCACCATGTGGCTCAGCATAAGGGACTCCGTCTGGTCCTTCCAGAGCCGCGCCAGCATCGACGCCGTGGTCCTGTTCGGTGCCCTGCTCGCGGTGGGCGCTTGGGGTGCCCCCCTGTGGACCAATCGCCCGCAAAAAACGCGGCGTAAGCACGCACAGAAAACCGCTGCCCGCTGAATCCACCTGAATCAATATGGATTCGCCACGCCAGTTGCGCGTGAAGTGTACTTCCAGGCTGCCCATTCGCTACTGCCTGCCGGCTGCCTCCTGTTCTCTCCCTTGATTCCTGCCCCATTTCCCTGTCATCCACAACCCTCCCCACGCTATAGTCAAAGCGGCGATTCTCACGACCTTGCTCAGGCGTGACGAAGATCACAACAGGCAGCGGTGGCACCACGGTTCTGGACGAACCGCCGGCGGACTTTTATCGTCCGCCGCCCGGTCGCGAACCCAATGCGCGTCCCTCCCGTCCATCTCGGGCAGCCGCCGATCCGGAAGACGACGCGGGTGAGCCCTTCCTGCGCGCCCGGCGGCGTGTCCCCGTCCGTCGCGGCCTCTTTCCATCCTGGGCCCGCACTCCCTGGGGAATGCTCCTGTTTTCGGCTGCCGTCCTGATCGCCCTGGGCGCTTTGCTCGCCCTCGCCCTGGCCATACGCAACTTCCTCGATCATGACCCGCGCTTCCGCATCGAATCCGCCGCCTCCATCCAGACCCTCGGCAACAGCACGGGGTCCCCGGCGAGCCCGCTCGCTGGGGCTGAGCTCACCCGCGCCGACCTGCTCTCGGTCTTCGGCTCCGATGTCGGGCGCAATCTCTTCCTCGTTCCTCTGGCAAAGCGTCGCGCCGCCCTGGAACAGATCCCCTGGGTCGAGAACGGCGCCGTGATGCGGCTCCTCCCCAATCAACTCCGCGTCGCCATCACCGAACGCACGCCGATCGCTTTCGTCCAGGTGCGCGGCCGCATCCAGCTGGCTGACGTCAACGGCGTCATCCTCGACATGGCCCCTCTGCAGATGGCCGCCCGCCGTTACTCCTTTCCAGTCGTCAGTGGAATCGGCCCCGCCGATCCTCTCTCCCTCCGCTCTGCCCGCATGCACGTTTACCGGCGATTCATCTCCGATCTCGACTCATCCGGCGAACACATCTCGTCCCAGCTCAGCGAAGTCGACCTCTCCGATCCCGATGACGTGCGCGCTACCGTTCCAGCCAACGGCTCCGACCTCCTTCTCCACTTCGGCCAGGAAGACTTCCTCGCCCGCTGGCGCAACTACCAGGCCCACATCGCGCAGTGGCAGCAGCAATATTCGCACCTCGCCTCCGTCGACTTGCGCTACGAGCGTGAGGTCGTATTGAAGATAGCCAGCGATTCGGTCCCCGCTCCCGAGGCAAATCCCAGCCCGAAACCCGCTCAGGCCTCGCCCCAGGCCAGCCACAAGGCTCCCGCCGAGCACGGCGCGAAACCCCACAACCCACAACCCGCAAAACACACCCCACCCGCCAAAGCCCACGAACCGCCGGCGAAATCCCACCCAGGCCGGGTGCCGGCATGAGCCAGCAGGAAAACATCGTCGCCGTCCTCGACGCAGGCAGCTCGAAGGTCCGCGCCATGATCGCCGAGATTCACGAAGGCGCCCTCCGCTACCGCGGCCACGGCGTGGCCGACGCGGCCGGCATGCGCAAGGGGCTCATCTCCGAACTCGGTCCCGCAGCCTCGGCCATCGATCGCGCGGCCGTTGCGGCCGAAACTTCCGCTCAGACCGTCATCGAGCGCTGCATCGTCGCCGTCGGCGGGCCCCACATTCGCGGCGTCAATAGCCGCGGCGGCATCAGCCTCGGCACCCGCCTGCGCGAGATCACCCGCGAGGACGCCCGCGCCGCCGTCGATCGCGCCCGTTCCATCGCCCTGCCTGCCGACCGCGAAATCCTCCACCTGCTGCCTCAGCAATTCATCCTCGATGAGCAGCCCGGCATCCTCGACCCCGTCGGCATGGTCGGCAATCGTCTTGAAGTCAACCTCCACATCGCCACCAGCTCGGCCAGCGCCCAGCAAAGCCTCATCACCAGCGCCAACCGCGCCGGCCTCGAAGTCACCGAGACCGTCTTCGAAGCTCTTGCCGCCGCCGAAGCCACCCTCTCCGCCGATGAGCGCGAGCTCGGCGTTTGCCTTCTCGACATCGGAGCCTCCACCTCGGAGCTCGTCGTCTACTTCGAAGGCTCTGTAGCCCACACCTCCGTCGTTCCCATCGGCGGCGATCACTTCACCAACGATCTCGCCGTCGGCCTCCACGTCACCGCGCCCGAAGCCGAATGGCTCAAGTGCAATTACGGACACGCCGTCGTCACCGCCGTGCCGCAACTCAGCGAAGTGGAAATCACCGGCCTGCCCGGTTATGACCCCCGCGTCGTCAGCCAGCGCCTCATCAGCGAGATTCTCGAGCCGCGCGCGAGAGAGCTCTTCCAGTTGCTGCGCGACAATCTCCGCCAGGGTGGCGTTCTGGAAGCGATGGGCGCAGGCTGCGTCCTCACCGGAGGCGGTGGCCGCCTGCCTGGGCTTCTGGAAACAGCAGAAAGTCTGCTCCGCGTCCGGGCGCGTCTCGCATCCCCCGTCCCACTCTCGCGCATGCCCGCGGAGCTCGCCGCTCCCGAATTTTCCGTCTTAACAGGTACCTTGCTCTATGCCCATCGCACTAGCCTCACCCGTGCGGCGGAAAACCACGGACTGCGCGCCAAGTTGCGCGCCATTCTAGCCGGAAGTGTCTAGCGAAGGAGCCGATGCCCATGAAAACCCCCACCCTCGTTCAGCCCGAAGAAATCCGCATCCAGTATCACGACGAAATCCTCCGCGGCGCGAAGATCAAGGTCATCGGAGTCGGCGGCGGGGGCGGCAATGCCGTCAATCGCATGATCGCCGCCAGCATGGAAGGCGTCGAGTTCATCGCCGCCAACACCGACCGCCAGGCCCTCCAGCTTTCCCACGCCCCCGTCAAGCTGCAGCTGGGCGCCAAGCTCACCAGCGGCCTCGGCGCGGGCGCCAACCCCGACGTCGGCCGCCGCGCGGCCCTCGAAGACTCGGAAAAGATTCTCGATGCCCTCGAAGGCGCCGACATGGTCTTCGTCACCGCGGGCCTTGGCGGCGGCACCGGCACCGGTGCCGCCCCCGTCATCGCCTCCCTCGCCAGCGAAATGGGCGCCCTCACCGTCGCCGTCGTCACCCGCCCCTTCGCCTTCGAAGGCAAGCGCCGCATGGCCCAGGCCGAGCGCGGCATGCAGGAACTGCTCGACAGCGTCGACACCATGATCGTCATCCCCAATGAAAAGCTGCTGGCCGTCGCTAAAGACGCCGGCTTCTTCGAGTCCTTCCGCATCGCCGACGACGTCCTCCGCCAGGGCGTCCAGGGCATCTCCGACATCATCACCATTCCCGGCATCATCAACCGCGACTTTGCCGACGTAAAAACCACCATGGCAGGCATGGGCTATGCCGTCATGGGTACCGCCGTCCGCAGCGGGTCCAATCGCGCCATCGAAGCCGCCCAGGCCGCCATGGCCTCCCCCCTCCTTGAAGCCGGCGCCATCGACGGTGCCCGCGGCATCCTCATCAACATCACCGGCTCCTCTTCTCTCAAGCTGAGCGAAGTCAACGAAGCTTCGACCCTCATCCAGAACTCAGCCCATGAAGACGCCAACATCATCTTCGGCGCCGTGCTCGACTCCACCATGGGCGAAGATGTCAAGATCACCGTCATCGCCACCGGCTTCCGCCAGGGCTCGGCCGAGCGCCGCGAGCACATGCTCGGTGCCGCCCTGCGCCAGGAGGCGATGACGCCCCGCATCGAAACCCGTCCGGCAACGCCCCGCTTCGCCAGCGAGGATCAGGATGAGGAGTTCGTCGCGGCTGCCGCTCCCGCGCAGCCCGCCAACTTTCCTCAGGTCCTGATTCCCGTCTCCCCCCGTGAATTCGTCTCCGCCTTCCGCGTTGATGATTTCGCGAGCCAGGAACCGGAAATCTCGGCGGCGGCAGAGGAGAACGGAACACTCGCTGCGGTGGCCATCGCTGAAGTTCCCGAACAGCCCACCGAGTACACCCCAACTCACCCGGCGTTCATCGAGGAGCCCAGCGAGAACCTCGATATCCCCGCTTTCTTACGCAAAGGTACCCTTTAGGGAGCCTTAAGAACTTCCCCAACCAATTCCGTTATGGGGAACTGGAACTTCTACCCCGACTCTCTTAACCGTTTGTCGAGCTCGCTGAACACCGGAACAACACCCACTTCGACGCAGTATGCGGGAAACTACGGCTGCTGGACCTACGACCCCTTTGGCAATCTCACCTCGGAAGCCGTATCCACCACGCCGTGCAACGAAAATCCCACGCCGACGAGCTGGGCCAACCCTGATGCGAGCAATCGTCTCATCAATACCAGCCAGGCCCCCGGAGGCGTAATCTACGATGCAGCCGGCAATATACAGTATGACGGGGTCAACCAGTATCTCTACGATGGTGACGGAAAGGTCTGCGCCGTCGCCAGTTCTCCCACCCCCGGCACGACCGTGATGACCGGCTACATTTACGATGCCGATGGGCAACGCGTCGCCAAAGGCACAATTGCGAAATGGAGCTGCGATCCTTCCGTGAACGGCTTCCAGACCATCAACGACTACGTCCTTGGACCCTCGGGCGAACAGGTCACGGAAATGGGCATGGATGCGAACGGCAACCTGGTATGGCAACACACCAATGTCTACGCCGGTGGCGCGCTTTTCGCTACCTACGATAACGATGGGCTGCACTTCTATTTAGACGATCCTCTGGGAACACGCCGCGCCCAGACCGACTATGCCGGAGTCCTGGAACAGACCTGCTCCAGCCTCCCCTTCGGCGACGCTCTCGCGTGCTCCCCATCCTCGACGAACTCGTCTCC
>CAZSWI010000181.1:0-8119 GCA_964610635.1 uncultured Acidobacterium sp.
TTCGGCCTGGCTAAGGCCACGTCGCGTCCTCTCACCGATGCCAGCATCTATACGCAGGTGGGCGCGGTACTCGGCACGCTCGACTATATGAGCCCGGAGCAGGCCGACTCGGGCGGCGAGGATATCGACACCCGCAGCGATGTGTACTCGCTCGGCGTGGTGCTCTATCAGTTGCTGGTCGGCGCGCTACCGCTTGATTTGAAGAAACTCGCTCACGAAGAGATGCTGCGCCGGCTGCGTGAACAGGATGTGCCTCGGCCCAGTTCGCGAATCCTCGCCCGGGGCCGCGACTCGGCCATCACCGCGCTTAACCGCGGCACCGATCCTCCATCGCTGATGCGGCAGCTGCGCGGCGATCCCGATGCCGTAGCCCTGAAGGCGCTTGAGAAAGACCGCAAACGGCGCTATGGCTCGCCCTCGGAACTGGCCGAAGACATTGGAAGGTATCTGCGCGACGAGCCGGTCGCCGCGCATGCGCCCAGCGCCGGGTATCGTGCGCGGAAGTACATCCGCCGCCATCGGCTCGGCGTAGCCCTCTCCGCGGCGACCGTACTTCTCCTCGCTGGCGCCGCCATCACCGAAGCAGTCCAGTTGCGGCGAATCACCCAGGAGCGGAACCGCGCCACCCGCGAGCGCGACCGCGCGAACTGGATCGCAGATTTCATGATCGGCATTTTCGGCGCGGCGCAACCCTACGCAACACCCGGCCACATCGTCACCGCCCGAGAAATTCTGGACAACGGCGCAAAAGAAATCGGTAGCGACATGAGCAATGATCCGGAACTGCAGGCCAAAATGATGCATGCAATGGGGGCTTCCTACAACGGTCTGGGGGAGTACTCCCGTGCACAATCCGAGTTCGAGGGGGCTTTGAAAATTCGCCAACGGGTTCTGGGACCCGAAGCCCGAGACACAGCCCATTCGATGTTCCTCTTGGCTTGCACTCTCGCGTTTGAAGGGAATGAAGCGGAAGCGGAGAAGCTCCTGCGCAGGACGCTTGACATTCAGCGCCGGATTCTCAGCCCCGATGACCCAGAGACGCTAACAACGGTGTCTGAGCTGGCGGCGAGTCTGAAGCTGCAATATCATTCCTCCGAAGCCGAGAAACTCTACCGCGAGGCCTATAACAGCCAGCGCCGCATCGACGGGCCAGAGTCCGGTAACACCCTGTATTCGATGAGCGCGCTGGGAAGCACCTTGGGCGACGAAGGACGATACGCGGATGGGGAGAAACTCCTGCGGGAAGCCCTCGACATCGATCGCCGCGTATTCGGCGAGGACGACTGGAACACGATGTTTACGATGGCGTGCTTATCCTATCTTCTAAGGCAGGACGGACGTTACGAAGACGCGGAGAAGCTGAACCGCGAAAACCTCGCAATCCATCGCCGCGTGCTTGGTCCGGAGCACCTGCACACGGCGGAAAGCATCGAAGATCTTGCCGTAACCCTCAGCTACGAGGGTCGATACGACGAAGCGCAACGACTGTTCCGCGAAGCGGTCCAGACGGTGCGCAAAGCGAACGAAGCGACCGCGATTGCCAACGCCTGGTATAGCTTCGCCTGCGGGGCGGCTGTCGCAGGGCACCGCGATCAGGCGCTCGGGTATCTGCGTCAGGCAATCGAACTCGGATACACCCATTCCGACGTGATCGCAGCCGACCCAGACCTCAAGTCCCTGCGCGGCGATCCCCGCTTCGACGCCCTCCTCGCCAAAGCCACCCAGATCACCGCCGCCAGGGCGCAGTGAATTCCTGACTTTCTCCAAACGCGAGCCCGACTACCAGTCCGTTCCCCGACCCCAAGTACTTCCGTACCGTCCACTCCTCCGAATTCCCTTGCCCCCAATTCTCCGAATACCTATCCTGAGAAAGTAGGAAAGCTCTGTCCGCTACGCGAACAGAGCTTTTCCTTTCTCGGACGCTCTTCAGCCTCCAGCGATCCACCGACGCTCGGCCCAGGCCGAGCCTCGAACCAAACGGGCTCTTTGAAAACTCCGGCACTCCGCGCAACCGTCAATGCGCTCGGATTCAGATACTGAACCGCCCGCTCGCAGACCGTCTCAAGTCCCCGGGCTGCTGGCTCCGAGCTCCCGGCTCCGAGCCCGTCATCGCTCGGTAGCGATCGCGGTAACGGGTACCGAAAGAAAAAGGTTACTATGGAAAGCGCACAAAACAAAGGACATGCAGAACCAACCCACCCCCCCAGGGTCCTGCCACCCGCCTACCGCACGAAATGCAGAATCGCCTGGTTCGTCCCCAACGCCGCCAGATAAGCCAGCACGCTCATGTAGACAAACTGCAGCGCCGGCCACCGCCAGCTGTTCGTCTCCCGCCGCACAATCGCAATCGTCGACGTGCACTGCAGCGCAAACGCAAAGAACACCACCAGCGCCATCGCGCCGCCCAGCGTCAGATCGTGCCGCAGCGCCGCCTGCAATCCCAGCGACTGCGTCGCCGGATCGGCCCCATACAGCGTGCCCAGCGTCCCCACAATCACCTCGCGCGCCATCACCGAAGTCAGCAGCCCGATCCCGATCTTCCAGTTGAACCCCAGTGGCTTGATCGCCGGCTCAATGAACTGCCCCAGCCGTCCGATCACGCTCTGCGCCAGATCCGCATGAAACGGAATGTGGCTCAGAAACCAGAGCACAATCGTCACCGCCAAAATCACCGTGCCCGCCTGCTTCAGAAACACCTGGCCGCGATCCATCAGTCGCAAACTCAGCGACCGAATTGTCGGCAGCCTGTATTGCGGCAGTTCCAGAATGAATGGCGCCGAAGAAGCCTTCAAAATCGACGACTTCAGCAGCCACGCCGTCGCCAGCGCCGCCACAAACCCCAGCACGTACAGCGACAGCATCACCGCCGCCCGCAGCCCGAATAAATCCCCCAGAATCGGCTTGTTGGGAATGAACGCCGCGATCATCAGCATGTAAATCGGCAGCCGCGCCGAACACGTCATAAACGGAGCAACCAAAATCGTGGCAAACCGGTCGCGCTTGTTCTCAATCGTCCGCGTCGCCATGATCGCCGGCACCGCGCACGCATACGCCGAAAGCAGTGGAATAAACGCCTTCCCGTTCAGCCCAATCGACCGCATCACCCGGTCCGCAATCAGCGCCGCCCGCGCCAGATATCCCGAATCTTCCAGCACACCGATGAACAGAAAAAGTAACAATATCTGTGGCACAAACACCAGCACCGAAGCCACGCCGCGCCATACTCCGTCGATCAGCAGCGACTCCACCCAGTTGTGCCCCAGCAGAGCCCCAATCTTCGCGCCGCCTTCATTCAGAACATCTCCAAACCCGTCGCTGAGCGGCTGTCCAATCGAAAACACCACCTGGAACACCGCGAACACCACCGCCAGAAAAATCAGCGGCCCCCAGATCCGGTGCAGCAGCACGCCATCGATCCTCTTCGTCCACTCACTCGAAATCGGCGCCTTGTATTTCGTCCGTGTGCTGATCCCCGTCGCCCACTGCCGGTACGACCGAGGATTCCCCATCACCGGCAGCTCGATTCGTCCCGGAGTCGGCGCTTCGATCGCGTTCCCCGAAGAACCGTTTCGCACCGGCTCCGCCTTGCGATTCAGAAAATGCGTGATGGAATCGAGCCCCGCACCCCGCGTCGCCGAGATCTTCGCCACCGGCACGCCCAACTCCTGTGCCAGCGCCAGCGTGTCCACCACGCCACCCCGCGCCTCCATCAGGTCGCTCATGTTCAGCAACACCAGCGTCGGCAGTCCCAGGCCCAGCACCGGAGCCGCCAGCATCAGTTGCCGCCGCAGCTGCAGCGAGTCCAGAACCAGCAGAATCGCATCCGGCGCCGGCGTTCCCGGCATCTCGCCGTGCAGCACCTCGACCGCCACACGCGCGTCTTCTGAATACGAATCGAGCCCGTAGACTCCCGGCAGATCGATCAGCGTCAGGTCGCCTCGGCCAATTCCGTTCAGCCGCCCCACACGCTGCTCCACCGTTACGCCCGGATAATTCGCGACCTTCTGCCGCAGCCCCGTCAGCCGATTGAACAGCGTCGACTTCCCGGAATTCGGCGGCCCCACCAAAGCCACCGTACGAATCCGTCCCGCTACCCGCGGTTCAATCGGGATTTCGATCGTCGCCGTGCTGCAGCAATCGCTCATCTACCTGATCTCGTATTCGCGAACCCGAATCGCCTGCGCCGTGTCGCGCCTCAGCGCCACTTCGAACCCGTCAATCGAATAAACCGTCGGATCCCCCGCCGGCGCACGCCTCACCACCACCACCCGCGCCTCCGGCACAAATCCCATATGCATCAGGTGATGCTGAATCTCCCCAGGCAGTTCCAGCGACTCCACCACACCCGTCGTTCCAATCGGCAATTCACTCAGCAGACTCAACTTCCATGCTCCGGACAGGTCAAAATCGTCCGCCGCTTCAACCCCAAAATCCGATAATAGCGCAATTGCGACCATTTTGCTCCTATATTGGCGGGCACTCGCAGAATAAGGTCGCTAATCACGTCGTCGCCGTGACCCACGTCACACCTTCCCTCCGCGGAATCCGAGTTGGTCACAAAACCTTCAGGGGCCCCGAATCGGAAGTTCCTTCGAACGACCGTTCCAAAAAGCCCTCATCCTTTAGGGTGGTAAATAGGGTGGTAAAAATTTCCGTGATTATCTATCTGTGTTTGGAAAGCTCGGCGGGAACGCCACGTCTAATGAATCCGGCCTTTGCCGCCGGCATCGCCACGAATCACTGTGCAGGCGTCGAGCCCGGCATCGTGCCGGCACCGCCAGTTGCAGGAACCCCAAATTCCAGCGGAGCCTGAATCAGCTTTGTCACATCGGCCGGCATCGGCGAACCGGCATTTTTCACCAGCAACGACACCTGCCACATCTGTGTCTGGTTCAGAACCTTATCGAACGCAGGCATCCCGCTCAGCCGAATCCCGTTCGCCACTTTCCAGTATGTCTCGCCGACCGGGTCGTCGCTCACCCCTACCACCCCGTCGCCATGCGGCGCCCACAACTGCGGCGCCTGCGGATACATGTGCCCCGCAAACTCCGACGGCCGCCCATACAATCCATGGCACGCGGCGCACTGCGCCCGGTAAATCTGCGCACCAGCGGTCAGATTCGTCCCGCTGGCCTCGATCGGTGCACTCGCCGGCATCTCCCTGTCGATACGCGCA
The DNA here is from genome assembly GCA_964610635.1 of uncultured Acidobacterium sp. Taxonomy (GTDB): domain Bacteria; phylum Acidobacteriota; class Terriglobia; order Terriglobales; family Acidobacteriaceae; genus Palsa-343. Next base: position 5,177 of record CAZSWI010000181.1, read on the forward strand.
TGCAGCGGCACCCTCACAATCTGCCTCTCCAGCAGAAACGGCAGATCGGCCACTGCCACCGGTGGGTGCCCCGTATGGAAGTAGATCGTCACCCACACCGGAATAATCAGAAATCCAAGAATCAAGCCCAACAGAAATCTCATGCGTCCCCCGCATCAATCACGAAAATGAGAATCGCCCTTCACGGCATCGTTGCATGCCGATGAGAATTCCGCAATCTGGTATCGGCCTGCGCATGTCTGTTCCTGCTGATGGCCAGGCAACGTTGTCTCATCTCCCCCTCTTGTACGCTGTTCTCTGTACCCCATTTCCCCACAGATGATTTAATACAGAGCAGGCAAATTGTTCCTTTTCCTATGTAGTGGAGGCACTCCGTTTGACGCACTTCCGCAGTCGTTCCGGGTACGCCCCGGTTCCCTTTGGCATGTATCCCCTTGCTGTGGTTCCCCTTTTTGCTGCTCTTCTTTTTGCTCCCTCTGTCATACGCGCGCAGGATACTCAGCAGCAGGCGCCGCCGGGAACCGCCGAGTCCCAATCCGAGCAGCCCCAGCAGCAATCCACTCCCGAACAACGCTCCGAGGTCCTGCGCCAGGCCCAGGCTCGTGTCAATGCCCGCCGGAAAATCCGCATCCAGCAGATCATCCAGGATACCTACAGCCACAAATTCGAGCTGGACTTCGGCGGCGGCTCTCTGCGCTTTCGCCCCGGCAATGACCTGCAGCGCATGAATGAAGCCGGCTGGAACGTCGACCTCACCGACTACCTCTTCGGCGACCTCGGCCTCACTGCCGACTTCCGCGGATATTACGGAGCCGCCTACACCGGCGCCAATCCCTACTCCGTCTTCAACCCCAGCATCAGCCAGTACACCTTCCTGGCCGGACCCCGCTATCGCTTCTTCAAAGGCCAGCACTGGGGATGGACCGCCCAGGCCCTCGCCGGCGCAGGCCACGGCAACTTCGGCACCGGCACCCACGGCCTGCCCCCGCAATTGGTCGGCCTCTACACCGACGCCACCGTCCTTAACTTTTCGGGGGGGGCTTCCGTCGACTACAACCTCGGCCCAGGCCTCGCCATTCGCCTAACCGCCAACGAACTCGTCACCAACTACGGCAGCACCTTCCAGGAGAACCTCGGCGGCAATCTCGGCATCGTCTACCGCTTCGGTCGCAAGTAACCCATCTGGTGGCCCATTCCAGTGCGCACGCCTTTCGCGCGCTGGAGTGGGACCCACTCTCTACCCAATCCCCAATCCCTCATCCCTTACAATGTGCATGACCTCCGTTCGCCCGTAAGCCCGCGAGCTCCATGCCCAGCCATCTGTCCCTTCTCGCGTCCGTCCCACGCTTGCTTTTTCCTTGCGTACAATCCCTCGCCCTCTTCTTCGTCAAAAACGACCTCCGCCACTACCTCCGCACCCACTACGGCGACCACACCTTCCAGAATCTCTATCACTGGCAGCTCTTCTCCTTTGACACGCTGCTTCTCACCCCCTATTTCCTGGTGATGATTGTCCTCTCCCTCTACGGTCTGCACCGCTACACCCTCGTCTGGCTCTACTACCACAACCGCAGAAATGCCACCCACGAGCCCTCCAGCCACTTTGAACATCTGCCCCGCGTCACCATCCAGCTTCCCATCTTCAACGAACAGTTCGTCATCGACCGCCTCATCGACTCCGTCTGCCGCATCGCTTACCCCCGCGACCTCCTCGAAATCCAGGTCCTCGACGACTCCACCGACGAAACTCAGGAAGTAGCCCAGCTCATCGTCGAACGCTACCGCGCCCTCGGCTATCCCATCGTCTACGTGCACCGCACCAATCGTCATGGATTCAAAGCGGGCGCCCTCGACGAAGGCCTCAAAACCGCGTCAGGGGAATTCGTCGCCATCTTCGACGCCGACTTCGTCCCTCCTTCGGACTGGCTCATGCGCGTCATCCACCACTGCGCCGAGCCCAACATCGGCATGGTCCAAACCCGCTGGACGCACCTCAACCGCGACTACAGTTTCCTGACTCAGGTCGAGGCCATCCTGCTCGACGGCCACTTCGTTCTCGAGCACGGCGCGCGCGCCCGCACCGGTGTCTTCTTCAATTTCAACGGAACCGCCGGCATGTGGCGCCGCGTGGCCATCGACCAGGCCGGAGGCTGGCAGCACGATACCCTCACCGAAGACACCGACCTCAGCTATCGCGCCCAGATCGTCGGCTGGAAATTTAAATACCTTCAGGATGTCGAGTGCCCCGCCGAGCTCCCCATCGAAATGACCGCCTTCAAAACTCAGCAGCAGCGCTGGGCTAAAGGCCTCATCCAGACCTCCAAAAAAATTCTCCCCCGCGTCTTCCGCTCCGACGCCCCCCTGCGTACCAAAATCGAAGCCTGGTATCACCTCACCGCCAACATCAGCTACCCGCTCATGGTCGTGCTTTCCGTCCTTCTCATGCCCGCCATGATCATCCGCTTTTACCAGGGCTGGTGGGAGATGCTTTACATCGACTTTCCCCTATTTCTCGCCTCCACATTTTCTATCTCGTCCTTCTATCTCGTCTCGCAAAAAGAACTCTACCCGCGCCACTGGTACCGAACCTTTCTGTATCTTCCCTTCCTTATGTCTCTCGGCATCGGCCTCACCATCACCAACACGATCGCTGTCATGGAGGCCCTCTTCGGCATCAAGAGCGCCTTCAAGCGCACGCCCAAGTACCGCGTCCAGAAACGCGGCGAAAAATCCCAGGCCTCGAAATACCGCAAACGCCTCGGCATCATACCTTTTCTTGAATTGTTAGTCGGTGGCTACTTCGCCCTGTGCATCTGGTACGCCATTGCCAACGAAAACTACTTCACGGTTCCCTTCCTGATCCTCTTTGTCGTCGGCTACTGGTACACCGGGCTGCTGTCGCTGCTGCAAGGCCGCTTCGAACGCTGGCGCACCGGCGCCAAT
>CAZSWI010000182.1:0-8105 GCA_964610635.1 uncultured Acidobacterium sp.
ACTCGATTAACCGGTTTGCCGAGGCGATGACGATTTTTGCGGTGGTCTGCGCGGGCATGTTTCCGCTGATCCACGTCGGGCGGCCGTGGCTGGGGTACTGGCTGTTTCCGTACCCGAGCACGATGAATTACTGGCCGCAGTTCCGGTCGCCGCTGGTGTGGGACGTATTCGCGGTTTCGACCTACGCAACGATATCGGTGGTGTTCTGGTACGTCGGGATGATTCCGGATTTGGGGACGCTGCGCGACCGGTCGACTTCGAAGTTAGGACAATTCACTTATGGCCTGCTGGCTCTGGGCTGGCGCGGGTCGGTGCGGCACTGGGTTCGTTACGAGACCGCTTCGCTGTTGCTGGCAGGACTGGCGACGCCGCTGGTGCTCTCTGTGCACAGCGTCATCAGCCTCGATTTCTCCGTAGCGCTTATGCCGGGTTGGCACACGACTATTTTTCCGCCGTATTTTGTAGCGGGCGCGATTTATTCAGGGTTCGCCATGGTGCTCACGCTGGCGATTCCGATTCGAAGGTTTTATCACCTTGAGGACCTGATCACGATCCGGCACATCGATAACATGGCCAAGGTGATGCTGGCGACCGGGTTGATCGTGGCGTACGGCTATTCGACCGAAATCTTCATGGCGTGGTATTCGGCCAGCCGCTGGGAATACTTTATGATGTGGAACCGGATGTTCGGGCCGATGGGTTGGTCGTACTGGGTGTTGATTACCTGCAACATCGCGCTGCCCCAGCTGATGTGGCTTCGAAAATTCCGGGTGAACGTTGGGCTGATGTTCCTGATGTCGCTGATTGTGAACACTGGAATGTGGTTTGAGAGGTTCGTGATCGTGGTAACCAGCCTGACGCGCGACTATCTGCCATCATCCTGGGGGACTTATCGTGCGACGAAATGGGACTTCGCGACATTTCTTGGGACTCTGGGGCTATTTACGTTTCTCTTCTTCCTGTTTGTTCGCCTGCTGCCCATGATTCCGATGTCGGAGCTGCGAATGATGCTGCCGCAGGCCCGGGTGCGGGAAGAAGCGGAACCCTTACCGGAGACGGGTGACTGATGCCTTTACCCGAGGGGCTGTACGGTTTGATGGCTGAGTTTGATGGGCCGACGCAGCTGGTGCATGCGGCGAAGGCGGCGCACCACGCGGGTTACAGGCGCATGGACTGCTATACGCCCTATCCGGTGGAGGAGGCGGCGGAGGCAATCGGTTTCCATCGCGACGAGGTATCTCTGGTGTGCCTGATCGGCGGCCTGTTGGGACTGGCGGCGATGTTTGGCCTCGAGACGTGGATTGCGGTGTGGGCTTATCCGCTGAACATTGCGGGGCGTCCGTATTTTTCGTGGCCGGCGTTTGTGGTTCCGGCGTATGAGTGGACGATTTTATGGGCGGGACTTTCGGCGGCCTTTGGGATGCTGGCGCTGTGCGGGCTGCCGAAGCCGTATCACCCGGTTTTCAATGCGCCGAATTTCCGTAACGGTGCCACCAGCGATAAGTTCTTTTTGTGTCTTGAATCGACGGATCCCAAGTTTGAACCCGCGGCCACGAGGAGTTTTCTGGAAGCGCAGTCGCCATTATCAGTGGTGGAGGTGGAATATTAACACCTCAGGGTACAGGGTACAGGGCAGAGGGTACAGAAATGCGGGTACCTGGTTTTCGCGATCGCGGCGAGGTTGGAGCACAGCTGGCGCGCTGGGTTTGTCGATGCTGATGGCGGGTTGCCGGCAGGATATGCAGAACCAGCCGAGGATGGTTCCGCAGCGCGGGACGACTTTGTTCGCTGACGGGCGTTCGGTGCGTCCGCAGGTGGAACATACGGTGGCTCGCGGGCAGCTCTATGAGAGCGAGTATTTCTATACGGGACTGGTAAATGGCAAAGAAGCGGACATGATGCCATTTCCGGCGACGATCCAGGTGTTGGCGCGAGGGCAGGAGCGGTTTAACGTCTATTGCACGCCATGCCACTCGCGGGTTGGTAACGGGGCGGGGATGATCGTCGATCGGGGTTACAAGCCTGCGGGTAACTTCCACGACGCGAAGCGGATCAGTGAGCCACTGAGTCACTACTTCTATGTTATGACTAACGGTTATGGCGCCATGCCGGATTATAAGGCGCAGGTAACGCCCGAAGATCGCTGGGCGATCGCGGCCTACATTCGCGCGTTGCAGCTAAGCCAAAATGCGAAGACATCGGACGTGCCGGCTGGTACGCAGGTAGAGAATCTTAGCTCGATAGCGGAGCGGCTGGGAGAGCCGGCGAGTTATGCGGGGCCGTGGCCGCTGCCGTCGACGGCGGTGAATGCGAATCCGCAGACATTGATTGTGGCCGGGGCGCCGGCGCACAGCGCCAACCCGCCCGCTTCGAAGAACGTTCCGGATCCGACGACGACGCGGGGGCAGACGACTAAGCCGCCAGCCAGGCCATCAGGAGCACAGCCATAATGGCAAACCAACAGTTCAGCAAAGGATTGCCATCGGCACTGGGCGCTCCGGCCTTTGTAAACGAATGGCGCAGGCGGGCGCTGATTGCGGGTCTGATTTTCGCGGCGATCGCAGTGATTCTGGCATTTCTGGGACAGGCGCAGGATCAACTGGGGTGGGAGCATCTGCTGCGCGGATGGCTGGCGGGTTATATGACCTGCTTCAACTTCTGCTTTGGCGCGATGGCGCTCCTGATGGTGCAGTATCTATCCGGAGGTAAGTGGGGGCTGATTATTCGGCGGCCGCTGGAGGCGATGACGCGCACATGGCCCATCGTGATTCTGTTCTTCCTGCCCATTGCGGTGCTGGGAGCGTGGTATGGACGGCTCTATCCGTGGTCGAGGTATGCCGACTGGTCGGCGGCGCTGAAGAAGGGCGCGATCACAATCGATATGGCGCACGCGATCCGCTGGAAGTCGCCTATGCTGAATCCAACGACTTTCTTCTGGGTTTCGTTCGCGTGCTTCGCGATTTTTGCGCTGTATATTGTCCTGCTGAACCGGTGGTCGGTGAAGCGAGACGCCGATCCGGAACCGAACGTGGCTTACTGGCGGGTGAAATTTGAAAATCTGAGCGGATTTGGCGTGGTTTTATATGCAGCGCTGTTGTTTCTTCTGGTGATCTACTGGGTAATGTCGCTGGATCCTACGTGGTATTCGACGGTCTACGGATTTCAGTTCCTGGTGGCGCAGGGTTATGGAGTGCTGGCGCTGACGATTCTGACGCTGATCGGCCTGTCGAAGGCGGAACCGATCCGGAGCACGTTCCGGGTTATCGAGCAGCACGACTTAGGCAAGCTGTGCTTCGCGTTTGTGATGCTCAATATCTATCTGGCATTTGCCTCATTTTTGATTATCTGGTCAGGTAACTCGCCGGAAGAGATTCCATGGTATCTGGATCGCATCCGGGGGCACTGGGGGGTGATCGCGACGCTGGACGTGATCTTTCACTGGCTGATCCCGTTCAGTTTGCTGTTGTCGAGGGATCTGAAGAGGATCAAGAGCAGGCTGGTGGTGGTCTGCTGCATCATGATCTTCGCGCGCATTTTCGACATTTTCTGGCTGATTGAGCCCAATTTTAAAGATGCGGCCAGCAACCTGCACCTGAGCTGGGGAATTTGTGAGTACGTGGCGATGCCGGGGGCGCTGATCAGCTTCTGGCTGGTTTCCTATTTCACTGAGTTGAAGCGGCGTCCGCTGATAGCGACCAACGATCCGCACCTGGCCGAGATACTGGAGCATGACTATGCCCACGCCTGACGCGCACGATAAGAAGCTCGACCCGAAAGCTCATTTCGATGAGGCGTCGGTAAGAGAGGGTTACGAAATTACAGACGCGAACACCGGGGGCATCCTGGTGTTTCTGGTGGCTCTGTTCATCTCCGTGGGCGTGTTTTTCGTTTTCTGTTTCGGTATGGGGAAAGTAATCAATAACGGGCTGGACCGCGCGGACGGGCCGGTGAATAAGTGGAATGCACCGAATCAGATTGCTCCGCGGAAAGCGATCCAGTCGAATCCGGCGCTCGAGCAGGAGCAGCTGGCAAAGCTAACGCAGCAATTTCCGACGCCGCGGCTGCAGCTTGACGATGGCAATCAGGACCTGGCTGAGCTGCACGAGCGGGAGAATCTGCTGCTGAACTACTACAGCTGGGTGGATAAGCCAGGCGAGGCAGTGAGGATTCCGATTGCGCGGGCGATGGAGCTGATTGCACAGCGGGGGCTGCCGGTTGCGCCTCAGCCGCAGCACCAGGCGTTGATGATGGGGGATAAGGCACCCTATGTGCAGATGCCGCTTACCGATGGATTTGCGCGGACGGCGTATGAGCAGGAGTTACATGGCGAGCCGATGCAGGCGGGAGAGCAGGCTTCGAGTAAGGCGAATAACAAGTAAAGCAGGCAATAGGGAACAGGCAAAAGGGAACAGCAAGGCCCGAAGGGACTGCCGGGATAACAGCAGTCGGCGAAGACGAATGCAGAGAGACGCGATAATTCGGAGGAGGTTGGGGCGAGCGGCAGTGGTCTTCGTCACCTGCGTGCTTTTTTGTCACAGTTCTGTATCGACGGCGCATGCCCAGGGCCAGTTTTTCGGTTATGAAAAGGCAGGAACTCCTGCCGATCAGCAGCCTTTGTTACTGAAGCAGATCAGCATCCAGCAGCGGCTGAACACGCAGCTTCCTCTGAGCCTTGCGTTTCGCGATGAGACGGGAAAGCCGGTGCTGCTCGGAGATTATTTCGGAAAAAGGCCGGTGATTCTGTCGCTGGTGTATTACCAGTGCAAGATTCTTTGTCCGGAAGAGATCGATGGGTTGGTGGGCGCGCTGGAGATGTCAAAGTTCAATCCGGGCCGGGATTTCAATGTGGTGCTGGTGAGCATCGATCCGGCGGAGACGCCGGCCATTGCGGCGCGGGAAAAGGCGTTCTACATGAAGCGCTACGGGCGACCGCAGGATGTGAACGGGTGGCATTTCCTTACGGGCCAGGAAGCGGCGATCCGGGGGCTGGCGACGGGGGTGGGATTTGGCTATGTACCGATGCAGGGTCCGGACGGGAAAATGACACAGTTCGCGCATGCGAGCGCGATTGAGATTGTGACGCCGGCCGGGCGGCTGGCGCAATACTACCTGGGGGTTGAGTTTTCGCCCAAAGATCTTCAGCTGGGTCTGGTAGAGGCTTCGAACGGGACAATCGGGTCGACGGTGGATAACTTGCTGACTTACTGCTACCAGTACGATCCTACCCAAAACCGGCATACGCTGATCTACATACGAATTCTGCAGTTAGGGTGGGTTCTGACGGTATTGGCGTTAGGGACCTTCATGATTGTGAACTTCCGGCGCGATCTGCGCATTGCACGGGAGCAGAAGGCTCATCTGGTGAACGGATAAAAAGGCGACGATGCATTTTATCAGTCCGGTACTTTGGCAGTTCTTAATCAAGTGGCTCACCTACTTCGCGATCTTCCCGCCGGAGGCGTCGAGTATTGCGCCATATGCGGACGCGCTTTATTTCTTTCTGGTGGCTATTTCGGTCGTGGGTCTTGGCGCGGTTGCTTTCCTTGTTGTGACATTCTCGATCCGGTACCGGAAGGAAATGAATCCGGTGGCTACTCCGATTGAAGGTTCGACGCTGCTGGAGGCAACGTGGACGATTATTCCGCTGATCCTGTTCATGATTTGTTTTGTCTGGGGTGCGCTGCTGTATTTTCGTATTTACAGCCCGCCACCCAACGCGATGAACGTTTATGTGGTGGGCAAGCAGTGGATGTGGAAGGTGGAGCATCCGGGCGGACAGCATGAGATTAACGCGCTGCATATTCCGATCAATCGGCCGATTCAGGTTACGCTGATCTCACAGGATGTGTTTCACAGCTTTTCTATTCCGGCGTTTCGGGTGAAGCGCGAGGCGATTCCGGGGCGGTACAACACGGAATGGTTTGAGGCCACGCAGGTGGGAACGTATCACCTGTTCTGCACGCAGTACTGCGGGACGCTGCATTCGCAGATGATCGGCGAGGTGGTGGCGATGACGCCGGAGGATTATGAGGCTTGGGCCGCGGGTGCGACGAGCGGGAATTCGCTGGCCCAGAACGGGGAAAGGCTATTTGCGAGTCTGGGTTGTAACTCGTGCCATAATAGCGGGCCGAATGCGCATGGCCCAAACCTGGCTAACGTGTACGGATCGCATCTGCAGATGAAGAGCGGGTCATTTGTAACCGTAGACGATGCATTTCTACGGGACACGATTCTGAATCCGACGATGCATGAAGTTGCCGGCTACGCGCCGATTATGCCGACTTATCAGGGGCAAGTCAGCGAAGAGGGTCTGATCGACCTGGTGGAATATATCCGACGGCTGGATTCGCAATACCGGATCGACCAGACGATTAACAACAGCGCAGCGCAGCCTATACAGACAGGGGCGACGCCGACGGGGACGTCGTCTCCGGCGCTTGCGCCAGGAACGGTGAAGCCATGAGCACAATCGTTACACTGCCTGACCAGTCGACAGCCACGCTGCCGAAGGTTTCGTATCTCAACAAGGAGTACGGGCTGAAGAGCTGGCTGCTGACCGGCGACCACAAGCGGATCGCGGTGCTGTACATGATCTCGATCACGTTCTTCTTTTTCATTGGCGGGGCGATGGCGGGGTTGATCAGGCTGGAGCTGCTGACGCCGCCAAGCGACCTGTTGGCAGCGGACACCTATAACAAGGTGTTCACGGCGCATGGCATCGTCATGGTCTTTTTGTTTCTGGTGCCTTCGGTTCCGGCGACGATCGGGAACTTTTTGATTCCGATCATGGTGGGCGCGAAAGACCTGGCGTTTCCGAAAATAAATTTGCTGAGCTGGTATCTGTACGTCGTAGCCGGGATCATGATCCTGTGCGTGCTGGCCTTTGGCGGCGTGGATACGGGATGGACATTCACCACACCGCTCAGTACCCATTACCTGAATACGCATGTGGTGGCGGCGGGATTAGCGGTATTTGTGGCGGGGTTCAGCTCGATCTTTACGGGGCTGAATTTTATTGTGACGATTCACCGGATGCGGGCGCCGGGGATGACGTGGTTCCGGCTGCCGCTGTTTGTGTGGTCGCACTACGCGGCGTCGATATTGATGGTGCTGGGGACTCCGGTGCTGGCGATCACGCTGGTGTTGGTGGTACTGGAGCGGACGATCGGGATCGGGGTGTTCGATCCGACGAAGGGCGGGGACCCGCTGCTCTTCCAGCATTTATTCTGGTTCTATTCTCACCCGGCGGTCTACATCATGATTTTGCCGGGGATGGGCGTGATCTCGGAAGTGATCAGCACCTTTTCGCGCAAGCGGGTGTTCGGTTACACGGCAGTCGCATTTTCCTCAGTGGCGATTGCGGTGTTCGGGTTCTTTGTGTGGGCTCACCACATGTTTGTGATGGGCATTTCGAGTTATTCGGCACTGGTATTTTCGTTACTGACGATGCTGGTGGCAGTACCTTCGGCGATCAAGATTTTTAACTGGTCGGCCACGTTATATAAGGGGTCGATCACGTTCGAGACGCCGATGCTGTATGCATTCGGATTTCTCGGCTTATTTACGATAGGGGGACTAACGGGCGTCTTTCTCGGGTCGATGGGGATGGATATCCACTTGACGGAGACTTACTTCATCGTGGCGCACTTTCACTTTGTGATGGTCGGCGGGATGCTGATGGCGTATCTGTCGGGGGTGCATTTCTGGTGGCCGAAGATTACGGGACGGATGTATCCGGAAGGGGTCTCGAAGCTGGCGGCGGTTATTACATTCGTAGGATTTATTCTGACGTTCTTCCCGCAGTTCCTCCTGGGGTATCTGGGGATGCCGCGGCGGTATGCGGCGTATCCGCCGGAGTTCCAGGTGCTGAACGTGTTTTCGAGCGCGGGTGCGAGCGTGCTGGGCGTGGGCTATCTGCTGCCGCTGCTGTATCTGACCTGGTCGCTGAAATATGGGAAGATAGCGGGGGCGAATCCTTGGCAGGCGACGGGGCTGGAGTGGCAGATACAGTCGCCGCCGCTGACAGAGAATTTTGTCGAGACGCCGATTGTGACGCACGAGGCTTACGACTACGAGTGGCTGGAAAGTAAGAAGGGGAGCGAGGT
>CAZSWI010000183.1:0-8093 GCA_964610635.1 uncultured Acidobacterium sp.
TCGATGGCGCTCATGTCGCTGATCACCCTCGGCCTGCTGCGGCTGGCGCCGGGCGGATCGCCGCATTCCGCCTACGTCACCTGGGGTTGGCGGATTCCTTTCTTTCTGGGCGGCCTTTTTGGATGCGGGGTCTTCCTCTATTGCCTGCTCCGCGTCCCTGAAAGCAAGGTCTGGGCCAAATCGGCGAAGGCGAGGTCGCCCCTGAGACAACTGTGCCGCGGCGGCAATCCACGCATTCTTGCCCAGGTTTTCCTGGTGATGAGCGGCGCGTGGTTCACGCTCAATGCGGTCACCTCGATCCTCCCCGGCGTTCTGCTCACCGTCCGGCACGTGAACAGTGTGACCGTGACCAGCGCGCAGCTGATCGAGAATCTTCTGATGATGTTTGCCTTTGTCCCCTTCGGAATGCTGGGGCAGAAAATCGGCCGCAGGACAGTGTTGTGGCTGCTCGGCCTCGCCGGGTGTACCGCGGGTCCAATCTTCTATTACATTCTCGTCCGCTCCGGCTACAGAAATACCGTCGAGCTGATCGTGCTGGTCACGCTCGTCAACCTTTGCGCCACGCCGGTTTGGGCGATTATCACGGCCTACATCAACGAGCGCTTCAGCACCGGCGTGCGGGCTTCCGGCTACGGCCTCGGTTACAGCCTCGCCACCATCATTCCGGCATTTTCTTCGTTCTACATGCTCGGCCTCAAACGCTCAGGAATGCCATATGAATACACCGAGGTGGCGATCTTTGCCCTGGGTGGCCTCCTGCTGATGATGGGCGCGCTGTCAGGACCCGAAACCAACCAGATTGACATTTCCTGAAGCGCGCCGCCGCAATCGCGGCAAAGCCCCATTGAAAGCTGGGCGTCGATCTCCGCTGAATAGAAGTATTCTTCCGAAGGAGGTACCCGGAGAATGCTGCGATCGGCAATCCGTATTGCACTCATGGGAATATCCGGCGTCGTTTGTGCGCAGACCGCCGCGACCGGCGCGCCAACGCCGGCCCATCTTCCAGGAAATGGCCTGGCGCAGCACGATTTTATGTACGCCGGCGAAGCGCACGACCGCCGCATTTTCATCGTGCGTCACGGTGAGATTGTGTGGAGTTATGAGGATGACGCGGCCAAGGGCGAGATCAGCGACGCGACCATGCTCTCGAACGGGAACATTCTCTACACGCACCAGTTCGGCGTGACGGAGATTACGCCGGAGAAGAAAGTGGCCTGGAATTACGATGCGCCACCGGGCCACGAGATCCACACGGCCGTTCCCATTGGCAACAATCACGTCCTGTTCATAATGAATGGCGATCCGGCAGCGGTGCGCGTCGTGAACACCGCGTCCGGCGCGACCGAAAAGGAGTTCCCCCTGGCGGTGAAGCATCCTATCGGCATTCATGGCCAGTTTCGGCATGCGCGGTTGACCGCAAACGGCACCCTCCTGGTGGCGCACATGGATCTGAACAAAGTTGTGGAGTACGACGTGGACGGGAACGAGCTGTGGTCGTTTCCAGCGATGTCGCCCTGGGGCGTAACTCCGCTGGCAAACGGCAACGCACTCATCACGGACCGGCTGGGCGTGCGCGAGGTGACGCGGCGCGGGGATGTCGAGTGGTCCTTTCGTCCCGCGGACGCGCCAGAGTACGCGTTCGCAAATTTGCAGCAGGCATGGCGGCTGCCGAACGGCGATACGGTCGTGAACAACTGGGTGAATGAGTGGAGCACGACACCTGGAAGCCGCATGGGAACCCTGCAGGCGCTGGAGCTGACTCCGGCGAAGCAGATCGTGTGGGCCCTCGCCGCGTGGACTGCGCCGCAGAACCTTGGCCCAGCCACGACGATTCAGTTCCTCGACGCGAGCCAGGCGCCCGAGAAAGTGCATTTTGGCGACATACGATAGGTCGAACCCACCCGGGGCAGCGACAGGCCTTTTCCGACTAGCTGTTGGCTTTGGTTGCCGAGCGTTTCGAGGCAGGTTTGGGTGTGGATTTGCGCGCCGTTTTCGACGTTTTCCTGGGTTGATGAGCGAACGCGTCCGTCAGGTGATCCCCCAGCACGTGGAGGCGTAGGAAGTTGGTAGAGCCGGACCGGGTTCTCGTGCCGGCGACGATGCCCAGAATCTCCTTGGGTTTGACGAAACCGCCCTGCTCGAGCAGAGTTTCCGCCTGGTCAACCATTTGTTCCGCCGTTTGCAGCTTGGGACATTTGATGGGGTGCACGCCCCACAGCATCGACATGCGATGAATGACAGCATCGACGCTGGAGAGCGCGTAGATCGGCGGCCTCGGGCGGTATTTCGAGAGCTGGCGCGCGGTGGTTCCGGTTTCGGTGAAGACAGCGATGGCGCTGACGTCGAGATCCTCGGCGGCGTGGGCTGCCGATTCGCAAATGGTTTCGGCGATGGAGAGCCGGACACGGTTGTGCGGGATATCCCAGTGGTCGGTCTCGCGAAGGTTGGACTCGGTCTCGCTGACGATTTTGGCCATCATCTTGACGGCCTCGACGGGATACTTGCCCGCGGCGGTTTCAGCGGAGAGCATCACCGCGTCTGTCCCGTCGTAGATGGCGTTGGCGACGTCGGAGGCTTCGGCACGCGTGGGGCGCGGGTTCTCGATCATCGACTCAAGCATCTGCGTCGCGGTAATGACGGGCTTGCGATATTCGGCGGCGCGACGGATGACGTGCTTCTGAATGGCGGGCACTTTTTCGGGGGGCATTTCAACGCCGAGGTCGCCGCGCGCGACCATGATGCCGTCGGCGTTTTCAAGAATGGCTTCGAGGTTCTCAATGGCCTGGGGCTTTTCAAGCTTGGCGATGATCCAGGTTTCGAGGCCCATGGCGGCGACGCGGAATTTCACGTGGCGCACGTCTTCGGCTGTCCGGACGAAGGAGACGGCGATCGCGTCGATGCCGTGTTTCATGCCCCACTCCAGGTCTTCCTCATCTTTTGCGGTGAGCGAAGGAACACGAACTGCGATGCCGGGAAGGTTGATGCCTTTGTGTTCGCCCAGCATGCCGCCATTGATGACTTCGCACTCGACATCTTCGCCGGGAATTTCGACGACGCGCAGCTCGATCAGGCCGTCGGAGAGAAGAATGCGCGCACCGGGCTCAAGGTTTTCGGCGAGCGTGGGGAACGTGGTGGCGATCACGGCGGAGGTGCCGAGAATGTCGCGGGGGGTAATGGTAAGGCGCTGGCCGGCTTTGAGCTGAACGGGAATACGGTTCTTGAGACGTCCGGTGCGAATCTTGGGCCCCTGCAGGTCGCCGAGGATGCAGACGTTCCGTCTCTCCTCGCGCGCGATCTTGCGGACCATCTCGATGAGCTTGAGTTTTTCAGGGAGGGTGCCGTGGGAAAAATTAAGGCGGGCGACGTCGAGGCCGGCGCGAAGCAACTCACGAAAGATGATCTCGTTGGAGGAAGCAGGGCCCAGCGTGGCGACGATTTTAGCGCGGCGCAGGCTGTCGGTTGCGAGGCCAGGCGCTGACAGCGGAAAGTTCATCCAACCCCCAAAAAACTCTTACTGGAGAAATGTGTTGCGAAGCGGCGGTGCGAACGCCCGCTCCGATTCTAACGTGCGCGGATGCCTCCGACGGCGCGGGGCTGAACGAGTGACGGATTTGCGGGCAGACTCGTTGGCAAAAGGGTGGGGTCGCCAGGGAACTCTTCGTTGCTGATGGGGACCTGGCGGGGTTCCAAAAATGGAAAGAGCTGAGCGTTGAACTCGGCTCCGATCAGGACGCTGAGCGAAACGAGATAGAGCCAGACGAGCGTGGCGATGCCGGCGCCAAGCGAGCCGTAGACGATGGAGTAGTCCACAAAGCGCGTGACGTACCAGCCGAAGAGCAGGGTGGCGATGAACCAGGTGACCGTGGCAATGGCGGCTCCGGGAAGCGTTTCGCGCCACCGGCCGCGGATGAAGGCGTTCCTGCCGCCATGAACCGGATGCTTATGACGGGGAATGCCGAAATGATAGATCAGGGAAAGCGACATCACGCTGGCGAGCAGGGCGATGCTCCAGCGGATGAGCCGCCAGACGACGATGAGGTACAGATGAAGTTCGTGGGTTGAGTTCTGAATCATCCAGTTTTCAATGGCGTGACCGAAGGCAATGAAGATGGTGGCGCCGGCCATGGGAACGA
Organism: uncultured Acidobacterium sp.; assembly: GCA_964610635.1. Taxonomy (GTDB): domain Bacteria; phylum Acidobacteriota; class Terriglobia; order Terriglobales; family Acidobacteriaceae; genus Palsa-343. The sequence continues at coordinate 4,134 of CAZSWI010000183.1, forward strand.
TGGTTGCCGGGACCAGCAGGAGGGCCGCTGTGCGTTCCTGCCAGAATCCCCACATGCCGCGCGGAAGGCGATAGGCGCGCCGGAAGCCCTCCATCAGGGAAAGCAGCACACCCATGGCGGCGAAGATGCTGACGAAGACCGATCCCCAGACGATGTGCATGGAACGCGCGTGGTAGTAAAGAAAGTAGTTCTGAACGAGCTGCATGGTGTCTGGCGGGAGCAACTGCTGGAGCGCGTTGCGGATGACGCCGCGAAGGTCGTCGCCGGAAGGCATGACCGCGAACAGCGTGGTAACGACAACCAGTGCGGGAAATATGCTGAGCATCGCCGAATAAGCCGCGGCCTTGGCCATCGAGAAGACACTGTGGCCAAAGGCTGACCACACAGCTTTCCGCAGGTACTGGATCGCGCGCACCATACGGAGCTAGTTTACCCGCGCTGGAGGTGAGGAAGCCAAAAAGCCGCTCAGGCCTGAGAGTTACTTATTCCTGCATTGGGTGTTACTTAATTTTCCATTGATCGAGAAAACTGGTCACGGAGGACGGGTCCATGTGGCGCATGTTCTCGAATTCGCCGGTTTTCTGGCTGTAGAGCAAACGGCCGTCGGAGTCCAGCACGGCGAGAGCGGGGACCCCGCGCTTGAGCGGGACCTGGTATTTGTCGGCGAGGTCGACGTTGTGGTCGTAATGGCCAATATCGATGTCGACCAGGATGAAGCTCGCGGCGAGGAGGGTGGCGTTCGGTGGCTGATGGAAGTAGATGTCGAGGACCTGGCAGTCGCCGCACCAGTTGCCGCCGAAGTCGAGGATCACGCGCTTGTGTTCCTGGGCAGCGGTCGAGAGGGCGTCGTGAATTTCGGCGCGGGCGTCGGCGTTTTCGTTATAGATATGGCGCGGGTGGAACTGCTGCTGGGCGAAGGCGGCGCTGGCGGGGAGGAGAACGGCGAGGAGGGCAACGAGGGCTCGCGAGGATGCACGGGTCTTGAAATTCATAATTTCTGATCGGCGGAAGGAAATGAGGACATTTCCACTCATACAAGGATGCCACAGGCTGGGCGCGGGACGCAGGAATCAGCCGACTTCCTTTTTCAGCGTCGCGGCGACGGCCTGATCGACCACATTTTGAAGTGTGGTACCGGCATCGAGTTGACTCTCGCCGAAGCCGATGACGAACTTGCGGACCAGGAACTCGAAGCCGAATACCCCGAGAACGGCGGCGGCCACCGAAATGAAGGAAGGGGGAATAAAACTCGCCCGCGGAACGCCGCAAGCGTTTACGAGAAGAACTAAAGACATCGAAGTAGTCAGCGACATGAGCAGGGCGAGAACGAGAACGTAGCCTGCCATCCACAAGTTCAGGAACGAACGCCACTTTCGAATCGGAATATCGGTTTCCATTCATCAGGCGAGGTTAATCTCCCCTTCACGAGTAGGAAGAAACTGGCATCAGGAGAACAGAATGTCGAACATCCCACCGGACGATCCCAAACGCACACTCACCGTGGCGCAATCCGGCAACCTGCCACACATCGGCCTGGTTGGCGACACCTACACCATTACAGTGAGGGGCGAGGACACCAACGGGCGTTTCTGTGTAATCGATATGTATATTCCCCCCGGGGGCGGACCCCCGCCGCACCGGCATGATTTCGAGGAGACGTTCATTTTGCCTGAAGGCGAGATCGAGGCGGCCTTCCGCGGTAAGAAGACAACCGCACGAGCAGGCGAGACCCTGAACATTCCTGCCAACGCTCCGCATCGGTTTCACAATGCTTCGAACGCGCCCGTACGCATGCTGTGCATCTGCTCCCCCGCGGGGCAGGAGAATCTCTTCCTGGAAGTCGGAGCGCCGGTCGCCACGCGCACCACTCCGCCGCCACAACTGGGCGAGGCAGAACAGAAGGCATTGATGGAGAAGGTGGTGGCGCTGGCTCCGAAGTATCGGACGGAGCTATTGCGGGAGGCGTAGGTGACAGGACCCCAATCACGCCAGGCGGGCGTGCGCTATTTCTTCGAGAATCCTTAGTGGGGAAATTTCCGGGCGGACCATGGCTTCGGGTCTGACTAAGAAGGTCTGCTCGAGGGCGTACTGGCCGGCTAACACCGCGTGGGGGACTGTGTCCGTATAGACCATCCAGCTGGAGCCAGGCGGAAACTGGAAGGGGTACTTCGGGCAGTCAGCCTGAAAGCGCGGATTCTCTTTGAGGAAATTGTGGAAGCGCATCATGAAGTCGTCGTAGGGCGTGCGCTTGAGGGAAGGGATGGCGGCGCCCAGTCCGATGGCGCGGGCGGAAGCTTTGCCGAGACGCGAGAGCGCGGAGGCGGGGTGGGGGGCGATCTCTTTGGGCGCAAACTGGCGAACCGTGGCCTCGAAGGGATCGCTCACCACCCAGTCGCGTGTGTGCGTGGGGTTGATGTTGTTGAAGAAGCGCAAAATGCGGGCGCCGTGCGTAGGCCGCGTGGGAAAAGCGTCGGTATGGAGGAGGTCGTTGCGGCGGCGCAGCGGCAGATCGCGGCCCTGCTCTTCCTGCGGGCGGAAGCTGGCGTAGTCAAGTTTCCAGTGCGCCTGGTAGGGCGCGAGAAAGCGGGTGAGGAACTGGACGACAGAGGCCGAGTAGCTGCGCATGATGCGCTCTAGGCGTTCGACGGCGGCGGGGTTGGCGGTCTTTGTGTCGAATCCGCTGATGCGATCAAGGGCGGGCTTGTAGGCAATGTTTTTGTGGAGCGAGCTGTCCGCCTGTTGCTGGCCGAGGAGGAAGCTGGTGTCGTCGGCAGTGACAGGGACGGGGGAATGCCGGAAGTAGAGGATGTCACCGGCTTCCAGCTGGGCGCACCAGGCGCGGGCTTCTTCGGGAGTGGGTATAAGGCTGGCCTCGGAGATAGTGACAACCGACACTTCAGGCGGCTCCAGACACCCTGCGGCGCAACCAGGTGCCCGTAAAGAAGACCAGTGCGCAGACAAGGACGATAACGCCCAGGGGAAAGGCGATGTAGCGGTAGCTGTCGGAGTAATCGACCTGGTGGTGGCCGAGGGTGTTCCAGACCAGCAGAGAAATGATGGCGAGGAAGAGGCTCGCGAAGAAGGTTAGGAAGCCTGAAGCAAGCGACAGCAGGAGCGCCGAAAAGAAGCCAAAGTCGCCGAGGGGGATGCCCAGAAGCCTGGCGGGTTGGGTTGCAGTCGTCATGGAGCAACTCCTCGTCAGCTAGAATACAAGCTTATGGCTGGCGCTACGCAAATCCCGCTCTTTTCCGCTGCGAAGGTGGCGCAGGAAGCTCAGGTGCGGCAGGCCGACAACGGCATGTGCTACGCGAGCTTTGGAGAAGTGCATAACAGTGGCGAGGAGCTGGAACAGATCGTTCAGGCGGTCCCCGCGGTGGTGGCGGCGGCGCTGCGGCAACGCGCGTGGTATTTCGTCCCGCTGGCCATTGGCGAAAACGACGATACGGTGGTGGCTCCCGACTACACAGTCGACCTCGGCGATCGGGCGATCTGCCACAGGAATGTGCGCTTCGGCGGGTCGGAGTGCATTTTTATTTCGACCCGGCTGATGCAGGACCGGTTCGCCCTGGCGTTTGAGTTCCTGATCAACGTAGGCCACCAGTTTGTGGATGTGGTGGGTGTGCCCCAGAGCTTTTCAGACCTGGTGTGGTCCCAGGCAACGACAGATGTGCGCGGCGAGACCAGCCACGACGCGTGGGAGAGCCGGCGGCGCGCGGTCGACCGGAGCCGCGGTAACGAGGTCGACGAAAAGGTGAAGACAACCTACTTCGAGTCGACGTTTGCCGATGCGCTGGCGATCTATATGTTGTCGCTGACGGTGGATTTCGATTACGCCGATTTGCGTGAGCGGGAGTATCCGTTGCTCGCAGCTCCGGCGCTGGCGGAGCGGCTGCGGCATGTGGCGGAGATGTTTCCTCCGAACGCCGGGTATGAGTTTGAGATTCGGTACCGGCGCAGAGG
>CAZSWI010000184.1:0-8069 GCA_964610635.1 uncultured Acidobacterium sp.
AGGGCAACTTCGACAACGAACCCGGCGTGCCCGGTGCTAGGTGCTAGGTGCCCGGTGCCCGGGCTTTTTTTCCTGTCAACTTTCCACCACTTACCCAAAGTAACAATCCTTCATAACTAACCACTTCCACACTAAAAGAGTTGGCAGTTTCATTCCCCAAACCTGCTATTCTGAACTTATAGAGTAGAAACAGAAAAACCTCGCTTCCGCGAGGCTTTTCTGTTTCGGAAAGGAGATAGCTACCCCTGCCGCGCAGCCACCTAAACCCGGTGATCCCCCAGTCCACCTGCCAAAACGGCGCTGAAAGCCACCCCGGTTTCAACAACTTGCCACAATCCAAAAGTGCCCTCCGCGATCCCCTGCGGATTGAACCCCTTGCCACAGCCCGGCGTCCTGTCCGCATACCCGGAAAAAACCCTTCTTTCCGGTCACCTGGATGAATGAGGACCGCCTGTCGGTCGATGCTCGGCGTCGAAAACCACACTGCGTACGACGCCATGGATGGCCTGCGTCCCGAAGTGGCTCGTCGCGGGCGCACCGAAGACCAGTGTGATGTTCGAATACGGCACCGAGTACTGGACCAGATCGCCTCCAGTCACGCAGACCTGCAGGGTTGATGAAGGCGGGTCCGTCTCAAAAGGAGCATTGCTTCCGTTGCCGGTCATCAGGCTGACGGTTCCGTTGATCTGAAAGCCCTGCAGCACCGCGGGGCTGAAGGTGGGGCAGCCGGTCATGTTCCACGTAATCGTGGCGTTGGTGAGCTTGATGTTGTGGGTATGAGCGCCCGCCCCTCCCTGGGTTGGATCGACGGCGCCCGTGGCTGTCTTGCCATAGCCAGACATCGTCATCGCGGCCGAGAAGTCGGCTTTGTCCGAATCTCCGCGGAGGTCGAGCGACCAGGTGCCGTGCATTTCCCAGGGACCACCTTTGACGGTGGAAGGCGAATAGTCATTGAGGACGCCGGCAAAATGGACGGCGGGGGACCTCTGGGCAAAAGCGCTGGCGCCTGCGACCACGAGAAAGGCAGACAGCAGGCGTACGGTGAAACTCAAGGTTCTTGGGTTCATAACATGTCGCTCCGGTTTTTGAGATGGGCGGCTTCCGCCTGAACGTCTGTCAGACTGGGACATAGCGTGGGGCTTGGTCAAACAGCAACATACGGAGGCTCTCGCTTGCCGTCTAATACGGTCTTTTGCCGTTCGGGAGGATGGGGGTACAATCGCCACACTTCTCGCAGGACAAGCAAGGAGCGGCCAGGAGATCCCCATGGGTGAACCGTCCTTTGAAATACCGGCGACGGAGAGGCAGGCTGACAAGCGACTGGATTCCTGGAAGGAAATTGCGACTTACCTCAACCGCGACGTGACCACGGTGCAGCGGTGGGAGAAAAGGGAGGGCATGCCGGTTCACCGGCATGTGCACGAAAAGCGCGGGTCGGTGTATGCCCTCACCGAGGAGCTGGATGCCTGGGTTAAGAGCCGCAGGCCTGCCGCGAATGACATTGAGACCGCGCCCGAGCCTGCTCTAACCCCGCCGGTTGACATCCGCGATCGGGCCAAAAAAGTATCCTTAGTCGGCGCCGGTCTGGCTTTGGCCATTGTGTGCCTGGCCCTGGTTGCCGCCGCGTGGCTGGTCGGCCGGAATCGCGCGAAAAACGCGCCCCCGCCGACGATCCGTTCCCTGGCAGTGTTGCCTCTGAGGAATTTGTCGGGCGATCCGGCGCAGGACTACCTGGCGGACGGGATGACGGAGGCTCTTATCGGGCGACTCGCGGAGATTCACAATCTGCGTGTGGTCTCGCACACCTCCGTCATGCGCTTCAGAAACCCGCAGGTCTCGGTGCCGGAGATCGCGAAAATACTGGGCGTGGATGCTGTTGTGGAGGGCTCGGTTCTGCGGGAAGGCGGCCGGATCCGGGTTACGGCGCAGCTGATTCGCGGAGCGACGGACGAACATTTCTGGTCGCAGACATACGACCGGGAACTGCGGGACGTGCTCACACTCGAAAGCGAACTGGCGCAGGCCATTGCCGAAAAAGTGGAAGTCACGGTAACCGGACCGGAGCGCCAGCGTTTGACGAGCGTACGTCCGGTAGCTCCGGAAGTTTACGAGAGCTATCTGAAAGGGAGGTTTTTGCTGGATCCGGGCAATACCCCGGCGGACATCGGGCAAAGCATCCGCGATTTTGAAGATGCGACCGATCGGGATTCGACGTTTGCTCCGGCTTACCTGGGGATGGCGGAGGCATACACAGATATGGGCACGGTGTTCGCCGGGGCTCCCCCCGCAGAAACGCGTCCAAACGTGATTCGATTCACCCGTAAGGCTCTGGCACTCGATCCGGAGATGGTGGAGGCGCACGTGATGTTGGCGAATGTTCTGCAGGAAGAATGGGAGTGGGGCGAAGCCGAATCGGAATACCAGCGTGCCCTGGAACTGAGTCCGAATTCGGCGAAGGCTGTGGGTGGATATGCCTTCTGGCTTCTCTGCGAAGGGCGTACCGACGAGGCAGTGAGTTGGGTCGAGCGGGCAAGGGAGCTGGATCCGGCAGGAGTTTCCGGCGGCAGCGTATCCTGGACGCTGTTCCAGGCCCATCGTTTCGACGAGGCTATCCGCGAATCGCGCAGCGCGCTCGCACTGCAGTCGAACGACGCGGCCACGCTCCTGGGACTGGGGTTCGCACTGATCGCCAACAACCAGGCGGCCGATGCCGTGCCAGTGCTGGAGAAGGCTACGGCTCTCTCGAAAGGCAGTCCCGCAGTGGCGGGGGTTCTCATTCGAGCCTATGCGCACGCGGGCCGGCGCAACGATGCGCTTCGGCTGCTGGCGGAGCTGAAGAGGCGCAGAAGCCGGGGTTACGTTCCAGCGGCGGCGTTTGTGAACGGCTGCCTTGGTCTCGGCGACAATGAGCAGGCTTTCTATTGGCTGGAGCAGGCGTTCAGGGAGAAATCGAACATACTGCAGTTCGTGAAGACGCATCCATACTTCGACCCGATCCGCAGCGATCCGCGGTTCGCGGACCTTGTTCGTCGCATAGGCCTGAACTAAGCACGCGGCAGGATTCCTCCCATCTCGCAGTATGCGGCAGCCTTTGTTTCGGCGTGATAGTTACGAAAAGCAAAACGCCGGAGGTGTTGGCTCCGGCGTCTCTTTTCCTGCTTCGCCCCTTGTTTGAAGGGTGCCCCTTTGTAACAAGGTTAGACCAGCGCTGGTACGTTGACTTTGTCGTACCAGGAGTGGGCGGATTTGAGGGCTTTGTTGACGTTCTCAATGTTCTCGACGCCCTTCGTGTTGAGCCATTCTTCGAAGGCTTTGGCGCCCTGTTTGGCGTAAACGGCGATGCCGTCCTTCCAGGTGGCGCGGCCGCAGAGGACTCCGTTGAAGGTGGCGCCGGATTCGCCCGCGAGCTCGAGGGTTTCGATGAAGACCGGGTTCGAGACGCCGGCCGAGAGATAGATGAAGGGCTTGTGCGTCGAGGACGCGGCGATACGGAAGTGCTCGAGCGCCTCTTTGCGAGTGTAGGCCTGCTCGCCCTTAAAGGAGCGGGTGCCGGCGACGTAGTCCATCTGGATGGGCACTTCGACTTTGAGGACGTCGACGCCGTAGCGCGCTTTGCCGAATTCCTCCATGGAGCCGGTGACAACGTCGGGCTTGCGCTTCGCGTAGGCGAGGCTCTTCTCGTCTTCGCCGTGAACCGCGTAGCCGACGAGCTCGAGGAAGAAGGGAATGTCGTGGGCGATGCATTCGTCGGCGATGCGCTCGACCCAGGCCTGCTTGTGGTCGTTGATGTTGGATTTCTCGTAGGGCGTGTAGTAGAGCAGGATCTTGATGCAGTCGGCGCCGGCTTCCTTCAGGCGGCGAACGCTCCACAGATCGAGCAGATCGGGCAAACGGCCCGGCAGCGCGGCGTCGTAGCCGGTCTTTTCATAGGCGAGGAGCAGGCCCTTGCCATTGCGGTGCTTCGAGGCGGGCAGGCCGAACTCGGGATCGAGGAGGATGGCCGAGGCGTGTTTGGTGAGGACTTCGGTGACAAGGGTTTTGAATTCTTCGAGGGCGGAATCGGGAACGTCGGCGACTCCTTTTTCTTTGGCGAGGGACTTCTTCAGCGAACCACGCTGGTCCATGGCAGCGGCGGCGATCACGCCCCGCTTGTCGGATACGGCTTTGAGCCCGGCCAGTTTTCCGGGGGTCATGGTAATGGACATGGTTTCTCTCCTGCGCTCGATGATGTACGCAAAGCGTCTTCCTCTGAATTTTACTCGGGTGTGGAAGAGTATGGACAGATGGCTAAAGTAATGTGTGGATTAAAAACAGCCTGTAGCCGGCAGCCGGTAGCTGGAGCGGGTGGCTGGTGACCGGGAACTGGGAGGTTGGGCTTGAAGCTCGGAGCTGGGACGCTCGAACATTTTGTTTCAGTGTGACGGGGCGAGGGCTGCGTCGGGGAGTGGGTCCGGTTCGTCCGACGAGCGTACGCCGAAGATCCAGCCCAGCGCCCCGACCCCTGCGATCGCCGCAGCCACGGTAAGCGCGGCGCTGAAGTGCCCGGTCCGTTGGACGAGGAAGCCGGTGAGCACCGGCGCCACGATACCCGCAATGTTGGCCACGCAGTTCTGCATGCCCACCCAGCGGCCAGCCAGCTGGGGCCCCGCAAGGGTCTGAGGCACCGCGTAGACGCCCGAGCAGGCGGTTCCGCAGCCAACCGCTGCCCCGCCAAGAAAAGCCAGCCAGGTCTTTGGTCCTGCTGCTGCGCATCCCAGCAGCGAGATGAAGGCGATGACGAGACCAACTACCATCGGCCCCTTTCGAGCTGAGCACGGGCCCGCGCCTCGCCGGATTCGCAGGTCCGCAATTCGCCCGGTGACGATCGCCGCAGTCGAATCGATCGCATAAATCATGCCCGCAGTCCACGCCATCGCTGTTGTGGAGAGGTGCCGCTCGTGGATCAGATAGAAGGGCAGCCAGCTCATCAGCAGGTAGAGCAGGTAATTCTCTCCGAAGTGGCCGATTGAGGCGCCCCAAAACGGCCGCAGGCGCGCAATCGTTCCGAAGCTCGTCCAAAAGCTCGGCACTTCGCGGGCAGGCTGTTGCGGCTCGAGTTGCGCTTCGCGGATCGCTCGCCGTGGCTTCCATCGCTGCCATGCCGGCAACCACAGCAAGCCCGCCAGGCCGATGGCGAGGAAGGTCCTGCGCCATCCGAAGTGCGCCATGAGAAGGCCGCCGCCAAAGGCCCCAATGGCCGTACCCCAGCGAATGGCAGCCACCAGCAGGCCGTTCGCGAGGCCGCGATCTTTTTCCTCGAGCGCCTCGCTGAAGACTTTCGAGCTGGCCGGGAAGATGACAGCTTCGCCCACGCCGAGGAGCAGGCGCATGGCCAACAATGTCGCGAATCCGCGCGCCAGCCCCGTGAAGATGGTCGCACCGGACCATGCGAGAAACCCGGCAATGAGGATTGAACTGGGATTGAACCGGTCGACCAGCCAGCCCACGGGAACCTGCAGCAGCACATAGGTCCAGAAGAACGCCGAGAGCAAAACACCAAGCTGGGAGGCCGAGATGCCCCACTCCCTGCCGAGCAGAGGGGCAGCCAGCGCCAGGTTTCCGCGATCGACATAATTGATCAGCACTGCGATGACCAGCAGCGCGATCATGAGCGCCGGGCGCGTCTTTTGGTGCGGGCTGTGCATCGGCGGCGCCATGGGACTATTTCCCAAACCTCGTTCCAGGGCGATCAGGATACATGGAGGGCACGACAAGGTGCGAGGGAGGCCGGATTGCCCGGACGGCCAGCGCTGTTCAGGCTGCCTGGATCGCCGCTTGGTACTCGGGATCGGGAGATGCGAACGACGCGGCAAACCTGGTAGTGGACCTCGCCCCACCCCCTCCAGTCCCGCGCCGCCAGGCAACTGCCCCCGCTCGAGCCCGCCGCGATGTGCTACATGCTGTCAAGACAACAGTATCTGGGCGACGCCGGCAGGAACTGGCATCCCCACGTAATGTTTTTTGTCGCCCAGGCCGCGGCCAAAGACAGTGACTGGGGTGCGAATCTGGACGCGTCTCCCATTCTTGCCTCCGACGATGCCCAGGACCGGATGATCGTCTTCGTGATTCCGGTTCGAAGTTGGTCCGACGGCACGCCCGACACTCCGGCCGCGCACTGACGCCGGGTCCTGATGGTCGATGGAAACGGACGGGCTGGATGGTGCCAACAGCAACCCTTCCGCCACGCCGCCTTTCGGGAGTAATCCGATGGAGAACCTGTAATATGCGAAAGACAGGGTGTTGATTCGATTATCGGCCTGCTGTCTGTACAGATCGTGAGAATCCGGTGACAAGCAATTTCGGGGAATTATCGCCTGCTTGTCAGGGGATAGCATTTCCCAGCTGCGGCCTGCCGGCTCTTCAGACGAGCGGAAGATATCCAGACGGCCATTCTCCCTGTTGAAGCGGCGAATTGGAGGCTTGAATGCGCATCGGTCGCCTGTCTCTTGTCGTACTATTTCTATCCGTTGCCTGCCTGCCGGTTTCAAATCAGGCACAAGACCGCAACGACGCGCCGCATCTCGAAAGGCACGGCGACGCTATGCAACTGACGGTCGACGGGAAGCCCTTCCTGATTCTTTCCGGCGAGTTGACCAACAACGCAGCCACCGCTCTTGAACCCATGGATTCTATCTGGCCCAAGCTTGTGGCCAGCAATCTGAACACTGTGCTCGTCGGAGTCTCATGGGCGCAGTTCGAGCCGGAAGAAGGTAAGTTCGATTACGCACTGGTGGATGGCGTAATTGCCAGGGCGAGGCAGAATCGTCTGCACATCGTCTTTCTTTGGTTTGGCTGCTGGAAGAATGGCACTTCGAGTTATCCGCCCTACTGGGTCAAGAAGGACTACCAGCGCTTTCCGCGCATCCAGATCGGGGAAGGCAAGACGGTCTCCGTCTCCGGTCCGGTTGAGTTGCTCAGCACCTTGAGCGACGTCACGCGCGATGCCGATGCCCGGGCGTTCGCCGCTCTCATGCGTCACATCAAAGAGGTCGATGGGGCACAACACACCGTGGTGATGATGCAGGTCGAGAATGAAGTCGGGGTCCTGCGCGATACTCGCGACCGTTCTCCGGTTGCCAACCGCGCATTTGCCGGGCAGGTTCCCGCAGAACTGATGAACTATCTTCAATCCCACAAAGACACCCTGATCCCCGAGTTTCGCGAGGTTTGGGCGGCAAACGGTTATAAGAAATCGGGAACATGGGAAGAGGTATTCGGCCCCGGCAAACCGGCTACCCTGGAGATCCCCATTCAGACTACCGTTTCGCTGCTGGGCCCCCTCGAACATGAAAACAGTTGGCAGCATCTGCACTGGGCCTCGGATGAAATCTTCATGGCCTGGAACTATGCACGCTTTTTGGAAAAGGTGGTGCAGGCAGGCAAGGCCGCGTACGACATCCCCATGTACGTGAACGCCTGGCTGCAGCAGCCGAACCACGCATGGCCAGGCACCTATCCCAGCGGAGGTCCGCTGCCCCAGGTTCATGACATCTGGCGCGCTGGGGCCCCGGACATCGATATCCTTGCGCCCGATCTTTACCTCGAATACTTCGACGATCTGTGCGAGCGCTTCAAGCGTAACGGCAATCCGCTCTTCATTCCCGAAACGAGTACCAATCCCGCCAATGCAATCATGGCGGTCGGCAAATACGACACCATCGGATTCTCTCCGTTCGGGATTGACGGAAACAGGCCTGTTCCGGCGGATCTTGCCACGGTATACGGCCTTCTCGATCAGATGTCGCCCATGATTCTGGCTCACCAGGGAACCGACTCCATCTCGGCAGTGCGACTCAACCAGGGAGATTCGCCTAAACAGGTCAAGCTGGGCAATTACACACTGACACTCACCTACACGGGCCGCAGTATGCACATTGCTCCGCAGCCGAAGGGGCAGGTTGCGGCCTCGCCGCAATTTTCCGCAACGGCAACCGCTCCAGAGCCGCCATTGGAAGCAGCTGCCATCCTGATCGCGACCGGTCCCGACGAGTATTACTTTGCCGGTGGTGGCATGCGAATCGACTTCACCC
>CAZSWI010000185.1:0-8048 GCA_964610635.1 uncultured Acidobacterium sp.
CGAACGCATGGCCGCCGGTCGGCCGCGCCCCCTACCTCGTCCCGCAGGTCGAACTCAGCCTCCGCTTCCTGCGCCTTGAAGCCCTCCCCTTGTGGCAGCTGCACCGCATCGATCCCAAAACCCCGGTCGAAGAATCGCTCGGCGCCGCCCAGCGGCTCCAGAAGCAAGGTAAGATTCGCTACATCGGCCTCAGCGAAGTCAAGGTTCCCGAGATCGAGCAGGCGCGCAAGATCGTCCCCATCGTCAGCGTCCAGAACAAATACAACATCGCCGACCGCGCCCACGAAGACGTCCTTCAGTACTGCGAGAAGCACTCCATCGCCTTCATCCCCTGGTTCCCCGTCGCCGCCGGCAAGCTCACCAAACCAGGCGGAGCCCTCGATCACGCCGCGAAGAAACACGGCGCAACCCTCAGCCAGCTCTCGCTCGCCTGGCTCCTGCAACACTCCCCGGTTATCCTCCCCATTCCCGGAACCTCATCCGTCCAGCATCTCGAAGAAAACATGAAAGCCGCCGGCCTCAACCTCACCGAAAACGACTGGGCCGAAATCGAAGGCACCGCCAAAGCCGCCTGACCTCTCCTCAAGTGCCCCATTCAAGCCCGCCTTTGGCTTGAGTGGGCTGCCTTTCACTTCGAAGGCTCGATCGCAACCGCCCCATACAACTTCCCGCTGTCAAACATCGCCCCATCCTTAAACACCTCCCGGCACCGCCGGATATCGCTGATGTTTTCCCCAGGATTCCCCTCTACCAGCACCAAATCCGCCCGCTTTCCCTCCTCTACCGACCCCAGCTCCCGCTGCTCCCGCAGCACCGTCGCCGCCACCAGCGTCGCATCCTGCAGCGCCTTCAGAGGAGGAATCCCCGCCTCCACATCCAGCTCCAGTTCGCGATGCAGCATCAGTCCCGCCAAACCGTCCGTACCCACCAGGATCGGAACCCCCGCGTCGTACATCCGCTTCGTCATCTTCAGCATCGCCCCCCACGAATCGCGATATGTCTGATCGTTCGCCGCCGTCACCGGCAAACCGCCCGTGTAAGCCCCCCGCTGCACCTGCGCCGGCAGCCGCTCCAGCACCGGCCCAAACGTCGGCGCAACCTGCCCCGGCCGCGCCGTGAACATATCCTCAAATGCGTTCAGCGTTACATCCACCACCGTGTGGTGCCGCTGCAACAGCGCAATAAAATCGCTCACCTCTTTCGACTGCGGATCGATCCCCGCCCCATACTCACCAACCCCCGTAAACCGTGCCGTGCTCCGCGTGTCCGGCACTTTGTCCGCAAGAAAATTCAGCATGATGAAATTGATGTGCTGGATCTCGTCCGCCCCATCCTCCACAAACTGCCGCGCCGTCATCCCGCTCGGCACGTGACCGCTCACCCGCATGCCTCGCTCGTGCGATAGCCAGATCGTCTCCGGCACCAGTGCGGGGTCGAACGAGCTGTACAGCTTCGTCTGCACATATCCCAGGTCCGCATAACGATTCACTGCCGCATCGGCTTCGGCCTGCGTCCCCGCAAAAATCCCCGCCGGCGACTGGTACGGCCCCGGCCCATCGATCAGCCCCGCCTTCGCCATCCGCGGCCCTATTGCCGCGCCACTCTGCCACTCCTCATCCAGCCGCGTCAGCACCGGAATGCTGTTGCCCATGTCCCGCACCGATGTCACGCCGCTCGCGATGTGCATCATCCCGTCCAGGTCGCCCTGTACATGCACATGCATGTCGAACAACCCCGGCAGCAGCGTCTTCCCATGTCCGTCGATCCGCTCGGCATCGGCTGGCACCGTCACCTTCGCAGCAGGCCCCACCGCCCCGATCCGCTCCCCGCTCACCACCACCGTCTGGTCTTCAACCATCGCTGCGTGCACCGAGTCAAACACCCGCACGTGCTCAATCGCCACCGCATGCCGCGGATGCTGCGTCAGCTCCTTCGCCAGCCGGTGATACCGTTCCGTCTCGCTCTTCACCTGCAGATCGTAGAGCTCGCCGTTCGTCGACTCCCACCCTTCGCGCAACACTGCCGCCCACGGACCCGGCTCCGCGAACAGCCGCCGCTGATCGTCCACCCATACCGGCGACGGCTCAAACGAGAACCCCGTGATCGCATATTCGGTGACGTGCATCGACTGCTCAACGCCATCGGCGCCCTTCGCATGAACCGTCGCCTCCCCAAGCTTCTCCAGATGCGCCACGCCCGATGGATACAGCGGCACACCTTTGGCTCCCGCCCGCGCCAGCACCTGAACCAGCAGCGTTGTCTCCACCGACGGCGTATTCAGTCCAACGTAAAAACTCCCCGCCGCCGCGTGCCCGTGCTCCGACGTGCTCTTCCACTCCGCCTGCCCCTGCTCCACAACAAAGTGTTCGTCCACCGGCGCCTTCAGATAATCCACGCCCGTCAAGTCCACCCGGCTCGGCAGCCCGCTCGCATCCACAACCCAGTGAGCCTCCACCTTCGGTCCGCGTCCGCGATCGTTGAACTCGTACGTGCTGTCGATCCGCCCGCCCTCGCCGAAAGTATCCACCTCCGCCCCGCTCTTCGCATCGTTCATCAAAATGGAATAGCGCAAAGTCTGCGCCATCGCCCACTGCGCCGGAACGCCAGCAGCCATCAGCCCCGCAACCAGGAAAAACCGCATGCCTCGGATCATGCACGGAACGCTACCACAATTCCCCACCCCCGCCCAACTGCGGTCGCTATCCAACACCGGTCCCTCCCTCCTGCCTTCCAGCTCCAGGCTCCCGGCTCCAGGCTCCCGGCTTCAGCTCGCTGATCGCCATCGGCAAATGCCTCCAGAACGCACGCGGAGTCGGCGCCTTCCTCCCCCTCCTTGTCCTCGTCATCGCTTCCGGGCCCCAGGCGCCAACTCGATCGCACCCTTAACTCAGCCGGGCACAAATCGCAAACGCCGCCCAGCATCATCCCCTCGGCCTTTTACGCGAAGCCCGCACAAAAAGGTCGCGCAAGCGTAACCGTCACCGTTGCCAACGTCAGCCCTGCCACATCAGCTGCGTCACCTGAATCAGATTGCCGCAGGTGTCCTTCAACATCGCGATCTTTGAGGCCGTCACGTCCGTGGGCGGCATGGTGAACTCGGCGCCCCGCGCCCCGATCCGCTCATAGTCAGCCTGCAGGTCGTCCGTGAAGAACATCGCTGCCGGCTGGCCTTGCTGGAATATGGCCTGCTGGTAAGCTTTGGCCGCCGGGTTGTTGTTGAGCGCCAGCTGCAGCTCCGTCCCGCCCACATCCTCGGGCGAGGCCACCGTCAGCCAGCGATACGGCCCCTGGCTGAAGTCGCTCTTCTTCACGAAGCCCAGCACTTCGGTATAGAAGCGCAGAGCCTTCTCCTGATCGTCGACGAACACACTGGTCACTTTGATTTTCATTTCGCTTCTCCTTTTTTCGCGGGAATGAGGACGCCGATCCTGCGGCTTTCCGGCCGAAGAGCCCATGACGCCACTGCAAGAACACAAATAAAGAGAGGGGCGAGGATGTGAAAAGCGTAAGCGCCGTACCCGCCAACCGCCGCGCAGGATGCCGCCGCGCCTGTCAGGTCGAAGAAGATCCCCGCATATGCCCACTCCTTCAGCCGCGGAAATTTCGGAACCAGGATGGCAATGGCTCCAGCTACCTTCCAGAACCCCAGAATGGTCACAAAGTACGGCGGGTAATGAAGGATGCGCACAAAGCCATCGACCGACGCCTGCGCATGCGCCAGCTGAAAGACGCCCCCGCTCCCGATGGGAAACGCAACCAGGATGGTCGTTATCCAATAGCCAATGATTTTTGTTTTCATGGTCAGTCCAATCCTCCAAGCACACGCTCCAGGCCGGCAATGAATTTCTGCCAGCCGTACTTTGCTCCCTGATACGCCCCCTGCTGATCGGAACGAAAGCCGGATTGCTCCATGCGAACGTGGGTGCCACCTTCCGCTGCAGTCAGCGTCCAGAGCACCACCCATTGCAGCCCCGATTCGGCTCCGCCCACGCCCCAGCTGTAGGACAAGCGCCGCGGTGGGTCCACGATCAGCACCTCGCAGTCGACGACCCCATTCCAGGTTGGCTTCGGCTCGGCCCGGAACTGGAATTTCCTTCCCACCACCGGCTCGAAGTCGTTCGTCATCATCCACTCCGCCAGCAGCGCGCCCTCCGTCAGAGCCCGCCACAGCTTCTCCGGCGGATGCGGGAATACCCTCTCCACCACAAGCGCCCGAGCGCTCTCTGCCGCGATGCTCATGGCTCCATCCTCTCCAAAACGCCTTCCAGACGGTCGAACCGTTCGCGCCAGAATGCGCCATAGCGATCCAGCCAGCCCACCATCGGCCCCAGCGCGTCCGGCTGCGCGCGATAGTGTGTCTCCCGTCCTTCGCGCCGATGCCGTACCAGCTTCGCCCGCTTCAGCACCGTCAGGTGCTTCGAGACAGCCGGCTGCGACACCCCCGCATAGCGGGTCAATGCGTGCACCGTCCGTTCCCCCTGCCGGGTGAGCTCCTCGAAAATGGCCCTCCGCGTCGGATCGGCGAGAGCGCGAAACACGTGATTGGTATGAATCGTCACTCAGAAACCATAACCGTATGGTTATGGTTTTGTCAAGCCGGAAAAAAGCAATTGCCCGCGGCGCCGCCCATCGCCTGAGTTGTTACTCGTTTCGACCAGGCTCCAGCCTTGCCCCACCGCGGCCAGAGTCTCGCGTCTGAGCATTACCCGCCTCGCCTGGGGGCATGCCGCTTGCTTCTCACGTCATTTCCGGCTCAGGCCGGTTCGCCTGCAATTCTCCCGCTCCCCGATGACACCACCTGCAGAAAAAGTCAGGGCGAATTCTGTCGTTTCTGGCGGTGACGGCTGGCGCCCGTCCGCGCTACTCTTAGGCGTCCCTGATTGAAGGGCCTCTAAGCGCCTCGAGGCGGGCTGGATCGAGTCGCGTCCGCAACACATCATGCAGTACAGAAGCACAGGCCGATCGGCATCTTCAGCTGGCACATTTCAATTCCGATTCAAATGGGAGGGTAGCCATGAGTTCGGACTCCGTCCGCAGCACCGATGCGACCAGCGTCGCGAACATCGACATGAAGCTCGAAGTGGTCGTCATCCCCGTCTCGGATGTCGATCGCGCGAAAAAGTTCTACGGGAGCCTCGGCTGGCGGCTCGACGCCGACTTCCCCTTTGACAACGGCGTCCGGATCGTCCAGTTCACCCCGCCGGGTTCGGGGTGCTCGGTCCAATTCGGCGCGAAGATCGCATCGGCTGCGCCCGGCTCGGCCCACGGACTTTACCTCGTCGTCTCCGACATCCAGGCCGCCCGTGGCGAACTCGTCGCCCGCGGTGTCGAGGTCAGCCAGGTGTTCCACGCCGGCACGCCCGGTGCTCAGTTGAACCCCGGCGGCGCCAGCGGCCGCGTCCCCGGGCCCGCGCCCAATCACGCCACCTACGGCTCGTTCGCCACCTTCAGCGATCCGGACGGCAACGACTGGCTGCTCCAGGAGGTTACGACGCGGCTCCCTGGTCGAGGACTCAGCATCGACGTCGCGACTCTGACAGACCTTCTGCAGGAAACAGAGAAACGCCATGGGCAGTATGAACCTACCGCTCCGAAGCATCACTGGTCGGAATGGTACGCCGCTTATATCGTCGCGCGCGAGAACGGGCGGACTTCCGGCGAGGCGGCACAAGACGCCGCACTCCATATTGAAGGCGCCCGCGGCCGCGCCCCGGTATAGAGATCGCCATACGCTCCCACTTCTCAGCTGCCATTTGGCGCATCATCTGGCGAGGCTCCCCCGCTGGCCGGCAACGCGGCGTATAGCAGCCTGTCGCCTGCTCTCCAAAATGTCTCCCCTCGCCAACCCCGATCTCAGGTCGCCACGGCTTTTACGCAATCGACGCCGCAACTTGATAGTGTGGGGTGGGTATACACGAGCACAGTTCAAAACCCACACTCGAGCAAGGAGAAAGACAATGGTAAGAAAGCTTCACTGGTTGGTTCTGGCTCTTGGGATCGCAGCCTTCGCCTTGCCGTGCATCGCGCAGGCGCAGGAAGTTCCCGGACCTCACCCCGCCTACCTGCATGCCCTCAGCGACCTGCGCGCGGCCCGGCATTATCTCAATGATGGGTGGGCATGGGCTCCCGTCAGGCGTGACGATAACGAAGCGATTCGTGAAATCGATGCCGCCATCGACGAGATCAAACGCGCAGCCATCGACGACGGCAAAGGACTCAGTGATCCCTTCCCCATCGACACAGGCCTGAGCCCCCATGGCCGTTTTCGCAAAGCCAATGAGCTCCTCTGGAAAGCCCACAACGACGTAGCCAGAGCAGAAGACGTGCCCCAATCCCGCGATCTCAGAAACCGCGCTCTCGTTCACATCGATCGTGCCCATGACATCGTCGACAACGCCGAGCGCACCGCCCATTGGGAGTAGCAGTGGCCAGTCTGTCGATTCCAGGACCATCCACCACAGCTCAACCTGTCGGAAAAGGCGAATGCGGCTCTTCTTCCTTGAAGAGCCGCACAGCCCAGGGCCTGTGAGTGAAACAACCGCAGTCCTTCCCCCACCGCTCCACGCACGAAAACTCCAAACTCTGAAATCTCTCTTCTCCCTTACCCTGTACCCTGTACCCTGTGAACAGTCTCCTCACCGGCTACAAAAAGTTCCGCCGCGAAGTCTTCCCCGCCATGAAGGACCAGTTCCATCTCCTGGCCGACATGCAGAAGCCTGACACCCTCTTCATCACCTGCGCCGACTCCCGCGTCGTCCCCGACCTCATCCTCCAAACCGAGCCCGGCGACATGTTCCTCTGCCGCACCGCCGGCAATATCATCCCCCCCCACGGCGCCATGCCCGGCGGCGTCTCCGCCACCATCGAGTACGCCGTCGAAGTCCTCCACGTCCACCACATCATCGTCTGTGGCCACTCCGATTGCGGAGCGATCAAGGCCGTTCTGCCCGATCCCTCCAACCCCGGCGCCCCCCGCGACCTGTCGCGCCTGCCCCTCACCGCTAAGTGGCTCGGCTACGTTGAACCAGCCTGGAAATTCCTTCCTCCCGGCATCGACCGCTCCGATATTCCGGCCCTCCACACCGCCCTTATCCACGCCAACGTCATCGCCCAGCTCGAAAACCTCAAGACCCACTCCGCGGTCGCGCGCGCCCTCGCCCACTCCACCCTCGCAGTACACGGCTGGTACTACGACATCCTCACCGGAGCCATCGATGCCTGGGACCAGCACCAGCGCCGCTTCCTTCCGCTTGAAGAACGGGTTCCCAGCGAAAAAGTTCCCGGCTAACTCGACCTCGCGCTGGAGTTCGTCAAGGGTTCGAGTCTCGTCAGGCCTTCTTGCCGGCTCGCCGCACCTTCCCCCCATCCGCCCCAACGGCCTTGCCTTTTTCCTTGCTCTTCTGCTGCGACCGGTTGTACGCAATCGCCGTCTTCACCAGCCGCCGCAGCGCCGCCTCGTCCAGCCGGTCCTTCTCGAAAACATCAATCGCCCGCCATTCCCTTCCCCCGAGGCCCGCGTTGAACAGCTGATCCACGCCCAAATGCGCACCCCTCGAGAACGTGCACTTCACCTTCTCGCGGTGAGCGTTGGCTACCGCGATCATCCCGTCGCAGTACCAGACCGGCGATCCCATCCATTTCCAGTCCTCCGTGACCGCCGGGTCAGCCTCTAACATGATCCGCCGGATTGTGGCGAGCACCTTGCCCCGCCAGTCCGCGATGCTGGCGATGTGCTCATCGATCCGCTCCGATGGCTTCGCCCGCGCTCCCCGACTCTCAACGGCCGCACCGGCACTCGCGACCGCACCCCTCGCCCCACCATTTCTGCTGGGCTGTACTCTGTTTTTCTCCACCTTTACCTTCCCGCTCATCGATCACCCACTCCTGATTTCAGTCATCGGAATAATCATTCCTGAATCATTCCTCAGGTCGGATACTGGTTCCCTGCTAAGCGCCTTTCCCTTAGGAAGCTCGGATTGCCCCCCTGCCTTGAAGCCCCACCCTCAAAGCTTGAAGATAAAACCCGCATGAAACCACATAACCCCCGC
>CAZSWI010000186.1:0-8043 GCA_964610635.1 uncultured Acidobacterium sp.
TGTCGACGAGGGCCTTCTCGAAGGACTCGACGGTGGCGTGGCAGGGGGCGGGCTCCAGAAATATTTCAGTAGATCCGCACCAGATGACGACCACTCGATCGACCTGGGACTTGAATTTCTGGATGTCGGAGCGGAGTTGCTGGGCGAGGTCGCACTTACTTTTGCCGGTCTTGACGTGGGTGCCGTGGAGGCGCTTGACGTAGAACTGGTCGAAGACGGCGGGCATGGGCTGGATGGCTTCAAGGAAGGGCTTGATGCTGGCGAGGTGGTCGCGGTCAAGGACAGCGGCGTGGCTGGCGGCCTCGAACATGTTTTCGGGGAAGATGTCCCAGCCGGTGAAGACGATGTCGTTGATGTCGGCGAGGGGGACGAATTCTTTAATGAGGGGGGTACGGTTGTCGGTGCGTTTGCCGAGGCGGATGGTGCCCATTTGGGTGACGGAGCCGATGGGCTTGGCGAGGCCTTTGCGGACGGCTTCGACGCCTGCGATGAGGGTGGTGGCGACGGCGCCCATGCCGACGGTCATGACTCCCAGCTTGCCTTTGGCGGGTTGAATTGCGGACCCTTTAGTCCCTGCCATTTCTTTCACTGCCTTTCGTATTAGGAAAAATGCCTGATGCCAAACAGTCAGTCTCTCGCTTATGGGGTGGAATGGCAAGCCGGAACGGCAGCGTTCAGCGTGCGGCCATCAGCGTTCAGGAAAGCGGCGTTTAGCGCGCACCCAGCTAGACTTCTTCGGGGCTGACGCGGTTGCGCCAGTGGGTCCAGAGGAACCAGAGGATGGCGATGAGGAGGAGGAGTTCGACGCCGAGGTGGAAGCGGTGGAACCAGGCTTTGAAGCGCGGGTCGGAGTCCCAGGCCTGGCCCATCTTCATGCCCGCGTAGGCGAGGACGAAACACCAGGGCCACGAGCCGAGGAAAGTGTAGAGGTGGAAGCGGAACTGGGGCATTTTGGCGATGCCGGCGGGGAGCGCGATGAAGGTGCGGACGACGGGCATGAGGCGGGCGAGGAAGACAGTGATGCCACCGTAGCGGGCGAAGAAGTGCTCGGCGCGGTCGACGTCGTGGTGGTCGAGGAGGACGAAGCGGCCCCAGCGGGCGATGACGGGGCGTCCGCCCCATGCGCCGATCCAGTAGGCGAGGGCGGAGCCGAGGTTGCAACCGATGGCGCCTGCGGTGGCGACCCACAAGAGGTTGAGGCGGCCGGTGTGAACCAGGTACCCGGCGAAGGGCATGATGATTTCGGAGGGCAGAGGGACGCAGGCCGATTCGATAGCCATAAGCAAGGCGACGCCTGCGTAGCCGGAGGCGGAGATGATGGCGATGATGAACTGGGCCAGGGCGGCGAGGATTTTTTCGGACATTCGAGAGTGAGTTTACAGCCTCTTGCGGGCGTCGCACCGTCGAAATGCGGGCCCTTCGGCTCGCCGATTCAATTCATTGTCGCGCAAGCGGCGCTACAGAATGGGAACGTTTGCTGAGGGTGACACTTCTTCTTAAACTCGCCCGACCGTGCGGCGTTCGATTCGTTTTTCGTAATTCGTACCCTGCAGGATGCGCTTGACGTAGACGCTTGGGGTGATGATGTGGTCGGGGTCGAGGGCGCCGGTGTCGACGACCTCTTCGACTTCGGCGATGGTGATACGAGCAGCCGTCGCCATCATGGGATTGAAATTGCGGGCAGTCTTTCTATAGATGAGGTTGCCGACCCGGTCGCCCTTCCAGGCTTTGACGAGGGCAAAGTCGGCGCGGAGCCAGGATTCGAGGAGGTGGGGGCGCCCTTCGAACGTGCGGGTCTCTTTGCCTTCGGCAACGAGGGTGCCGGCTCCGGCGGGGGTGAAGAAGGCGGGGATGCCTGCTCCGCCTGCGCGGATGCGTTCGGCGAGGGTGCCTTGGGGGATGAGCCGCAGGTCGAGCTCGCCCTTGATCACTTTTTCTTCGAGGAGCTTGTTTTCGCCGACGTAGCTGCCAGTGTGGGAAGCGATCATGCCGGCTTCGAGCATGAGGCCCATGCCGAAGCCGTCGACGCCCATGTTGTTGGAGATGGTGTGGAGGCCGGTGAGTCCGCGGCGGCGGTTTTCCTCGACGAGGGCCAAAATCAGGTTTTCGGGGATGCCGCACAGGCCAAATCCGCCCAGCATGACGGTGGCGCCGGAGGGTATGTCGGCAACGGCGGCTTCAGCGGATGGGAAGACTTTGTTCACGTGTGCTCCGGGATGACTCAGCAGAATAGCGGGCAGGGCAGGGCCTGCGCCAGCGGTGATCGGCGGCGGGTCTGCTCAATATGTCCGAGTCCGTGAGGCGAATTCGCTTAAACTGGCTGCGCCGTTGATCCTCAGAAGGGTGTCAGCATGAAAACTGCCTTGACTTTGGCGGGATGCATAACGCTGGGTCTGCCTTGTTTCGGCCAGGAGTCCGTGCCGGTTCAATGGGTGCTCACTGCGTCGGCGGAATCTGGTTCGCCCGTGGCTCCAGGGTCGGAGGTGAGTGCGCAACTCGACGCTCGGATTGAGCCGGGGTGGCATATTTACAGCCTGCACGAGGAGCCGGGCGGCCCCACAGCGATGAAGATTGGCGTTCCGGCGGGGTCACCTTTTGCGATCAGCGGCGACGTGGATGCACCAAGGCCAGAGTCGGCGGCGGATCCGGGGTTCGGGATTGTGACTCGCTTTTATACAAGCAAGGTCCGCCTGTCGGTTCCGTTACGCTCGACGCGGAAGGCAGCGGGAACGGTGACGGTCGATGTGGAGTATCAGGCGTGCAATCGTGAGACGTGCCTGCGGCCCGCGGTCGAGCATCTGACGGCGCCGGTGACAAAGACTGAGAGGCAGCGATGATGCGGGGCTGGCGGGTCTGGACGGGCGCAGTGCTGCTGGTAGGCTGCATACCTTCCTGCCAGGGGCAGTATGAGGGGACGCCGGCGGCACAGGCGATCGATCAAAAAGGCAGGGATGCGCAGGGCGACGGTCACTATGCGGAGGCGCTCGCGGATTTCCGGAAGGCCATCGCGCTCGATCCCGATTACGCGGATGCTTACGGGGACGAGATCTTTATCGCACCGCTGGCCGCGATCGAGGCGAAGGGGATGACCGGGAACGAGACCGGGACAAAGGATGTGGCGAGGGCAAAGAAGCGAACCGGCAAGGTGATGAGAAACGAGGTGAAGGGATTTGAGAAGCAGGCGCGGCGTCATCCGGACAACCCGATCTATCTGTGGGCGCTGGGGCAGTTTTATGACGAGAATGACCCTCTGAAGCAGGAACAATACTGCCGCAAGGCTGTCGAGGTGAATGCGCGGTTTGCGCCGGGGTACGAGTGCCTGGCAGCGGTGGCCAATCTGCGCGGCGACGACAAGGCATATTCCGCGCTGCGCGCCAAAGAGGCGGAGCTGGAACCTGACAGCGCGAAAGTGGTGTTCGGCTATGTGCGGACGCTGCTGAAAGACGAGGCCGCTTACAAGGTTGCAACCGAGCGGCTGCTTCAGAAATTTCCCGGCGATCCGGTTGCTGCGCAGGCGCTGTACTGGTACGCGATCGATCAGAAGACGGATTCGGCGGAGGCGCTGTCTCTGGAGCGGCTGCGCCGGCAGTTTGCCCCGGAGAAGTTCGTGTGGTCGGAGATCGGCATGGAGGAGCTGTTCGAGATCGACGATCGGCTGGATCCGCCGAAGGCGAGAGCGCTCGCGCACGACATGGTTCGGGCCGAGCCAAAAGACGATGACTGGCCGAAGTATGCCGCTTATGCCGACGCAATGGCGACAGCCGAGCAGGAACTCGCGAATGGCCACGCGCCAGCCGCTGTGACCGCACTCCAGTACATCAAACCGCCGTATTCGATATTCGACATGCGGCGGGAGCTGATGCTGAACGCCAGGGCACTGGAAGCGAGCGGCAGGACGGAGGATGCGTATGGGTTGCTGCTGAGCCAGTATGCGAAGCACCCCACGGAAGAGGTGGGCGCAGCGCTCGATGCATATGGGGCGAAGGCAGGAAAGAGCACGACCGAGGTACACGCGGCGGTTTGGGAGGCAGTGCAGAAAGGATCCACGCCAGCAATTCCGTTCACGCTACCGGGATTTGACGGCGGCAAACCCGTCTCGCTCGCCGATTATCGAGGGCACGTCGTGCTGGTCGATTTCTGGTTTCCGAACTGCGGACCGTGCCGCCAGTCCTTCCCGCATTTGGAAAACCTTGCCCGGAAGTATAAGGATCAGGGTTTGGTGGTTCTCGCTATCAACGGCGAGAAGGGCCAGGAGCCGTTCGTCCTTCCCTTCCTTCGCTCCCAGGCCTACGACTTCATCCCACTGAAGGCGGATGGCGACTGGGCGGCGAATGTATATCACGTTCGCGGTTATCCCACGACGTTCCTCATCGGAGCCGATGGCCGGCAGTATTACCGGCCTCGGCTGGTAAACGATCTCGAACAGCATTCGACTGAGCTGGCAATCGACGCACTGCTGGCTCATACAAGGGGAGACTGAAAGCGGGGTTGGACATGACGGGGAAGCAGGCGGAGGATGGCCCCGGGGGTGGGAGCGGCGAGAACGTTAACGATGCTGCTGTCTGCAAACTACCCCCCGGATGCGGGGGGAACACTTTGTTCATGGGCGGCTTCTTCAGGGCGGCTCAAAAGGATAAAGGCAGGGGCGGCACTTGTGCCGGAGAGATTCGTGGAGGGTGAGACAGAGACTTCGAAAGTAATTGGTATGGTCCGCCGGCGGGATTGCGCCAGTCGCTGCAGTTTCGGTGGTGAGGAAAGCTTCGATGCTATGCGAAGAACCGGCCCCGACGGGTCTAAACGCCGGCGCGGACGCAGTTACGGCCAAGCCGCTTGGCGCGGTAGAGAGCCTCGTCGGCTTGGTGAATCAGGTTCTCGGCGGGCATCATGCCGTCGTGCGATGCCACACCCAGGCTGCAGGTGACGGTGAGCGGACCGGAAGCGGTGGGAACCGGCGTATCCGCGATCGCGCGCCGGAAGTCCTCAGCGCGCTGGACTCCGTTCATCGCTGAGCAACCTGGAAGAACAATCAGGAATTCCTCGCCTCCGTAGCGTCCGGCGAAATCGTAAGGACGCATGAGCTGGGCGATGCGTCCGGCCGCTTCCTGTAGTACTACATCGCCGGTGAGGTGACCGTAAGTGTCATTAACATTCTTGAAGTGGTCGAGGTCGATCATCACGACTGCGATGGGCATGTGATCCCGCTGCGCCCGGGAAATTTCCCTCTCCAGCATTTCGAAGATCACCCTGCGATTCCAGAGTTCCGTCAGGCTATCCTTCATCGCCTGCTCTTTCAGAGCCTTGTGCGCCTCGTCGGCTATCTTCCTCGCAAGCTGAAGTTCAGCCTGGCTCTGATGCACCTGCTCCTGGAGTCTGTGGGCGCGGCCTTTGAGGAAACGGACGCGCACCCAGTGAAAAGCGGAAACCAGGACGACCAACAGAATCGCGCTGATGCTACAGAACCAATCCGTTTGCCAAAGGGGCGGGTTCACCACGATCTGGAGGCTCGAATTCCCCGACGCCAAGACGTTGCCGCTATCGACCTCTTCCAACTCAAACAGGTATTGGCCCGCCGGCAGATGGTGGTAGGTGGCGTTGCGCTCTTTCCCTGCCTCCGTCCAGTCCCTGTCGAAACCAAGTAGCCGAAAGCGTAAGTGGACGCGATCGGAAGGGACAGAATCGTGAGCAGAGAATTGAATTTCCAGGTCTCCGGCGCCCGGGCCGGCACTCACACCCTGATCGAAGGAAAGCAGCGCGTGATTGAACGTCACCTGATCGATAAGTGGCTGGAGATGGATGGTTCGCGTATGTCCGTACTGGCTGGTTGTGCCGGACCGCTCTGGAGCGGCAACAGCCGGCGTCAGGGCGCCGAGCAGGACGCCAAACAAGAGAACGCCAAACAGGAGCGGTCTGGAGGGGTGCCCGGTTCTGCGGGATTTGACGATGGTGGAATGAACTGGAGACGATCCTGGTATAGACGATCCGGAGGGGCAGCGAGGCGCGCATCCCAGAGGCAACCCGGAAGGCGCTAACCACTCTCGCTCCTCCACAGTCCGGCGACAGAGATCATCGGACTGCACGTATCCAGCAAGCATAGACTTTACGCCAGCCTGGCTGACGCACCCCTCTCATGTGCCGTCCCGCCCGGGATCAGGCGATCAGGCTGGACACAACACCGTAGTCATCCGCCACGGCGACGGCTCCGTCGATCCTGGCGCTCACAACTGGCGCTCACATCTCGCCATTATTCAATGAAATAATCGGCGAAAACGGCTGTATCTTCCATACAACTTAAGATTAGTTTGTCTACATCTGCGACACCGCTGTCTGCATCTCCCGGAAGCACGTTATGCTCCTGCGAACGAAGGGTTTGGGCGACCCGCTGGTCCTTCCTTCCTCCTTCATGCGGGAGGGCAGCGGCGACCTCCGCAACAGGCGAACGGCCGCTGGCGCACCGTCTCACTCAATGCTGAGGACGAGTTCGCGGATCCTCGCGCAGTTGAGATCGATGAGGTGGCCGCGAGAGCCGGGGCGCAGGCTGCGCCGATTACCATGTCGGCGTTCAACTGGCAGGGGCTTCAGGGAATTCGTGCGGTGCGACGTTAGGGACGTTAATTCCCGGCAAAAATGCGAGCGGCCAAAAAAAATCAACGAGGCCCCCTAAAGTACATAATCGCAGGAGGCCTCGTTGTCCGAGGAGAGTTGCTGTGTGAGAAGCCCGCCGGGACCCCCCACGCTCTATTTGGACCCGTTGCCGTTTTCAAAGTTGCGCATTGCGCAAAATTTTTAACTTTCGAAAAATCAGGAACTTCCGAGGGATCGCTCTCCCACGTCGGCTTTCTGCGGATATCCCGAAGTGGTATTCAATCGCAGACTGCCCGGAGTGAGAATTCAGATACTGCCCAGGAAGTCCTCAGCCCGGGGGGAAATGGAATCGATATGCTCGACGCACTCGTCATCTGTTTGCTTCTCGCCATGGTCCTGGCGCCGGCCGTAGCGGCGGCCCGGAGTGGCGAGGGCCCCCACCCGAACAAGTAAACAGGAAGCCGGTTCCCGGCAGGCGTGCGAAACGTCGTTCCTGCGACGAGGACGGTGACGAATCGTTCCCGCCCCTGGAGATCACCGGCGACGTCTGGATCGAAGACGTTCCGGACGGATCGGCGATCAGAAATTCGAAACCCAAAATCAATGCTCGGGACCAGCCTATCAGCTAAAAAATACCCTCCGCCACATCAATGGGCGAAGATATGATCACCCACTTAGGCCTCGAATACACCCGGGGTGCTTTGGAGGTTCTTGAAGAAGAAGCTGAGCCACCCCTGGATGCCTATGTTGCGGAGTTCGAGGGTGCGCTGGGGTGGCCTAAGAAGAGGCGGCAGGCGCAGCAGGTTGTGCGCCGCGCAGCTGAAGACGAACAGCCAGTCCACCTTGTCCAGTCCGCGCAGCTTCACCTTACGCAGCGGCCCGGTTTGCTTCAGCCACCCGAAGCTCTTTTCGATCAGCCAGCGGCGGCTCAGACTGACGGCATAAACGGGCTGGCGTGTATTCTCCGATCAAGGTTGCTGCTGCGGCCCTTGTCGTTCTTCGTCACCTGGCGGAGTTACATACAGCTCCCGCACGGTGCGCACAAAATCCTGCGTGCCGTAGGCCTTGATCGATTACAAGCTGCTGTTTCGCTGGTTCGCGGGCCTGGGCATGGACGATGGGGTGTGGAACCATGCGATGTTTTCAAAGAACCGGGACCGACTGCTGAACTCCGGGGGGCGCAGCGCTTCTTTACAGAGGTGAACCGGCAGGCGAAGAGGTTTACGCTGTTAATGACAAGGTAACGATGTTATCCGACCGGCGCGGGCGTCGCTGAGGCCTGCTGCATTTCTTCGAGGATGGCCCTCGTGGCGGCGGCGGGGTCTTTGGCCTGGGTGATGGGGCGACCTATGACGAGGTAGTCGGCTCCGGCGGCGAGGGCTGCGGCGGGGGTGGCGATGCGTTTCTGGTCGGCGGTATCGGCACCTGCGGGGCGGATGCCGGGGACGCCGAGAGTGGCGG
>CAZSWI010000187.1:0-7963 GCA_964610635.1 uncultured Acidobacterium sp.
TGAAGGAATACGTTCTTGACGCCAATGCTGTTCTTCGCTATTTCGGTATTGACGGGGCCAGGAGTGTGGAAAAATTGCGCGGTCTTTTCGAACAGGCCGAACGGAATAAGGCAAGCCTCTTCATGTCTGCGATCAACCTGGGAGAGGTCCTCTACATTCTGCTCAAATACATGGACGAACGGAGAGCGTCTGGGTACCTTCAGGCCCTTCAGAACGTGGTGATCGTGATCGATGCGGACGTAAAGAGGACGCTTGAGGCCGCGACTCTGAAGCATCGATGCAAGCTCGCCTATGCGGACAGTTTCGCCGCTTCTCTTGCCCTCGCGTCCAGGGCCACGCTCGTTTCCGCTGACCCATCATTCGTAAAGGTTGGCAAGTCTCTCAAGTGGATGAGACTTCCGGAATTGCACGTGGACCGACGCTGAACTCAGAGAACTCGGCGTCTGCACTCTGTACCCTGAGCCCTGCACCCTGTAACCTAAATACGAATGCATCGCTGGTCCAAGCTCTTCATCCCCACGCTCCGTGAGGCTCCGGCAGACGCCGAAGTCGCCAGTCATAAATTCCTTGTCCGCGCCGGATACATCCGGCAATTGGGTGCGGGCATTTACTCCTACCTCTTCCTCGGCCAGCGCTCCATCGACCGCATCATCCGCATCGTGCGCGAGGAAATGGATCGCATCGGCCAGGAGTTCCTCCTGCCCACCATTCATCCCGCCGACCTGTGGCGCGAGAGCGGGCGCTGGACGCTGATGGGCGACAACATGTTCCGCCTCAAGGACCGCAAGGGCGCCGATTTGTGCCTCGGTATGACCCACGAAGAGGTGATGACGGACATCGCGCGCAACGAACTGCGCAGCTACAAGCAGCTGCCG
Organism: uncultured Acidobacterium sp.; assembly: GCA_964610635.1. GTDB lineage: Bacteria > Acidobacteriota > Terriglobia > Terriglobales > Acidobacteriaceae > Palsa-343. The sequence goes on from CAZSWI010000187.1 coordinate 876, forward strand.
CAGATCTGGTACCAGATTCAGACCAAATTCCGCGATGAACCCCGCCCCAAGGGCGGCCTGCTGCGGGTGCGCCAGTTCATCATGAAGGACAGCTACAGCTTCGACATCGACCAGGCCGGGCTCGATCGCAGCTATGATCTGCACGACGCCGCTTATCGCGCAATCTTCAGGCGGAGCGGACTGAAATTCATCGTCGTCGAAGCCGATTCCGGCGCGATGGGCGGTTCGCAGTCGCAGGAATTCATGGTCTACACCGACGCCGGCGAAGACCTCATCGCCAGCTGCGCCGCGTGCGGATACGCGGCCAATATGGAAAAGGCGACATCGCGCCTGGCGCCTGTGAAGGAAATGGCGCCCACCGGCGACGGTAAGCCGGAGCTGGTGCACACGCCCGGCCAAGCCTCGATCGCCGACGTGACGAAGTTCTTCGATATTGAATCCAGCTCGGACATCAAGTGCGTCGCCTACATGGCGACGGTGCCGATTAAAACCGGCGATGGCAAATCGACGCTGCAGCCAGTAGTCGCGTTTCTGCGTGGCGACCACTTCGTCAATGAGACGAAGCTGATGACTGTCGTCGGCGCTACCGAGCTGCGCACCATGCAAGCCGAAGAGCTGGAAACCTGGCTGCACGGTCCGGCCGGCTATCTTGGCCCAATGAATCTCGATCCGGCGAAAACCGTCAACGACGGCAAGCTCAACGTCGTTCTCGACCCGGGTCTTGAAAATCGGCAGAACCTCGTTTGCGGAGCCAACAAGCTCGACTACCACTACCGCAACGTTGTTCCGGGCCGCGACTTTACCTGGACCGTTGCGGCTGACATCCGCAATGTGCTCGAAGGCGAAGCCTGCCCCCAATGCGGCGAGCCGCTCAAAGTTGCCAGGGCCGTCGAAGTGGGCCACATCTTCAAGCTCGGCACTCGCTATACGGAGAAGATGGGCGCGCGCGTTCTCGACGCCAACGGCAAAGAAGTTACGCCCATCATGGGCAGCTACGGCATCGGCATCGAGCGCATTCTAACTGCGGCTGTTGAGCAGGGTAACGATGCCAATGGATTCTGGCTGCCGCCGTCTATCGCCCCTTTTGACGTGATCGTGACTATCACCAATGTTGCCGATGCCGCGCTCAAATCCGCCGGAGAACAAATCGCGGCGGAACTGGAGGCATCTGGTCTTGACGTTCTGCTCGACGACAGGGACGACCGCGCGGGGGTAAAGTTCAAAGACGCGGACCTCATTGGCGTTCCTTATCGTGTAACCGTGGGAAAAAAGGTGGCGGAGGGCAAAGTGGAGGTGGTGGAACGTTCCACGGCTTCGGTCCGGGAGCTTCCCATGGCCGGCATCGCCACGGAGCTGCGCCGATTGATCAGAGGAACCGCGCAGGACGGATAGCCGTACACACTTCCACGGCTAAATTTGCATCCGATTCGTCTGAACAGATATTCAGGGAGGTTCGTCTGAATAGAAGTGCGAGAAGAGATCGAGAGGTTCCTGTGAGAATGAAGGAAGGCGTGGAGTGGTTCGGCTAAACGGTCACCCGTTCAGGACGTGGCAAGGCTGACACGCCGTGTCTGCCGGAACACGGCGAGTGGGCACTTTGAGCGCTAATCGCTTTGTTTCGGGCGGCACGGGACTGGCCCGGTCCGTGCAGTGGGTAAGGAAAAGATCGCGCAGGAAGGCGGAAACACGAGTTGGCAGTGAAGGTCAAAATCCCCCAGACGCATCGGTTCAACGTGACCGGCAAGAAGGTGCTCATCGTTGCCGGCATCGTTTGCTTCGCGGTCTTGATGGCGGGCACTGCGGTGGTGGCTTACTACTGGAGTAAGGTCGGCCAGATCGTCGACGAGCGTCTGAAGCACCCGCTCTTCACGCAGACGGCAAAGATCTATGCGGCGCCACCCCAGGTGCGGCCGGGACAAAAGCTCAAACCGGGCGAGGTCGAGCACGAGCTTGAGGAGGCGGGCTACTCTGTCGATGGCGAGGGCGCGGCTTCGCCTATGGGCACGTATGCTGTCAATGCCCGCGCCATCACCATCCGTCCGGGGCCCCAGTCCTACCATGCGCAGGACGGCGCGACCATCAGCTTCTCCGAGGATGCGGTCAGCGAGATCACCGGCGATAGCGGCCAGCCGCTTGCGGCCTATGAACTGGAGCCGCTGCTTGTCACCGGGCTCTCCGATCAGAATCACGCCAAGCGCCGCATGGTGACCTACGACGAGCTGCCGCCGTACCTTGTTCCCGCCGTCACTTCCATAGAGGATCGCCATTTCTTTCAGCACAGCGGCGTCGACTACGGGCGCGTTTTCGGTGCGCTGCTTACTGACATGCGCTCGAGGCGTTACAGCCAGGGATTCTCGACCCTGACCATGCAGCTGGCCAAGGACTTCTTCCTCTCGCCGGAAAAGCGCCTGAAACGCAAGTTCCTCCAGGTGCTGCTGGCTTTTCAGCTCGAGCACCGCTTCAACAAGCAGCAAATCTTTCAGATGTATGCCAATGAGGTGCCTCTCGGACAACGGGGAAGCTTCTCGGTCGACGGCTTCGGCGAAGCAGCGCAGGCTTATTTCGGCAAAGATGTCCGGCAGCTGGATCTAGCGGAGTGCGCGCTGCTGGCCGGCGTTATCCAGAGCCCCAGCCGGCTGAATCCCTTTCGCCATCCGGATCGCGCGCTTGAGCGCCGCAATGTCGTGCTGGACGCGATGGTCGAGACCGGGGCCATCACCAAGATCCAGGCGGAGGAAGCGAAGGCAGCTCCGCTCAAACTCGATCCCGGCGCATTCGATGCAGGCGAAGCCCCCTACTTCGTGGACCTGGTCCGCGATCAGCTCATTCAGCGCCTTGGCGACAACGACTACAACGAGCAGGGCCTCCGCATTTATACCTCGCTCGATCCGCAGCTGCAGCAGATCGCCCAGGACGCGGTCGCCGGCGGCATGAAGCACGTCGACGAGTTGGTGAACGCACGTCATGATCGTCTGGTACGCGCCGCCCTGAAGGCCGGGGAGGCGCCGCCGCCCCTCGTTTCGCCGCAGGTGGCTCTCATCGCGCTCGATCCGCACACCGGGCAGGTGCTGGCGCTGGTCGGGGGTCGCAATTACGGCGTCAGCCAGTACAACCACGCCGTTGCCCACCGGCCCACCGGCTCGACCTTCAAGCCGTTTGTCTACGCCGCTGCTTTTAACACCGCCATTGCGGGGACGCCGCTGACCAACCCCGATGGCGCCAGCGCCGTCTTCACACCGGTCACGATCCTGCACGATGAGCAGACCACGTTCACGTTCAACAATGAGGACTACACGCCCCGCGACTTCGACAGCAAATACTACGGCGACATCACTGCCACCGAAGCGCTGTATCGCTCGCTGAACAATCCGACCATCGCCCTTGCGCAGATGGTGGGCTTCGACAATGTTGCGGCTCTGGCGCGCGATGCAGGCATCAAGTCCGCGCGCGGCACTCCGGCGATGGCCATCGGGGCCTACGACGCGACACCCCTCGAGCTGGCCGGCGCGTACACGGTTTTCGCCAATGAGGGCGTTCACATCGATCCATGGATGCTGGCCTCCGTGCGCGCTCCCAACGGCGACGTGCTCGCCGACTATGCGCCTGACACGAAGCCGGTGCTCGATCCTCGGGCGGCCTTCCTCACTGTCAGCATGATGGAGCAGGTGCTCAACAATCCCCATGGAAGCGGGGCCGGCGTGCGGAACATGGGCTTTACCGCTCCCGCGGCGGGCAAGACGGGCACCGAACACGATGCGTGGTTCGCCGGATTCACCAGCAACCTGCTCTGCATTGTCTGGGTCGGCAACGACGACTACAGCGATATCAAAATCGAAGGCGCGCACGCCGCGGGGCCCATCTGGGCAGACTTCATGAAGAACGCGGTGAAAATGCCGCAATATTCCGATGTGAGAGACTTTGTCCCGCCGGCCGGCGTCGTTCAGGTTCGGCTGGATGACAACACCAATCTGCTCGCCGACGAGGCGTGCCCGGAGGACTATACGGCGGCGTTTCTCGACGGCACGCAACCCACCGACACCTGCGATCATTCGATGGGCGACCAGCGCAATCTCTTCCAGAAGATATTCGGCCTTGGCCAGCGGCCTGTAACCCAGGCGCCACAGCCGGCGCGTGTGGCGCAACAGCCGCCGCCGCCCGCGAAGGCCGCGCCAACCCAGCCCACCGTCGCACAGACGCCAGCCGATGACCAGAACCAGGATCAGAAAAAGAAAAAGCACGGCTTCTGGGCAAAGCTCTTCGGCAAAAAGGACGACGACAAACAGCAGAACCAGAATCCGCCGCAATGAGGATCCGCACGATTGCCGACGAAATCCGCTCGCGGCGGCCAGATTTGCAGTAGACTTATCCCTCTTTGAGGGATTGCCATGCTTCCCATCTCTGCTGCCGATGCTGTTTCTCCAGCCATTCAGCGGACCAGGATTTTCCTCTTCCGGCCGTTCCGGTTCGGCACATACCTGAAGCTGTGTTTGGTGGCCGTGCTCACCGAAGGCGCCTCCGGCGGGAATTTCAACTCCTCCAGCTTTGGCAAGCACCACACATCCTCGAGGCACGGAGCCAATTTGTCCTATGTGCCCTTCGCTTTTACCCCGTTGCGTATTGCGGAGTTCGTGGCCATGTCGCTGCTGGTCATCCTGCTGTGCTTCTGGCTCTATTACCTGATCACGCGCCTGCGCTTTGCGTTCTTTCATTGCCTGATCCACAACACGAAGGAGATTCGGCCAGGATGGCGGCTGTATCGCGAACCGGCGGCGCGCTTCTTCTGGCTGAACGTTGTGGTCGGCTTCTGTTTTCTGCTGCTGGTGGCGTTGATCGCTCTGCCTTTCGTGGCGGGGTTTTGGGGGTTGTTTCAGAATGCCGGGGCGGGCGGTCATCCCAGTTTTGCGGCGATCTTCGCTCTCCTGCTGCCACTGATTCCCATCTTTTTGCTGATCATCCTCGCCGGATTTTTGGTGGACGTGATCCTGCGCGATCTGATGCTGCCGCACTATGCGCTGGAGAACGCGACAGCCGGGCAGGCCTGGACCGCAGCGTGGGCGCGCATCAGGGCGGAAAAGGGTCCGTTCTTTCTCTATGCATTGCTGCGGCTGCTGTTACCGATTGTCGCGGTGATCGGGTTATTCATTGTGCTGATCATTCCGGCAATTATTTTTATCGTGGTTGTTGCCGCCGTCGCGGTCGGGATCCATGCGGTTTTTTCCGGCTCGTTGGCGGGGATTTTTCTCGGGGTTCTGTTCGGCGTGGTGGTCTTCGCCGTGGCGCTGCTGGTCTGGATCTCGGTTGGCGGGCCCCTGAGCACGGCGGTCCGGCAGTACGCGCTGCTGTTCTATGGAGGGCGCTATCAGGCGCTGGGGGATATTCTTTGGCCACCACCGCCAGTCGCCGGGACGAATGCTCCGGGAATGGCCTGAGCTTCGCTCACTCACAACGGCCGATTACCTTCAAGAGCCCTAAGAGCGAGTGTGCGGCCCGGCCTGTATGAAAAGATCCTCCATCAACCGATACTTAGCCGAAGCCGCCACGTTCTTCGCGGAAAACTACTTTACGCTCCCGCCTTTCGCTTCCTGGACGCCCAAAGACTGGCAGCAGCGGCGCAAGGAAGCCACAGAGCTGCGAACCCAGCGCCTGGGATGGGACATCACCGACTTCAACTCGGGAAATTTCGAGACTCGCGGACTCACGCTCTTCACGCTGCGCAACAGCCGCCCGGCAACCCCGGAAACCGCGAAGCCTTACGCCGAAAAAATCATGCAGGTCCGCAATGGCCAGCTCACTCCATTCCACTATCACGTAAAGAAAACCGAAGATATCATTAACCGGGGACGAGCCGGCAACGGCCGCCTTGCCGTTCAGCTCTACAGCTCGACAAGAGAGGGCCGCTTTGCGAATGATCCGTTCATCGTGGTCTGCGATGGCATTTCGCGGTCAGTGGAGGCGGGAGGCATCGTTCTTTTAGGCCCCGGCGAATCGATCACTCTGCCGCCACACCTGTACCACGCGTTTCACGCGATCGACGGCGACGCGCTCATCGGTGAAGTCTCCTCGACCAACGACGATGACACCGACAACTACTTCTACGAACCCACGGGAAGATATCCCGAAATCGAGGAAGACGAGCCGCCTCAGTTCCTGCTCTGCACGGAATACTGAAATATCGCGAAATCACCGGTGCTCAGAACTCTCCCGGCAGTTTGCGCGGAGAATCAGGTCGATTATGGCGTTGGCAGGGGTTTGTAAATAAGGCCGATGACTATTCCGATGATCGTCCACTGGACGAAATAAGCCGCGGCTTGTCCCAGAGCTAGTCTCAGGCCGATGTTCAGGTTCACGTAGTTGTGCAGCACAAATGCGCACACCACAAAAATGCCAATGAGAACGCCGAAGCGCGCACCGTCGGCAGGGCCCGATCCGCCCCGATGGTTGATCGCGAAGATGATGGCGGCAACGAGGATCGCCATGAAGGTTGCGACGATCCCAATTGGCATGACAGTCTTCATTTCTTCCTTAGGCCGGAATACGGCCGGGTACTTGTGGGCTTCTTCGAAGAGACCTGGGACGAGCCAAAGGGTTAAGAAGCCAAACGCAAAAGACGCGACCGTGCCACCGAGCGCCGACAGGGCAAGACGCGAATAGTTCATTGGCACTCCTTTACAAATTGCGAACCGAAACCAGGCGGTTTGGCAGAATAGTTTGAGGACTTGCCTCCTGATTACGTGGTCATGACTGCGCGAGCGGTGGTGGGTTCGACAGGGGCCCTGCGGCGCAGGATGGCAGCGGAGATGAGAGCGATGAGAAGGCCGACGGGCAGGGGCTCCATGAAGGTGTAGGCCATGTTGACCAGGGGGTTCTGGTAAAGCTGCTGCGAGCGCCGGATGGCAGCGACCTGGGCGGCGGTGGTGGCGGGGTCAAGTCCAGAGGACTGGACCTTGTGAATCTGCGCGGCGAAGTAGCTGTCCATGAAGTGGGGCATGAAGTTGAAGTAGACGATCTCCCACATAGCGACGTAGAAGACGCAGGTGATGAGGGTGATCAGGATGCCGCAGGCGAAGGCGCGGCCGAAGGAGATTTGG